>CAYXKH010000008.1:18690-22676 GCA_964465255.1 uncultured Isosphaeraceae bacterium
GGAGACCAGCAGGGAGACCAGCAGGGCCGGGGAGCGAAGCAACCGGGCCGCGAATCTCCTGTACTCCTGATCCGTCCCTTTCTCGGCCACCGGCATGTCGAGTGCGAACTCTTCTGCCGCCGCGCCGGACGCCGCTGGCGTCACGACGAATCCAACGACGACCTCACCCGGGCTCGGGCCCGGCTGCGCCGCGATGTGGTGCCGGTCCTCGAATCCCTCTGGCCGGGAACCACCCAGCGGGTCGCCCGGGCACTCGCCCAATTGCCATCGGCTCCACCATCGAAGGGTGGGGCGCAGCCCAGCCGAGAGGCCATCGCGCCGGCGGGCGGCCACATCGATCTCGACCCGGTCGACGCAGCAGTGCGTGGCAAAGGGATACCTGGAACATGATCTGCCGGCCGGTGGCCCGCTGATCGAGCAGGAGGCCGGGAACGCCGAACTTCCCAGTCCCGATTCCCGATTCCTCATTGCTCCTTCCTGATCCCTTCTCCCCATTGCTCATTCCGTTCTCCCACCACTCCCACCTCCGCCCCTCTCACCCACCCCTCGGTTCCATCGGGCAGCCGCACCCGACTCCAGCCGGGACGCTGCTCAAGGACTCGAAGCTCCACGCCTTCGCTCAATCGCTCGGTGACCGCAGCCTCATATCCCTCCCCGTTGCCTTTGCGGAGAACGACGTCGTTGCGGACGAGGACGCCCTCATCGTGACGGCGCGACTCGGCGATGTCGGCCACGATCGTGGCTCCGCCAAGGAGGGTCACGAACGCGACCGCGGCAATGGCCAGCGCCGGGACGGGGCGACCGAGGAGTCGGATGAGGACCAGACTCCAGAGCAGCAGGTTGAGTGCGAGTGCCAGTCCCGCGCGGACCCCAGGCGAGAGGATGTGACGAGCCGAGAGAAGCGGTCCCCAGATCGACTCGGCGCCGCGGGCTTCGATGGTTGCGCTTCGCAGCGAGCGGGCGTACCCGAGGTTGGCCTGAATCCTGCCGTCGGAAGGCATCAGGCGCTCGGCGTTTCGCAGGGCGAGGATCCCCTCACCGAGCTGGCCCGCCTGAATCCTGGCGTTGCCGAGGTTGAACCAGAGCGAGCCGTTCGCCCCCACCAGACCGATCGTCTGCTCGAACTCGTGGGCAGACTCCTCGAATGCAGCTCGCGCCGCCTCCGGATCGGTGGTGCGCAGGGCGATGCCACGGTCGTAGGACTCCTGAGCCGCGGCGCGCAGTACCGCACTCGAGTCTGCCGCGTCGTTCGCGGTGGCAGGGGCGGACGATCCGGCTGTGGCGACCGTTGAACAGGCGACGAGCAACGCCGCGAAGTACAGGGCCACGAAGTACAGGTTCAGGATCAGTCGCGCTGGAGTCATCAGCGAGCAGCTCCTCGGGAACCTGATGGAGCGCTGGCAAGGACATGCTGCGAAGCGGTGGTGTCGCCCGAGCCTCCGGAGTCGGAGGGCGCTGCGGCGGCGCCCGCGCTCTGCTGCAGTGGCGCGGCGGAGGCGACCCACTCCCGACACGCCTGCTTCAGGGCCTCGAACTCGGTGCGGCGAGCTTCGCCGCCGCGGAGGTGGGCGGGAGCGAACGCCATGGCATCGCAGCCATCGACCAGTTCACGCAGGCGGTCGCTGCGCTCCGCCGACATGCCCAGGCGCAGGGCGGCCCCTGCGGCTTCGGCGCCGGTGAGCGTGCCTTCGGGCAGTCCGGCGAGATCCGCGATGAAGTCGCTCATCGCCCCGCGGAGGAGAGAGGCGTCGCCGGACGCTTCGAGCCGACCAAGGGCCCGACGTCGAGCGCGGCGTCTGCGACGGGCGCTGGCGTCACCAGCGCGGCGCGACTGCACGAGCTGGGTCGCGGCGACGCCCGCGCACAGCAGTGCCGGCAGGAGCATTCCCCAGGTGAGCAGGCCGACGGGCAGCGGACGATGGGTGGCGAGAAGTCGAGTCGGATCGAGTTCGTTGTTGAGCAGCCCCCCGGCGCTGGCGTTCAGCGTGGTCGCCTCCGACCCCGCCGGAACGCCGCGAGCATCGACGATTGCGTTCGGATCGATGGTCCTTGCCGCCCGCACCTTGAGGGCGATGGGCTTGCTTCGAGCAACCTGATACTCGCCCTGGATGGGATCGAAGTAGTGAAACTCGACGGGGGGGACGGCGGCGACATCGTCGCGCAGCGCCCGAATGGTCTGGATGAACTGCTTCGAGTCGCCTCGGACCTCGCCGCCGAGCGGCTCGTCGGCGACCCGGAAGTCGTTCCCCAGGTCGGACTGCGCCGCCAGCGCCGGTGGTGAGAGCGCAGGCAGCTCCGCTCCTCCCGGAGTGCGGTCGTCAACCGTGAGGGTCAGCGTGATCGGTTCGCCGACGGAGACATCGGTGGGCTTCGCCGTGACGCGAAGACCAAAGACGCCGACGGCGTTACGGAAATTGGCCGGTCGTCCCTCGAGTGGAAGGGCTCGGGCGAGGGTCGCCGGCGGCGTCGGCGGCGATGCAATCAGTCGCCGATCGGCCACGCGGAACCCGGGACTCAGCAGATCGCTGCTCCGCTCCAACCGCTCCGGGTAGAGCATGCGCACGACGACATCGCCGAAGTCGATCGGTCCCGGGCGGGTGGGCCAGACGGTGCGCTTGATCTCGTAGAGGTAGCAGTCGATTGCCTTGCCGTTGGGCCCGGTGCGGGACATCTCCCGCACCGATGGAACGCGAGGCCGCTGCCCGGGCGGACGCACGACCGGCTCGAAGACTCCCCAGCGGCTGGAGCCGTCGATGAAGCTCCACATGTCCTCGGGATCGAGGCGGATGGAATACCGCTTGTCGACGTAGGGCCGCACCCAGATATGAAGGACCAGCGTGACCGGTTCGCCGACCCAGGGGTTCTTCTTGTCGGCAAGCAGTTCGACGAAGAGCTCGTCGCTGGCCTCGGCGGGCTTGACGGTGATGCGCCGTTCAGCGCTCGAGAACTCGCGACCATCGACCGCCACCGTGATCCGCGGGATCAGCAGATCGCCCGCGGCCAGCGGCGTCACTCGGAAGATGTAGAGCGTGGTGCGCGACTCGCTGCGTCGCCCGTTCACAATCGACATGAAGCTGCTGGTGGCCGGCGGCAGGATGTCGATGGTCGTCCCGGGAATCGTCGGCAGGGTGGGGGGCTCATGCTCGCCGCCGTCGCGCACTTCGATGCGAATGTCGACCGGCAGGCCCACATAGGTCTCGTCAGTCGAGAACTCAATCGTGGCCCGCGCCGACTGGGCCCGCGGCGACTGGGACAGCGCCGGTCGCGTGGACCCGACGACGCAGAGGAGAAGTAGGAGCGCAACCGCCCGGAGTATCGCAAGCCGAGCGAAGTCACGAGAGAGCGACATGCACATGGAATCGAGTCTCATCCGGCGCTCACCAGTCCTTCGCACTCGGCGGTGCTCGACGAACCTTCCTGTTTTCGATGGCCATCCGTCGGGCCCGCTCGCGATCGCGCACACCCTGAAGCAGCCGCTCGACCTCCTCGCGGCTGAGCGGAAGGACGCGACCCTCGGCGCCGCCCGTGGCCGAGGAGGCCTGTCCGCCTTCACCGCCGCCAGGCTGTTGCGGCTCGGGTTGCTGAGGCGTGCCTTCCTTCCCGTCCGCGGGCTTGCGAGGCAACTGATCCGGCGTGCGCTCGGAGTTCTGCTCGCTGCCGCTGGCGGGCTTCTGTGACTTGCTCTTCCCATCCTCGGCGCCGTCCTGAGGCGAGTCGGAGGATTGATCGCCCTTGCCTTCGGCCTGTTCCTGGCCGGCCTGTTCCTGGCCGGCCTGTTCCTGGCCGGCCTGTTCCTGGCCGGGCTGTTCCTGTCCGGCCTGTTCCTGGCCAGACTGGGGCTGTTGATCGCCTTTGGCGCCGTCGCCCGACTGCGGCTGCTGCGGCTGAGGACCCTGTTCCTGATTGGGCTGTTGCTGCTGCTCGCGGGTCTGCGGGGACTGCTGCTGCCCTTCCTGCTGCCCTTCCTTCTGCTCTTCCTTCTGCTC
>CAYXKH010000008.1:22776-28916 GCA_964465255.1 uncultured Isosphaeraceae bacterium
GCGGGGACTGCTGCTGCCCTTCCTGCTGCCCTTCCTTCTGCTCTTCCTTCTGCTCGGGGTTCTGCTGCGGATCGCCTTGCTGCTGCTGTTGTTGCTGCTGCTGAGGTTGGTTCTGCTGCTCCCGTGCTTGGCCCAGGGCATCGAGCAGTCGCTGGGCGCGCTCTGCGTTGCGCTTCGGTCCGGGATGCTCGGGCAGGCTGGTTGCGGCATCTCGGAAGTGGCGGATGGCCCGTTCGAGTCGTTCCTCGATGGTGGTGAGCGCGGCGGCGGGGTCGAGCGGCGGTGAGGGCGCCGCCGTCGGGGCATCGCTGCCATCTCCGGGCTGGGCAGGGCTCGCGGCATCCTCGAGAGACTTCAGTGTGCTCAGGGCCTCGGCGTAGTCGACGACACCGAGGTTGAACGCGGCAAGCGCCGCGAGGCCAACGTCGCCACGCTCGGCGGCAGTCGTCAGGGCGGCTCGAGCACCCTCGAAATCGTTGAGTCGATAGCGGCTGATGCCGAGGTTGTAGTGGGCCTCGGCCCGGCGTTCCTCGAGTGCGGCAGCGCGAGTGAAGTGTTCGACTGCAGTCGAGAAGTCCTCGGCCGCGAGGGCCTGTTCACCCGCAGTGAAGGCGCTTCGAGCGCTGTCGACCTCGGCCGGTGGCGCGGGCGCGGCACTCCCGGCGCTTCCGGCGCACGCGAGCGCAACGGCCAGAATCGCGAGTCTGCCGCGGCGGGTTCCGCGCACACGCGTGGAGTCGGTGGAGTGGATGAGTCGAGATCTCATGCGGGTGAACGTGATGCAGGCGCGATGGGCGTGGGAGTGGCTGCCGAGAAACCAGAAGTGGATGTCGGGCCAGATGTCGGGCCAGCACCGCCGGCGCGGACCCGGCGAACTCCGACCAGGCATTCAAGGAGGAGCAGGAAGAAGGCGCCCGCGGCAAACCACTGGAATCGAGGGATGTGCTGTCGCACCAGCGTGGCTTCGACCGACTTCCGTTCGGAGTCGACGATCAACCCCTGGAGGATCGCGGCGCAGTCGGCGGTGGTGGTGCCCACGGGGATGAAGGCGCCATCACCGGCCTTGGCAATCTCGGTCAGTCCGCGAGGATCCATCCTGGTCCAGACCTCCGTCCCCTCGCTGACGAGGTAACGGCGTGTTCCGCCTTCGCTGACCGGAATTCTGGCCCCCTCGCGCTCGTCGCCGAGACCGATGGTGAAGACCCGCGCACCCCGCTCGGTGCGAGCCTCGCTCGCGGCCTCCGCGGGAAGGCTGCCATGATCTTCGCCGTCGCTGACGATGACGATGACCTTCCCCTCCGGCGCCGTGTCGGAGAAGGAGAGGGCGGCGCGGCGGATGGCGTCGCCCAGCAGGGAACCGCCGCGAGTTGCGTCACGCACATCGAGTTCGTCGAGGCTCATCCGGAAGGCGTCGTGGTTGAGTGTCAGCGGGCAGGCCACCGAGACATCGCCGGCGAAGGCGATCAGTCCGATGCGGTCGCCCGGCAGCCGATCGATCAGATCCTTGATGAGACCCTTGGCCCGTTCCAGCCGATTGGGCGAGGCATCCTCGGCCAGCATGGAGCGGGAGACGTCGAGGGCAAAGACCACGTCAAGTCCGCGGCGGGTGGCCTCGACGGTGCGCACTCCCCAGCGAATGTCGGCGAGGGCGACGACCACCAGCACCAGGGCACCCACCACGAGCGCGAGTCGAACCACGTTTCGCGACATGCTCCGAACCGGCACCAGTCGGCCGAGCAGCTCCTGATCGGCGAAGCGGCGCAGGGCTCGGCCGGCGGCAAGGGTCCGGACCAGTCCGAGCCCGGCAAGGAGCCCGACCAACCAGAGCAGGTGGAAGGCCGGCGGGTTGTTGACGATGAACGCCATGAGGAAGGGAGAGGAAGGAGGAGGAAGGAGGAGGAAGGAGGAGGAAGGAGGAGGCAGAGGGAGAGAGAAAGAGAGCGCGGAGAGCCGGAAAAACAGGTGAGCGTCAACCAGGAAGAGTGCGGAAGCGGGTGACGGCAAGCAGCGTTTCGAGGGAGAGGATTGCGAGGACGACCAGGAGGAGCGGAGGGAAATCGATGCCGGCGAGAGAGAGTTTCTGCACGGCGAAGTCGGCATAGAGCACGCTGCGGGTCTGTTCGCTGCGGGTCTTCTCGAGGCGATCGATCTCGCTGTAGATCTCGCGCAGGGAGTCGGTGTCGGTGGCTCGGAAGTAGCGGCCGCCGGTCGACTCGGCGATCTCCTTCAGGATCTCCTCGTCGAAACTCACCCGGCGGCGCTCGTAGACGATGCGACCATCCTGGATCCCTGCTGGAAATGGGGCGATGCCTCGGCTTCCGGCGCCGATGGTGTGGATGCGCACGCCGGTCGAGGCGGCGAGCTTGGCTGCCTCGCGAGGATCGATGCTCCCGGCGTTGTTCTCGCCGTCGGTGAGCAGGATCATCACCTTGCTCTGGATGCGGCGCGATTCGTCCGGGCGGGTGCGGCTGGTCGCATCGCGCAACCGCTCGACGCCGAGGGCAATTCCCTCTCCGATTGCGGTGCCGTCCTCGCCGCGCTGGGTGGCGGGCTCGGTGGCGTCGAGGGCCGCGAGCAGATGATCGTGATCGAGCGTCAGCGGGCAGACCGCATCGGCGTGGCGGGCGAAGACGACCAGGCCGATGAGATCCTCGCTCCGTCCCGCGAGAGGGGTCTCCCCTTCGTCGCTTCCACCGACGAACGATCGCACCACCCGCTTGACGGCGTTGAGCCGATCCGAGGGACGATCGTCAAGCTCGAAGTCGAGGGCCAGCATGCTGGCGGAGCGGTCGACCACCAGCTCGATGGCAATGCCCTCGACGAAGGTGCGGACCTGCTCGTCGGGTCGCACCGGTCGCGCCAGACAGACGATCAGGAGCGCCAATCCCAGCATCCGCAAGGTCGGCACGATCCAGCGCAACGAGGCCACGACTCCACCGCCGGCGGCCCGAAGCCGGCTGACGTCGGAGTAGGCCACCGCCGGACGCCGCCGACCGAAGAGGGTGCGGCAAAACGCCAGCACTGCCAGCGGAAGAAGAAGCAGCAGCCAGACCGACGGCGAGAGGAAGGTCATCGGGCCTCCTCCGCCGGGCTCGACTCGGGAGCGTTGGCGGCGGCTGGACCGAAGGGTTGATCGGGGGCGCTGGTGAGCTGTCGTGCCGCCCGCATCGCCTGGGTGCACTCGTCAAGGGCGGCGCCGGTGCGGGCGAACTTCACCAGATCGGCGCGCTCGAGCAGCTCGCCGATCAGTACCCGCGGGCGTCCCGCAAGGGTGGGGTGAAGCCGCAGGGTTCGAAGAAACTCCGGCGTGGTCTGCTGCGGAGCTTCGAGACCGAAGCGCCGCCGAGCGAAGTCGCGGACGATGGTGGTGAGCTTGACGAAGTACGCGTCGATCTCGCCGCGCTCCGGGAGCTGCGCCGATTCGAGTCGATCGAGCTCGACGCGAGCCCAGTCGTGCGGCTCGGGTTCCGCAACCGCCGCCACCGTCCGCGGGCGGCGCAGGGCAACGCTCACCGCCACGGCGCTGGCCAGGAGCGCGGAGCCGATTGCAATCCACACTCCCGCGGACTGCGGCGCCGCCGGAAGCGTGGCCGGATCCATCACGTCGTCGAAGACGGTCGGATCGAAGGGATCGTCGACCCGCGTGGCCACGTCGATTGTCACCGCGTCGGTGGCGAGGGTGATCACCTCGCCCGTCTGAAGCCGCACTTCGACGCTGAGGGCGGGGATGACTGCCGGGCCGGGCGAGGCGATCCAGAGTGTGAAGGACTGGGCCATGCGGCGCTGTCCCTCAAGGAACTCGCCGTCGCGAGTTGCCCGGCTGCGCACCACGGGCTCCACCTCGCGCACGGTGAAGGGGCCGAGCGACTCGGTCAGGACCGGCAGCGTGACGATCGCCTCGGCGGGAAAGTCGACCACCAGCGAGCAGCGCAGATCGTCGGCGGTCTGGATGGCCCGCGAGGTGACCTCGAGTCGGACCGCAACCGGCTTCACGGCCGCGTCCTTGGCGGCACGGAGTGGTGCTGTCGCAGCGGGTGGAGGGGCCGCGGCGCGGGCGAGAGCCGGCTGAAGCGCAAGCGCGAGTGAACCTGCTGCGACCGCAGTGAATGGTGATCCCGTGCGAGTCACGCCGCGGAGCCAGGGACGCGTCATGCCCTCCGCCCCTCGCCGCGGCCGCGGGTACTGAAGTAGCGGGTGAGGGCCGCGACGAAGTCCTCGCCGGTGGCCAGCTCGACTGCTCTGGTCCGGGCCCGGCGCAGGGTCGCCACCCGCTGCGCGGCAAGGGCGTCGGCGGTCTCCTTGAATCGGCGCCGCACGCTGCGGCTGCCGGTGTCGACGACGGCCATCTCTCCGGTTTCGAGATCGCGCAGTTCGAGGAGACCGACGTTGGGCAGTTCCCGCTCCCGCGGATCGCCGACCACGACCGGGATCAGATCGTGACGTCGCCGCAGCCGGCGCAGCACCTGTTCGAGTCGCTGATCCTCGCGAGGCTCGATGAAGTCGCTGATCACGAAGACGACCGCGCGGCGCCGCTGGACCCGCTCGAGTTCCTCGAGGGCCGCCGCCAGGTTGGTGCGCAGTCGTGTGGGCTCGAAGGCCAGCAGCTCGCGGATCACCCGCAGGATCTGTCGGGATCCCTTGCGCGGCAGAATCGTCCGTTCGGCGCCGTCGGTGGCGATCATCAGTCCCACCTTGTCGCCGTTGCGCACCGCCGAGTAGGCGATGGTCGCGGCCATCTCGGTGACCAGCTCGCGCTTGGACTGTTCGCGGGTGCCGAAGAGAAGCGACTCGCTCAGGTCGACCACCAGCATCACCGCCAGCTCCCGCTCCTCGCGGAAGAGCTTGATGTAGGGCTCGCCGAAGCGGGCGGAGACGTTCCAGTCGATCAGGCGCACATCGTCGCCGACCTGATAGGGCCGGACCTCTTCGAACTCGATGCCCTGTCCGCGGAAGACGGCGTGGTACTGACCAGCCAATGCTTCGCTGACGCGATGCGAGGTTCGAATCTGGATACGCCGGACGGTGCGCAGCAGTTCGGCGGCGTTCACGGCACCCTCACATGCTCCAGCACGGTGCGGATGATGTCGTCGGTCGATCGTCCCTCGGCCTCGGCCTCGTAGCTGAGGCCGAGTCGATGGCGAAGAACTTCCGGAGCCACGTCCTTGACGTCCTGCGGCAGGACGAAGGCCCGACCCGCGAGAAAGGCGTTGGCCTTGCTGGCCAGGGTCAGACTGATCGTGGCCCGAGGCGAGGCCCCGTACTGGATCATCCCGACGATTGGGATCTTGGCCGCGGCCGGATCGCGGGTCGCCACCACGATGCTGACGATGTAGTCCTTCACCTTGTCGTCGAGATAGATCGAATCGACGACCCGCCGCGCATCGGCGATCGCTTCGGGGCGCATCACCGGGGCAATGGTGTATTTGGTGCTGGTATGACCCATCCGATCGAGGATCTGCCTCTCTTCCGCCCGGGTCGGATAGGTGACGACCAGCTTCATCATGAAGCGATCGACCTGGGCCTCGGGAAGGGGATAGGTGCCTTCCTGTTCGATTGGGTTCTGCGTCGCCAGGACGAGAAAGGGCTCGGGCAGTCGGAAGGTCTCGCCGCCGATGGTCACCTGGCGTTCCTGCATCGCTTCGAGAAGTGCGCTCTGCACCTTCGCCGGGGCGCGGTTGATCTCATCGGCCAGAACGATGCTGGCGAAGATCGGACCGGTCTTCACCACGAAGTCACCGCTCGCGGGGCGGTAGATCTGGGTGCCCACGAGGTCGGCCGGAAGCAGGTCGGGAGTGAACTGGAGTCGCCGGAACGAGGCGTCGATTCCGGCGGCAAGACAGGCGACCGCGGTGGTCTTGGCAAGTCCGGGCACGCCTTCGATCAGCAGGTGTCCATTCGACAGAAGTCCCAGCAGCATGCCATGAAGCAGGCGGTCCTGACCGACGATGACCTGCCGGATCTGGGCTTCGAGTTCGCGAAATGGGGCGCTGGCGCGGGTGACCTCAGCGGTGATGCGGGCGATGTCGGGCGGAGACGAGACAGAGGGAGAGAGCGTGGTCACGGTGGGCAGGATAGAGAGGGTTCGGACGCGCAGATCGCATCAGCGATCCGGATGCGCGGGAGACTGGTTTCCGCCGGAG
>CAYXKH010000008.1:29016-32876 GCA_964465255.1 uncultured Isosphaeraceae bacterium
GGTTTCCGCCGGAGTGGTTTCCGCCGGAGGGGTTTCCTGGAGACGGATTGGGGGCGGACTGGACCGGGGCATCGATCCGCAGACCACCGAGACGCAAGAACGACTGACCGTCGGCGTCGATTGCATCGATTGCAACGCGGATCATGGCGGCTCGGGGCCAGAGTTCCGAATCGCCAATTGGCAGGGCGAGGGCGAAGCGGCCCTCCTCGATGGTGGTCGTGCCGCGCCACAGCACCCTGGAGTTGACCCGCGGATAGAGCTCGGCGGCGCGCTCCTCGAGGGCGGGGTCGTCGCGCGTGGCCGGTCCCGGCAGCGGCCCCGAGGCAATCGACTCCCGCGTGGTCTCGATCTCGACTGTCACGCGTCCAGTGCAGGGCGTGCCGACCGCCCCGCGGAGCGTTCCCTCGACGAGTTCGAGTGACGCTGGAGGCGGCGGCGGATGGGCGATGCGGGTGGTCGGATCACCGAGCAGGTTGTAGAGCCTGGCGTGCATGACCCGCAGTTGCGGCAGTGTGCAGGGCCAGCGCCCCAGGGCCGCGACCGGGCGGACGATGGCATCGAGCATGACATCGTCGCTGTCGGTCTCGAGCATCCCTCGGGTGGCGAGTCGATCGAGCTCGCCGATGGTTTCAATCCGTCCTTCGAGGAGTCCGCGAGTCAGATCCTTCTGAAGGATGGCAGTTCCGTACGGGTGGGTCGGTCGACTTCCGGCGATCACCGCAATCGGGCCGCCTGGCGCAGTCAGCATGGCTTCCGCGAGAGACGGGGCGCCATCCGGGCGGTCGTACCAGCCCACGGAACAGCAGCCGAGGTAGGCAATCGGAAGCTGGGCCGACTCTTCGTTCATGCCCGCAATCGACTTCATCGTCAGCATCGGAACTCGCTTCGCGCCCCAGCGCATGCGGTCGAGGCCGAAGGGGAAGCCGTGGCCGAGGTAGTTCACCAGCAGCGATCCTTCGGTGAAGCGGCGGGTGAAGGTCGCCTCGAGCTGCGACGGTGGCGGGCAGTAGGGTGACGACGGATGGGCGTAGGTCATCGAGATCTCGAAGGCCGGCGGCACCATCGAGTCGACCATCGATCGGAAGAGCGACTCCATCACCGCATCGCCGGCGCCGAAACGCCCTTCACCGGCGAGGTAGTTGATCCGATGTCGCCAGGCGCCGGTCGGGGCTTCCGCTTCGTAGCGACGGATCTTGTGAAACACCGACATCGCCTCGGCATTCGACCGGACCGGGATGCGCCCAAGAGCAAGGTCGGGCCGTTCATCCTCGTCGTCGAGCAGTTGGTAGGGATGGTCGGAGGCGAACTGTGGATCGCTCCTGTCGATCAGCCGTGGATCGGGCTGGGCGAATCGAAAGGTGGGGATGCCGACAAAGGGCTGGGCCGGGGCGGGATCGCCCGCCTTCGGTGCCTGCGGTGAATCCGAGACGTCGCCGAGGAGCAGCACCGCGAGTTGCGACATGCCGCCGTCGAGCGCCGCGTGCGCCCTGCGGCGCACCTCGGCGCGAAGTGTCGCGGCATCGGAAAGGTGCGGCTCGCCGATTCGCACCACCTGCCAGCCCTGCGTCGTTCGATATTCGGTCCACAGTGCCGCCGCGTCCTCGAGCGCGGGAGGGGCGACCAGGAGGAGAGTCGGTGCGGGCCGCGCCGGTTCGGACGCGATCGCCGCCTCGCCCGCGAGCGACACCTCGGAGAGCATGACGCCTCGGCCGACGACGAGGGCCGTCCCAATCACGAGGGCCGCGAGGGTCGCGCGGGTCGCGCTCAACGCGATCACGCCGAATTGGTGGTGGTTGGCCATGGGAATTGGGGTGCGCGGTGACCCCCCCTACACGCGGACCGTACGCGGACCCTAAGCGGACGGGGAGCGGACGGGGAGCAGACGGGCTCACCCGTCCACGGTCCTTCGTACGGAAGTCCCGGGATCGGGCGGCGCTCCGGTGTTCAGCAGGGCCACGAACTCGGTGAAGGTCGGGCATCGGATCGCCGCCTGGGCCAGCGTCCGATCGTGGAAGGTACGGGCGATGTCGGCGAGCAGTTCAAGCTGAAGTTCCACCTCCTGCCTGGGGGTCAGCACCAGGAAGATGAGCCGGGTGGGCTGGCCGTCGCGGGCATTGAAGTCGATTCCCGCGCGGACCACTCCGACGGCGACGTGGGAAACGGTGATGCCCTCGAGCCTGGCATTGGGAACCGCAATCGAATGGTCCAGCGCCGTCGACATGGCCGCTTCGCGCTCCAGAACGGCCGCGGTGACCACCTCGGGATCGAACCGCTCCTCCGCCTTGAGCGTGCTGGCGATGGCGGCGACGAGTTCGCCGATGGCCTCGGCCGGAGTGTCGGCCTTGAGGTCGGGAACGAAGGCCCGAGCGCTCAGGCAATCCTTGAAGCGGATCGATCGCCGCCGTCCGAGCACCCGTTGAATCGCCGGGCCTGCGATGATCGAGGTGACCAGGGCCATGACCACCAGAGCGACGAAGAGTCGCTCGCTGATCACGCCGTACTGGAGGGCCAGCAGCGCCAGCACGATCTCCATGGCCCCGCGGGCGTTGAGCGCAAGTCCGATGACCAGAGCGTGACGGCGAGGAAACCCTGCGAGTGTCGCCCCGAGCGTGCCGCCGACCGTCTGCGAGAGGCAGGCGACCGCGAGCACGATCATGACGAGCACCAGATCGAAGTGCTGCACGAAGTCGACGCGAAGTCCGATTGAGGCGAAGAAGAGCGGGGCGAAGATGCTGCCGACGAACTGCTCGATGGTGCGGCGGGTGCGCTCGCGCAGATGCGGCGAGTCACCCAGCGCCACGCCCGCGAGGAACGCCCCGAAGATGGCGTGGATGCCGATGGCCTCGGTGGCGGCGGCGGAGAAGAGGGCGACCACGACTGCGAAGGCGAGAATTCCGCCCGGCCAGGCCGAGTGGGCATGGACCCAGGGGAGGGCCTTGTCGATCGCCCAGCGACCGATTGTGAACATGAAGGCGGCGAAGGCCACCGCGAGCACCGCGGTGGCGACGATTGCGGTTGCGGTGGTGGCCCCGGCACCATGACCCATGAGGCCGAGGACGACTGCGAAGATGACCCATCCCACGAGGTCGAGGAAGATCGCCGTGGCGATCACCATCATCCCGACGTCCGTGCGATAGAGGTTGAGATCCATCAGCGTCTTGGCGATGACGGGCAGGGCCGCAATCGACAGGGCCACGCCGAGGAAGAGCGAGAAGACCAGTGGATCGGCGCCGGGGCTGCCACCCATCAGTGCGGGTGTGAACCACCCCAGAGAGGCCCCGACCGCAAAAGGGAGGCAGATGCTGGTGACCCCGATGATCGCCGCCGATCGCCGCAGTCGGATGAGCGTCGAGACATCGACCTCGAGACCGGCCACCAGCAGGAAGAGGATGACCGAGAAGATGGTCATCCCATGCAGGGCGATGGCGTTGGGTCCTTCGGCGGGAAACAGGAAGCCGTGGAACTCCGGAAAGACGTTGCCGAGGACCGTCCGCCCCAGCACCAGTCCCGCGATGATCTCGCCGAGGACCGCCGGCAGACCGAGTTTGCGGGCGACCTCGCCGAAGGCGCGGGCAAACGCCAGCAGCGTCGCCAGCGCGAGCAGCATCACCAGCACCTGATGATGGTCGAGCGAGCCCAAGGGACGGGCATGGTAACGAAGCGGGAAGGGGGGTGAGTTCGCCGCGATGTCGTGGACAGGGTGCTTGTGCCGCCTGCACGACGGATGCGCATTCCAATTCGCACTCGATGGGGCTGAGGTCGTCGACGGTTGTCCCTGTGGATCACTCCTCGGGAGCACTCCTCTCCACTGGGGTCTCCACGAAACTGTTCGCAGCTCAGCAAGTGGGCCCAGCTCAGCA
>CAYXKH010000009.1:0-11025 GCA_964465255.1 uncultured Isosphaeraceae bacterium
TGCCGTTCGCACCCTTGCCTCTTCCTCCGTGTCCTCCATGACCTCCATGACCTCCGTGCTTCATCCTTCCTGCGCACGACGCGAAGGACCTCGTCCATGGAGATCCCTGTCACTTCGGTCTTCGCTCAAGTTGGCGAATCGCCGTTCTTCACGGCGACTGGCGTCGCCGTACGCCGAGCTGGGGCTCGGCGGCGCTGCGGGCGTGATTCGTTCACGGCGTTGGATGCCACGGCTGGCTTGCCAGCCGTGCCTCCGTCCCCCCACTCGAGCACAACGCGCACTTGACGCACAACGCACGGTCGGACAAGCCGACCGTGGCATTCAGATCATCACTTCTCGAGTGCGCACTCAAGGCAACCGTCCACGACGCGGCGTCACTCGGGGCCCCTTGACGTGTGACGCGCGGCCGCGCGTTGCTCGGCGGCCGCGCTTGACGATCTTGTCGGGGTGAGCTCGGCGCCATACGTCGGGCGGCAACGGATGCCCCGGCACCCCGCGCACGCTTCAAGGCGCGCAGCCGAGGATGTAGGGCGTCGCGGTTCGCTGCTCGGGTACCGGCACTCCGCCCACGCTCCAAGTCGTGCAACCCCTTGCCGCTCCCTGCTCCCTGCCCCCTCTTCCCTTCTCCCTTCTCCCTGCCCCCTGCACCCTTCCCGCCGCGGCCCCGCTTCGCGGGGCGGGGCGTACCATCCGCCCGTCTCAGTCCCGACCGCTTTCGGGGCGGGACGCAGGAGAGCTGCTCCCATGGGGGAGCCCCATGGGACCCACGCGCGATACAGAACCTCCGGCTGCTGGTTCGCCACTTTGTCCGCCAACTTGTCCGGCAGCGCGTTCGGCGACTGGTTCGGCGACTGGTTCAGCGACTGGTTCGGCGGTTGGTTCAGCGGCTGCGGTCACCTGCCAGTTGGCCGTGCAGGTTCGGCGCGACGGCGGGTGTGAGGCCATCGACGAAGCCTGGTTGGCGAAAAGCATCGAACGCGGCGCGGTCGAGGTCGCGGCCCGGACCGTGCCCCCAAGCCTGGTCCAGGGTCTGGCCCAGAGCCTGGTCCAAGGCCTGGCCCAAGCCGTGGTCCAGCGTGGAAGAGTCAGCTTCGGCACGATCGCGGTGCGGGTGGTCAACGACCGCGTGATGCGCGAACTGCACGAGCGCTATTGCGGCCATCGGTCGACGACCGATGTGCTGACGTTCGAGCGCGCCGGCGGAGGCGGCGAAGATGGCCAGGTGCTGGGCGCATGTGCGTCGGCCGCGAATGCCGCGGACGAGCCGTCCGACTGCCGCCGCGTCGATGTCGATCTGGTCCTCTGTCGCGACGAGGCGGCGCGGCAGGCGGCTGCTCGCGGGCTGCCGCTCGAGCGCGAACTTCTGCTCTACGCCATCCACGGACTGCTGCACTGCGCGGGCCACGACGATCACGACCCGGAGGCGTTCGCCCGCATGCACGCCGAAGAGGATCGCATCCTTGAATCCATTGGAGTCGGTCGGACGTTTGCGGCTCCGGAATCATCCTGCGACGCGCCTCGCTCCAACGAGGTGGCCCGATGACCATCATGCTCGCCCTTGTGGCCGTGGCGGTGCTGATCGTCACCTCCTACCTCGCGGCGCTGAACAACGCGATGGTGCAGGCCAGCGAGTCGGCCATCGCCCAGCGACTGGAGGAGTCGGGGCGGGCCGCAACCGCCCGCTGGCTGCTGCCGCGACAGGCGCTGCTGGCCCAGAGCGTGGCCCTTCTTCGAACACTGGGGCGGGTCAGCTTTTCGATTCTCGTCCTGGCGATTCTGGTGGGCTTCGGCGAATCGGCGGTGCTCACGCCGCAGTCGCTCCTTGCCAGCGTGGCCATCGCCACATTCGCCCTGTGGCTCTCGACCAGCGTGATTTCCATGGCGGTCGCCGACTACGCCACGATCGGCGTGATCGCCTGCAGCATTCCGGTGCTTCGCGTGGTTCTGGTGCTGACGGCGCCCTTCAACTGGCTGGTCGGCCTCGTCGATGAAGCGGTGCGGCGGATCACCGGCGCCCACCTCAATCCACCACCGGTCGAAGATGACCTCCTGCGTTCGATCGAGGACACCCAGCGGCAGGGCGGCATCGATCCCACCGCGGCGACGCTGCTCGAGAACGTGGTCGAGTTCACCGGCACGACGGTGAGCGAGATCATGACTCCGCGTGGCGAGGTCGAGGGCATCTCCTACACCGACGATCTCGCCGCGATCCGGGCGGTCATCGCCCAGGGCGGTCATTCGCGAATTCCCGTCTACCGCGAGACGCTCGATCACATCGTCGGCATCCTCTATGTGAAGGATCTGGTGCGCTATCTCGGCACCGAGGGCACGGACTTCCGGCTCCAGCCGATTCTGCGGCAGCCGATCCGGACTCCCGACACCCGCCGCGTCAGCGAGCTCCTGAAGGACTTCCAGCGCAGCGAAGTGCACATGGCCCTGGTGATCGACGAGTACGGCGGGACCAGTGGACTGATCACCATCGAGGATGTGCTGGAGGAGATCGTCGGCGAGATCCGCGATGAGCACGAGCCCGTCGAGGACGACGAGCCCGAGCTCGTGCGAAGCGACGAGCGAGTCGCCGAGGTCGACGGCCGGTATCGCATCGACAGCCTGAACGAGGTGATGCGGCTGGCCCTGCCTGACGACGAGGGGTACGACACCGTCGCCGGTCTGGTGCTGGCCCACTTCGGCAGAATCCCGCGGCCGGGGGAGGCCTTCGAGACCGGCCGGGCGCGATTCACGGTGCTCGATGCCTCGCGGACGCAGGTGCATCGGCTGCGGGTCGAACTGACCGGTCAGCCGGCACCCACCCGCGGGGAGTGAGGCTCAAGGCCGGGGCGGCGGACAGCACGCAGTTCCTCCGGGCCGATGGGGCGGCCTCCGCGGAGGTCCTCGGAAGGCGGGATGACGCACACATTCCTCACCCCTCAGGCAGCAACCCTGAAATGGACGAACGCACTCACCCAACCAGAGAGACCGAGGAGGTGCCCATGTCCACGCCTGTCGCCCACGCTCCATTCGATGCTCCCAGCACCTTTGGCGATTCTGCGCACCAGAGTGAGGCTCCCGCTTGTGGAGCAATCCCTCCCGGCATCTCCGTCGGCCCCAGCGGCCGCCTGCGGGAAGACGGCCTTCCGGAGAACGATCGCCTGACGGCCGGGGTCATGCACATCTGGTGGCTGGCATTGGCGCTGCCGACCGGTCCTCTCGCGGTTGCGATCCCAATCGTCCTGTGGATCTGGCGCAAGGAGCGGAGTCGCTTCCTCGACGATCACGGACGCGAAGCGACCAACTTCCTGATCAGCCAGGTCATCCTGTCACTGGGTCTGGCCATCACCGGAGTGGGCGTGGTCCTGCTCCCGATCATCTGGGTCGTCGGCCTGGTGAGCATCATCCGCGCCGCCGCCGCCGCCTGGGCCGGCGAGTACTTCCGGTATCCGATGACGATCAGGTTGATTGGGTAGCGGGCCGCTCCGCGGCCGGCGGCGCTTCGGCTGCGCCTCCGCGTGATGAGGTGTGCCGCTGCGCGGCACCTTCTGAAGGCCGGAAATGCCGCCGACCAAACACGGGAACTGACTGCGCGAGTGGGCGGCGGCATTTCCGGCGATTCAGTGTGAGTTGCGCGGACGGCCCCCCTGATGTGCTCGGCTCGGGCGACCAAGCTGACGAAGTCAGCGCAGCGTCGCTCGTGCCGAGCGACGAACAGGTGCCGCGCAGCGGCACACCCTGAAAGCGGAGGCGAAGCCGCAGCGCCCCGTCGGCGAAGCCGACCCCCGACCCCTCACCCAAACTCATCCCCTCTGAACGTGCTGGCCAGATACGCGTCGCGGACCATCGGGTCGTTGATGATCGAGCGAGGATCGCCTTCGCGGAGGTTCTTGCCTTCGTGGATGATGTAGGCCCGGTCGCAGATGCGCAGCGTCTGCTGGACGTTGTGGTCGGTGACCAGGACCGCGATCCCGGCGCTGGCCAGCTTGCGGACTTCGACCTGAAGGTCTTCGACCGTGTGCGGGTCGACGGCGGCGAAGGGCTCGTCGAGAAGCAGAAGCTGCGGCTTGGTGATGAGCGCCCGAGCGATCTCGAGGCGGCGGCGTTCGCCGCCGGAGCAGGTGCGGGCCTCCTGCCTGGCCTTGTGCGTCAGCCCGAACTGGGTCAGCAGTTCGTCGGCGCGGCGCCGCCGCACGGCGCGGTTCCGCTCGACGATCTCGAGAATCGCCAGCAGGTTGTTCTCGACGCTCAGGCGCTGGAACACGCTCGGTTCCTGGCTGAGATAGCCCATGCCGGCGCGGGCGTGCTTGTACATCGGCCTGCCGGTCATGTCCCGGCCGTCGAAGATGACCGTGCCCGAGTCGGGCGAGATCATTCCAATTGTCATTCGAAAACTGGTGGTCTTGCCCGCGCCGTTGCGGCCGAGCAGGCCGACGATCTCGCCTCTCTCGATCACGAACCCCACGCCGTCGACGACGCGTCGACCGGCGTAGGACTTGACCAGGGAGCGGGTCTCGAGAAGTGGCATGGGCAAAGAGCGTAAGCGGGTGTTGCAGTCGGACACCGCGGAGGCGGAACGGTGCGTGCCCTCTAAGGCTTGGTCGCGGACGCGTCGACTGCCGCGGTGGCCTCGCTGGCGCTGGGCGCATTCGGCGCCTGGGCCGGATCGACTGCGGCGATTGCCGCGCGGGCTTCATTGGCCCGATCGATGACACCCTCGCTCGACTCGGGAAGCAGCACGAAGTGCCAGACGATCCGCGACTCGAGGTCCGCGGGGAAGAGCTCCGCGGCAAGATCCAGCGGCACGTTGTCCCACAGCGGTGCGGAGGCCTTGCCCACGGTCACCAGTGGTTCGTGACCCTCAAGGGAGAGCCTGACGTCGTACTCGCCGTAGTAGGTGAAATCGACCTCGACTGGCGTTCGACCCACTTCGCGGTCGTTGAGGACGACCAGGGCTCCGGCGGGATCGCTGGTGATCTCGATGGTGCGGCGGACGCAGCCGAGCGGGCCGGCAGCGGCCAGTGCGCCAAGGGCGACGAGACCGAGGAACCGGGCCAACGCGGCGTGGCCGCAGCCGAAGCGATGGGGAGCACCGTTCATCACCGCGGAGTGTATCGACGTCGCCCCGGCCAATCGTCATGGATGTCGATCCGCCCTTTGCATGCGGGCGCGGTGTTCGCGTGAGTCGTGGTGGCGACTCCGGTTCACCGAGGTGGGGAACACTCTGATCCCCGGGCACGCGGACTGCGAAGTCCGCAGTTGAGGAGAATCGTCCACTCCTCGCGTCGGCCGTCATTGGGTCCGGCGGCATCGGGGGTCCAGCACCCGTTCCCGTGGAGGTCTGTCATGACTGCATCGAACTGTCTCAAGGCGGTCGCGCGCGCTGTACCGACGATTGCGACCCTCGGGCTCCTCACCAGTTTCGCGGTGGGAGGGGCGGTCGTTCCGTTGCCCAATTCCGCGAGCGTTGCGCTCCCGCGTACCGGAGACGACGGGCTCGGTCGCGCCGTCGAAGCCGACGATCCGTTCGGCCCGAGGGAACCGGTGGTCGAGATCGGAATCGATCCGAATCGCTTCGACGAGCATGAGTGGCGGATCGGCGAACTCTTCGCCGAGTCATTCGGCAGGGGACGCCTGATCCTCGAAGATGGCGACGTTCTCCGCGGACGGGTGGTCACCGAGGGGTTCGACATCCGGCCCGGCGCCACGGTCTACATCGAGGAGGGCACGACCCTCATCGCCATGGGCGACTGCTGGTTGAACGGCCCGCTGGTTCCGCACGCGCTCGAGGATGAACCGCGTGAAGAGGTGGGCGATGCCGATGCGGCAACGGGCCAGTCCAACGCGGCTGACGCCGAGAGTGACGTCTTCGATCCCTTCGACGACCTCGCCGACACTCTCGATCTCTCGCAACTCGACGACGAGGAGCTGGAGGAGATCCTGTCCATGGCCGCAGCGGCACCGGCAACCTGTCCCACGGAGGTGAAGCAGGTCGGCAAGGGCGGTCGCAAGCCGAAGGAGATCAAGATGTTCGTCAACGGCACCATGAACATCAATGCCGCGATCGGCGGGTGCGCCGGTCCGGCCGGGGTGCAGGCTCCCAATCCGGCGGCGGTCAACGTGGCCGGAGCGCGAAGCGCCCGGGCCATCGGCGGCCGCGGCGGCGATGGCGTCGATGTCAACATTCAGGCACTCGGCAATTCCACGATGAACATCAACGCCACCCTCTGCAACGGGGAAGGCCACAAGGGTGCCGACGCGACTGCGACCGGCGCGGCGGGCGCTCCCTGCGACTGCGGTGGCGATGCTTACGCCGAGGCTGGCGACGGTGGTGACGCCGGCTTCCTCCTGGTGGCCGCAGGCACCATCAACTGGGGCCTCGGCGGCTCGGTGACCGTGATGAACGGTGGCGCCGGTGGGGTGGCGACCGCGACGGGAGGCGTCGGTGGAGACTGCGACGTCTGCGGCGGCGTCGGCGGGCGAGGCGGCGACGCCACCGCCCGCGCAGGTCGCGCCGGCGGCGATAGTCGCATCACCGTGACTGCCCGAGCGGCGATGAACCCGGGGCCGGCCGTGGCGCTGGCCAACAACGTCTTCTTCGCGGCGCCCCAGGACGGCGGCGCGGCGACGGCAAGTGCCGGCAAGGGTGGTCGCGGAGGCGACTGTCTCGAGTGCGGCCTGAAGGGTGGAAATGGCGGGCCGGGTGGCACGAGCCTCGCGGTCGGAGCCCGCGGTGGTCACGGTCTGCTGCTCGCCGCCTCCATCAACGGCAACATCGTCGGCTCCAAGTCCTCCGACGGCGGCGACGGTGGTGCGGCCACGGCCGTTCCCGGTCAGGGCGGCAATGGCGGCAACGGCGGCACCTGCCCCTGCACCTATCCGGGGGGCAGGCCGGTCGCGGCGGGGATGGTGGCACTTCGGGTGACGCCAAGGCCTTCGGCGGAGACGGCGGCACAGCCCGCAAGGGCCAGACCGCCGGCGTTCCGCAGAACACTCCGACCGGCGGCAACGGTGGCAACGCGGTGGCCAACTGCGTCGTCGGCGGCAGCGGCGAGAATGGCGGCCACTGCGTCGAGAGCTGGCCCGATCCCTGCGTGGTTGGAGCACTCGGCAAGGGCGGTCCCGGCGGCAAGGCGACCAAGCGCGGCGGACGCCGGGGAAGCACCTTCAACGGCGCCACTCCGGGCACACCTGGCACGCCGACGAGCCTCCAAGTCACGAGTTGCATCAAGGGGCCTGACGGCATCCCGGGCACCAGGAACTGCACGCCTCCTCCTCCGCCGGATGATGACTGCTGCGTGCCCGGCACCATTCCCGGCTGCAACGATCCGGGCTGCGAAAACGGCGTCTGTCCGATTGCGCCGCATTGCTGCGACCTGATCTGGGACGGCTTCTGCGCCGCTCTGGCCAACGAGCTGTGCGGCGTCTGCGGTGCGCCCTTCACCTGTGCGCCCACGGCACTCGACGAAGGCGAGCCGTGTGGCGCCGACGTCAACGGTGGCTGCAACAGCGCGCCGCCGCAGTTCCAGCCGATCTTCTTCGGTGCTCCGGTCTGCGGCACGGCCTGGGCGATGGATGGCGTCCGCGACACCGACTGGTATCAGGTCTTCATCGATCAGCCCTCGATCGTCACCTTCACGGTGCGCAACCAGCTCCCGATGGTGATCGGTCTGGTGAACACCGGCGGCATTCCCAACTGCGATCTGGCGAACTCGCTCGATCCCGTCGTCGCCTCGGAGTCGGACGGAACGGCCTCGTTCACCGCCTGCGTGCAGCCCGGGGTGCACTGGTTCTTCGCCGCACCGAACAGTTTCGACGGATACGCGTGCGGGTCGAAGTTCAACAGCTACGAGGTGACGCTCGAGCACAGCGGCCCGTGCCAGGCACTTGCCAATGACGAATGCTGGAGTCCCTTCGAGATCGGGCTGGGGTTGACTCCCTTCTCGACCCTGGCAGCCTGTGGCGAAAGTCATTCGGGCTGCGGGCGAGCAGGAGGGCGAATCTCTGCGTCGCCGCAACTCGCCTGTATCACTGCGGATACTGCTTCGTTGCGGCTCCTTGATCTTCGCCCTCCTGCTCACCCTCGCCGTCGAAGCACTTTCGCCACAGGCTGCTGGGGGCGACGACCAGCGAAGATCCTCTGCCCAACCAGTGCGACGAGGGCTTCGGACTCAACTTCGTCAACGACATCTGGTTCGTACACCAGGTCTCGCAACCCGGCGCGCTCACGATCTCGACCTGTGGTCTCGCCGACTACGACTCCCGGCTCGCGGTCCATGACAGCTCGTGCGCTGGACCGGTGCTCGGATGCAGCGATGACGCCCCGAACTGCCCGCTGGCGACCTCGTCGGTCACCGTTGCGGTCTTCCCGGGGCAGAAGCTCGTCATTCGCCTCGGCGGCTACAGCGGCTCGGGGAGTGGCACGCTGCTCCTGCACTACGGCGGCGATCAGAACTGATTGCTCGATGTCATCGCGCAGCGCGTCGTCGCCGATTGGGCGGCGACGCGTTGTCGTTGACACTCGCGGACATCACGGGGAGCGAGCCCCTCGTCCCGCTCCCTACCGTCCCCGCATGTCCGCCGTCGGCTCGATTGCGCTCCCGGTCCTCGACACCGCTCCGCAGCGGCCGGTCTTTGCCCAGGGACCGCGTTCGCTTTCGAGCGTGAAGCTGCTGCGGATCAGCGTCACCGACCGGTGCAATCTCCGCTGCGTCTACTGCATGCCTGCGGGGGGCGTCGAGTTTGCCGAGAAGTCGGAGCTCCTGGGACCCCAGGATTTCGAGGCGGTGGCCGCGGTTGCGGTCGGGCTCGGAGTGGAGAGCCTGAAGATCACCGGTGGCGAACCGACGGTGCGCTCCGACGTGGTCGAGATTGCACGGCGACTCGCGTCCCTGGGCGTCTCCGATCTGGCCATGACCACCAACGGCCTCCAGCTTCGGCGGCTGGCGGCGCCGCTGCGTGACGCCGGGGTGCGGCGACTCACGCTGAGCCTCGACAGCCTCGACGGCGAGCGCTATCGCAAGATGACCGGAGGAGGGCGGCTTGAGCTCTTCTGGGATGGGGTCGACGCCGCGGAGCGCGCCGGCTTCACCGGTCTCAAGATCAACATGGTCGTGGTTCGCGGGATGAACGACGACGAGGTCGAAGCCATGGCGGCGCTCACCATGACCCGCCCATGGACGGTGCGCTTCATCGAGTTCATGCCGCTCGGAGAGAGCGTGCTGGCCGCCGCCGGACTGGATCCTCACGAGTCGCTGCTCGACAACGAGCAGGTGAAGGGGCGGCTGCGTCAGCGCTTCGGCGAACTGACGCCGGTGGCTCGCGCCAGCGAAGCCGGGGTCGGTCCGGCGCAGGTGTTCCACCTGCCGGGCGCGGTTGGGCGCGTCGGGTTCATCAGCGCCATGAGCCAGCCCTTCTGCGAGAGCTGCAACCGCCTGCGGCTCACCTCGACCGGTCGGCTGCGAAGCTGTCTCTTCGACGGCGGCGACGTCGACCTGCTCCCCACGCTCCGCCCGCAGCGAGACCCCGAAGCGATCTCCCGAGCCTTCGCCCAGTGCGTGGTCCTCAAGCCCGAAACCCACTCCCCCCGCGGCACCCACGCGATGAGTCAGATGGGGGGGTGAGGGGGGCAGGGAGCAGGGAGCAGGGAGCAGGGAAGATTGCAGAGGGTTGCACGTCCTTCTGCGTGCGCTGCATCCGCAGCACTCGGCTCCGGAACTCCGCGCACGGATCAGATCGTGCAACCCTCTGCAATCTGTCCTGCCCCCTGCTCCCTGCCTCCCCCCTCACTTGTTGTACGAGTAGTTGTAATTCGTGCTGTTCGTGTCGGCCTTGTGGGGTGGGGTGTCGCAGGCGGCGAGGAGGAACGAGGCGAGTGTCGCGGCGGTGGCGAGGGAGGCCACGCGGAGGGCGAGGCGGCGACGAGCGACGCGGGGGTCGGCGTCGGAAGGGGATCGATTGGCGAGGCGCGCGGTCATTGGGGGAAGCTCCAGGTGGGAAGGTGTGCGGATGGTGCACGGGCGACGGTAGAGCGGTTGGTGTTTCCTGATCGGAAGCGGCCCGATGAAGCGATGAGGCGATGAAGCGATGAAGCGATGAAGCGATGAAGAGCCCCGCACCCGGAAAGGCCTCCGACGGGTCCGGTGCTGAGAACGGCGGGTATGCTGTTCCCGCTTCGATCCGAGGAATACAGGTAATACATGGCCGTCACGACCACAGTTGCTCCGCGACAGTCCTGGAAGCTGGGCATCTGCCTCATCGTGTGCGTGGCATTCGGGATCTGGGGTTGGTACGACTTCGCGATCTCGATCCCGCGCCGTGAGGCCGATGCGATCCGCTTCCAGGAGCTCGTCACCGAGAAATCGGCAATCGAGAAGGACGCCGGCTCGAGCGTCCTGAGCCAGACCCGCATCGCCCGCTTCGAAGAGGTGAAGCGGGAACTGGCGACCTTCGGTGGCGACGTCCCCGAGCCGCCGTCGAAGTGGGATCGCTCGGTGCAGTTCTGGCTCTATGTCGTCGGATGCGGACTGCTGGGTGCGCCGTGGTGCGCCTTCGCGCTGTGGCAGCTCGCCCGCCGGAAGTACACCCTCGGTGACGATGGATCGCTCGATCATCCCGGCGGCCGCTGGCCGGCCGAGGAGATCGCCGACATCGACATGAGCAAATGGATGGGCAAGTCGGTTGCGACCGTTCGGAATCGGGACGGCCAGAGCGTGGCGCTTGACGACTACAAGTATCGAAACACGCACCTGATCGTCGGACACTTCGCCAATCGATTCCACCCCGAGGAGTGGACTGCCGAGGCTCGCATCATCCGCAAGGAGACCGCGGAAGCGTCGAGCTGATCGCCCGCGGTGCGCATGCGACGAGTCGATGCCGTGGTGATCATCGCGACGACGTCGCTGTGGATCCTCGCGGTCGCGTTTCCCCTGGCGGTCACCTCCTGCCAGGCACTCGTCGCCGGGGCTGCGGCCAGCGCCCCTTCGCCGAACCCTGCGGCCACGATCCCCGCCTCCACCATTCCCGCCTCCACCATTC
>CAYXKH010000009.1:11125-32519 GCA_964465255.1 uncultured Isosphaeraceae bacterium
CCCGCCTCCACCATTCCCGCCTCCACCATTCGGGATCCCTGGTTTCTGCTCGCTCGCGGCCTCGCCTGGTCCGTCGGCGCCGCCCTCGCGGCGGTGCTTCTCGGATGGCCGGCGGGACGAGCGCTGCGTCGCGAGCGCGGCCGGGGAGCGCAGGTGGCGGTGGCGGCGGTTGCTGCGCCGATCATGCTCCCCGGATTCCTGGTCTCCTGGAGCTGGTGGCAGGTGGCGACGCCGACTGGCCCACTCGGCGACTGGCTGATGCGGATCGAGGCGGTCACCGTGGCTCGCGAAGTGGCCCTTGCGGTGGGGCTTGTCGCCTGGAGCTGGCCGCTGGTGGCCTTCTCCGTCGCAGGTCTTGGGGCGGTGCATGCGGAACTGCGAGATGCGCTGCGTGTTGATGGGGGCAGTCGCCTCGATGGCCTGCGTCTGAGTCTGGTCGAGGACGGGCGCGGGCTCCTCCTCGGTGCCCTTCTGGTGATGATCTTCACCCTCGGCAACACCGTGGCGTTCGATCTTGCCCAGGTGCGCTCCTTCGGCTTCGAGCTTCGCACGCTCGATGCTCGCGGGGCAGCGCCTCTCGAGGTGGTGCGGGAGTCGTGGCCAGTGGTTGCGCTCACCCTTCTGCTCGGGTCGGTGGTCGCGGCGGTGGGTCGCTCGCGGACAGGAGCGCCCGGGGGAGTCGACTCCACAGCACCGACTCGGATGGGTCGCTGGATCCTTGCCATCCTCGTGGCCGGTTCAGCGCTCGTTCCGCTGGTCCTGTGTGCGTGGCGACTGCCGTGGGGCAGCCGGGCGGGCGAGTTTCTCGTGCTCTATGGCGGCGCGCTGGTGACGACGCTCGCGGCCGCGCTGGCAACCGGAGTGGCCGCCGCGGTGGTTGCGGTCGGGACGATGGCCATGCACCTTCATCCGCGACGATCCATTCGCAGACTCGGCGACCTCCAGTTGGCCGGCTGGTTCGTCGCCGCGGCGGTGCCCTCGATGGTCGTCGCCTCGAGCTTCGTCGCTGCGTACAACCGCGGGCCGCTGGCTGCGGCGATCTACGACCGCGCCTGGATCGTCGCCCTCGGACATCTGGCCTGTTTCGGACTTGCCGGAGCGCTCCTCGGGCGACTCGCGGCGCGTGGCCTGGGCCGCGACGTCCGTGACCTGATCGCACTCGACTGCGCGGCGGGACGATCGAGCTGCGTGAGCGCGGTTCGTCCGGTGGCCTTTCTCGTGGCCGCCGCCGCCTGCTTCAGCGGTCTCGCCCTGGCCCTTGGCGAAGTGGTGGTCGGTGGTCGGCTCGCTCCGCCCGGCACGGCGCTTCTGGCATCGAGCGTCCTCAACGCCATTCACTATCAGGATCCCGAGACGGTGATGTTCTCGATCGTGATCATGATCGGTTGCGCGCTCGTCGCCGCAGTGGTCTGCGCGGTGGCGCTGCGACCGTTGACACCACGTGATCCGAACGGACCTCGCCAACCGCCCGCACCGTTCAGGGGCGCGCGGAGCGGTGGCGCTCGTGTGCTGGGCCTGATCCTCGCCGGGGCGCTCAGCGCAGGCGCACTCGTCCTGCCGTTTGGATGCGGAGGCGATTCGGATGGAGGTCAGTCCCGGCTCGAAGGCCCGGACGCGACCGGTCTGATGCCACTCCCCCGGGCCCGGACCTTCGGCTCCGGCGGGATTGGTCTGGGCCAGTTCGACGCGCCGCGAGCGATGGCCCTCGATCGCCGCCGCGGAGAGTTGTTCATCATCGACAAGACCGCCCGCGTGCAGCGATTCTCGGCCGACGGCAGTGCGGAGTTCGAGTGGTCGATGCCGGAGTCGAAGGTGGGCAAGCCGACTGGAGTCAGCGTCGACGAAGCCGGTCGAGTGTGGGTCGCGGACACCCACTACCACCGGGTCATCGCCTTCGATCGCGAGGGACGTGAGCTGCTTCGCATCGGCCGATACGGGCAGGGCCCCGGCGAGTTCGTCTATCCCACCGACGTCGCCTTCGGTCCCGAGGGACGGATCTACGTGAGCGAGTACGGCGGGAACGACCGGGTGCAGGCCTTCGCCGCCGACGGGACCTATCTCTTCGGCTTCGGGCGCAGCGGGACCGGCGAGCGCGAGTTCAGCCGTCCCCAGTCGATGGAGTTCTCGGCCGACCGCAGCGAGCTCTTCATCGCCGACTCCTGCAATCACCGCATCGTGGTCGTGGATCCAGAGGGGCAGCTCCTGCGTTCCTTCGGTGTCGCGGGCACCGCCGCGGGCCAGTTCATGTATCCGTACGGGCTCGCCGTCGCCCCCGACGGCTCGCTGCTGGTGGTCGAGTTCGGAGGCTCGCGACTGCAACGGCTGTCGGCCGATGGCGAGCCGCGCGGAGCGTGGGGCGGGATCGGTTCCGAGCCGGGCCGATTGCGGACGCCGTGGGGCGTCGTGGTCGATTCGGATACGATCCGCGTGCTCGACTCCGGGAACAATCGCGTTCACTCCGCGAGGTTGGAGCACGTCGGCGGGACCGCTCGTTAGGGGCTTCGCCGCACGCTCTGGTTGGCGAAACAGGACTTCCCCACGCTCAATTGCAACGAGCGCCACCGAGTGCGCACTTCTCCTTCCGAGTCCCGGCACCGTTCCGCCGCACCCTCTGCATGCTCGCGGCCCTCCCCATCACCCTCGAGCGACCGATCTGGCTGCTCGTCCTTCTGCTGGCGATCCCCATCGTGTGGATGGCGCGACGGAGCGCAGGCAGCGTCTCGCGCGGCAAGCGGGCCGCGGCCGTTGCGTTTCGAATCGCCGTGCTGCTGCTTCTGGCGACCGCCCTGGCCCAGCCCGCGTGGGTGCGCCAAGGTCGCGGGCTGACCCTGGCGATCGTCGTCGATCTGAGCCGCTCGATTCCCGCGAGCATCAAGGCGAAGCTCGAGCCGTACCTCGCCAGCGTGGGCGCCAGCAAGGTCGATCCCAACGACCGCATCGCGGTGGTGGCGGTGGCGGGGGATACCTCGATTGCGGCGATGCCCGATGCCAACACCCGCGTCCGCATCGGCGTGCAGGGGCTGGATCTCAACGCGACCAATCTGGCCCTCGGGCTTCGGACGGCGAAGTCGATCCTGCCGCGCGACACCGCGAGTCGAATCCTGCTGGTGAGCGATGGCAACGAGACCGTCGAGAACGTGCTCGAAGAGGCTGAGATCGCCAGAGCCAACGGCATTCCAATCGACGTCCTGCCCCTCGAATACGACCACCGTCAGGAGGTGATCATCGAGGGCTTCCGGGCGCCGGCGCGGGCCCGGATCGGTCAGGCCTCCGACCTGCGGATCTTCATCCGTTCGCAGTCGCGAATTCCGGGAGTCGTGCAGCTCACCCGCAACGGTGAGACCCTCGATCTCGATTCCGAGTCGCCCGGCACCGGAATCCGGGTCACGCTGGAGCCCGGACCCAACACCATCACCGTTCCGGTCGAGTTCGAGAGCGGGGGAGTGCAGCAGTTCCGGGCCACCTTCGAACCCGACGATCCGGCGACCGACACCATTCCCGAGAACAACGTCGGGGCGGCGGTCACCTTTGTCGGTGGCGAGGGTCGGGTGCTGCTGATCGACTCGAGCAGCACCGAGTCGGCGCCCTTGGCCGAGGCGCTTCGATCTCGCGGACTGACCGTGGACACCATCCGCGCCGACGGATTCACCGGCGGACTTCCCTACCTGAACGGCTTCGACGCAGTCGGATTGGTGAACGTGCCGCGGTGGGCCCTCAATCTGGAAGCAGACGGCGCCTTGCATGCGTTCGTGCACGATCTGGGCGGCGGGCTCCTGATGGTCGGCGGGCCGGAGAGCTTCGGCGCCGGTGGATGGATCGACACCGATGTGGCCAAGGCGCTGCCGGTCGATCTCGATCCGCCGCAGACCAGGCAGATGCCGCGCGGGGCCCTGGCCCTGATCATGCATTCCTGCGAGATGCCCCAGGCAAACTTCTGGGGGCAGCAGGTGGCCATCGCCGCCATCGAGGCCCTCAGCCGGCTCGATTACGTCGGGATCATCTCCTTCCAGGCCGGCGCCGCCTGGGCGTTCAGGATGCAGCTTGCCGGCGACAAGAGCGCCCCCATCGCCGCGGCGCGGCAGATGTTCGTCGGCGACATGCCCGACTTCGATGCCCCGATGCGGCTGGCTCTGGAGGGGCTGGCCAAGGTCAGCGCCGGCCAGCGGCACGCGATCATCATCAGTGACGGCGATCCGCAGTTCACCTCGCGGCCGCTGCTCGAGGAGTACATCGCCAACAAGATCACCATCACCACCGTGATGGTCGCAGGGCACGGCACTCAGGAAGACCTCGACAAGATGAACTTCATCGCCCAGTTGACGGGCGGTCGGTTCTACAACATCACCAACCCCAAGAATCTGCCGCAGATCTTCACCAAGGAGGCCCAGTTCGTCTCCCGGTCGCTGCTGGTCGAGGGCAGCTTCACACCCACTCGCACGACCACTCTTCCAGGACCCGGGACGCGCTTCGGGGCTCTGCCGAACCTCGGCGGATATGTGCTCACGGCGCCGCGGAAGGGTCTGGTGCAGACGCCGCTGATCAATCGCACCTCGGAGGCCGATGATCCGCTGCTGGCCTACGGCAACTACGGACTCGGCAAGAGCGTGGCGTGGACTTCGGACGCCACCGGTCGCTGGGCGTCGGCGATGGTCGGTTGGAATCAGTACGCCGACTTCTGGGAGGAGACGGTGCGCTGGATGATGCGGCCTCCGACGCCGCGAAACGTGGCCATGCGGACCCGCACCGAAGGCGAGAAGGCCATCGTCGAGCTCGAGGCGCTCGACGAGGGCGGCGGGTTCATGAACTTCCTGCGCACCGAAGCCCGAGTCGTCCGTCCCGACAACAGCACCGTGCCGCTCTTCCTGCAGCAGGTCGGCCCCGGTCTCTATCGCGGGGAGTTCTCCGCGGCCGAGGAAGGGGCCTATCTGATCAACGCGGCGTTCGCCGGATCGCTGACGGGTGCGGGGGAGTCTCGCTCGATCTCGGGCAACATTCAGGCGGCGGTTGCGGTGCCGTACTCCCGCGAGCACCGCGCCGTGCGCGACAACCTGGCGCTCCTGAAGTCGATTGCTGATCTCACCGGAGGCCGGGTGCTCTCGATGATGGATCCGAACGTCATCGACTTCTTTGATCGCGAAGGGCTCGAAGTGCCCGAGAGCGCCCGACGCATCTGGGATCTCCTGGCCATTCTTGCGGCCGCGATCTTCATCTTCGACGTGGCTCTGCGGCGCATCGCCATCGAGCCCGAAGCCATCGCCGCCATCGTGCGCCGTCTGAGCCGCCCCTCCGAGGAGCGGAGCGAGTCGACGGTTGCGGCATGGAAGAAGGCACGAGCCCAGGCGACCACGAGTTCCAGAGTGGGCCAAGCCCCGGGACCGCCGCAACCCAACGATCCGAAGGTCGCGGCCCGACGATTCGACGCTGATGATTCAACTGATGGGAAGGGGCCGGGGTTCGACGTCGCCGAGGATCTCTCCGGCACCGCTCGACGCGGGCCATCGACGGGAGCCGCTCCGACACCGCCGACCGCTCCCCCACAGGACGATGCGGAGCCGGGTGATCACACCTCGCGACTCCTGCGGGCCAAGCGTCGCGCCAATACGGGTGACGGCGCCGCCGACCCGCCGGCGGACCAGCCTGACGATGGGCGCAATCCGAAGCGCGGCCCGGATCGCAACTCGGACAGGGGTGGGGAGCGCCGCGATGGCTGAAGTCGCCACTGCGCTGAGCGGAACTCTGGACGCCGGCTTCGACGACATCGCCGGAGTGCAGCGGCAGTGCGCCGCATTCCGCGACCAGTACGTGGCCCTGCGAACCCAGATCGGGCGGGCGATGGTGGGTCAGGACGGCGTCGTCGAAGAGACCCTGATTGCCCTGTTCGCCAATGGGCATGTCCTCCTTGAAGGCGTGCCCGGGCTTGGGAAGACCCTCCTCGTCAGGACCCTGGGCGAGGCGTTGAGCTTGAGCTTCTCGCGCATTCAGTTCACACCCGACCTCATGCCCGCCGACATCACCGGGACCACGGTGGTGATGGACGATTCGAGGACCGGACGACGGGGCTTCATCTTTCGCCCGGGTCCGATCTTCCACCAGATCGTGCTCGCCGACGAAATCAACCGAGCCACGCCGAAGAGCCAGGCCGCCCTGCTGGAGGCGATGCAGGAGCGCAGCGTCACCGTCGGAGGCGAGACCCGCGCACTCGACGTGCCCTTCCTGGTGCTGGCCACGCAGAATCCGATCGAGCAGGAGGGCACCTTTGCACTTCCCGAGGCCCAGCTCGATCGGTTCCTTCTGAAGATCTCGGTGCCCTACGCCTCGCAGCCCGAGCTGAACGAGATCGTCAAGCGCACCACGACTCACGTGCAGGCGAAGATCACGCCGGTTCTCGACAGCGCTCGCATCCTCCAGGCCCAGAAGCTGGCGCGGCGATTGATCGTGCCGCCCTTCGTGCAGGACTTCGTGGTGCGGCTCGTTCTCGCCACGCACCCGGGGCCAGTTGGGAGCGGGAGCGGGGGCGGGGGGACCATGCCGAAGTCGATTGCCCCGTACATCGCCGTGGGGGCGAGTCCGCGCGGAGCCCAGGCCATCATCACCGCAGCCAAGGTGCGAGCGCTCCTTCAAGGTCGGTACGCGATCTCCTTCGCCGATGTCGAACGAGTGGCCCTGCCGGCGCTGCGGCATCGCCTGATCCGCAGCTTCGAAGCGGAAGCGGACGGAGTCACCACCGACGAGATCGTGCGACGTCTGCTCGCCGAGATCCACCGCAGCGAAGAGCCCGCCTCCGACTCCGAGACACTCTGGCAGCGCCTGCGTCGGATCGTGCCGTTTCGGAACTCCCCTCGCCGTCCAACGACCGCATGACCACCGCCCGACCAAATCGCCCGACGCGCCCGACCCGTGTAGACGAGCTGATCGACGGTCGCCTCATGGCCAAGCTCGATCAGGTCGACGTCATCAGCCGCAAGATCTTCGCCGGCAAGCTCCAGGGCGAGCGCCGCTCGAAGCGCCGGGGCATGAGCGTGGAGTTCGCCGACTATCGCCATTACGTCGCCGGTGACGACCTGCGGTTCGTCGACTGGAACATCTACGCCCGACTCGACAAGCTCTTCCTCAAGATGTTCCTCGAGGAGGAGGACCTGTCGCTCCTGATCGTGCTGGATGCCAGCGCCTCGATGGAATACGGCGATCCCGACAAGTTCACCTTCTGCAAGCGACTGGCGATGGCCCTCGGGTACATCGGGCTCTCGAATCAGAATCGCGTCACGCTGTGGTCCTACGGCGGACCCGAGGGCGAGGTGCAGCGCCTCTCGAATCTGCGCGGTCGTCGCCGCACCCAGGAGATGGGGGCGTGGCTCTTGAATCGGGATGCCGGCGGCACGGCTCGATTCGAGGACGCCATGAAGACGATCGCGCTGGGTCGCCAGGGCAAGGGAGTGCTGATCATCCTTTCCGACTTCCTGCTCAAGGAGGGGTACGAGAAGGGGCTTCGGTATCTGGCCTCGGGGGGGGCCTCGGGCGGTTCCTCGGGCGGCGGCTACGACACCTTCGCGATGCAGGTCCTGAGTCCGCAGGAGATCGATCCGGCCCGCGGAGGACTCACCGGCGATCTCAAGCTCACCGATGTCGAGGATGGCGACGTCGCCGAAGTCACCATCACTCCGGCCCTGCTGCGCAAGTACAAGGCGACGCTCGATGCCTACTGCGGCAATCTCCGTGAGTTCTGCGTTCGCCGCGACATCACCCACGTGACCATCGACACCTCGATGGACATGGACACGCTGCTGCTCGAGTACCTGCGGAAGCGGGGGCTCCTGGCGTGACCTGGCTCACTCCGCTGACGGGGCTTCTGCTGGCGGCGGCGGTGGTGCCGCCGCTGCTCCTGCTCTACTTCCTGAAGCTCCGGCGGCGGCCCGCGCCGGTCTCCTGCACGCTGCTCTGGAAGAAGTCGCTCGAGGATCTGCGGGCCAACGCCCCCTTCCAGCGGCTGCGCTACAGCGTGCTGCTCCTCCTTCAGCTCATCGCCCTCCTGCTGGTGGCGCTGGCCCTCATGCAGCCGCAGATCGATGTGGGGCAGCGACGCGGGGGGCGGTTCGTCCTGCTGATCGACAACTCCGCGTCGATGAACACCCTCGACGGCGATCCGGAAGGGCGCGGGCGGTCGCGACTGGAACAGGCCAAGGCCCTGGCCAAGGCTCGAGTCGAACGGCTCTTCGGGACCGGCCTCTTCTCGGGGCCGCCGGGTCAGATCATGGTGATTGCATTCGCCGATCGACCGGAGGTGCGCACTCCCTTCACCGACTCGCGGCAGCAGATCATCGAGGCCATCGAGACCATCGAGCAGAGCGACGGCGGCACGGCCGTGGCCGAGGCGTTCTCGCTGGCGCGGGCCTTCACGACGACTCCGGATCCCGACGATGCCACGGCCGCTCCGGAAGCCCCGGCGTCGCTCGAGCTCTTCAGCGACGGTCGGATCTCCGACCTCGACACCGAGGTTCTCAAGCCTGGCGAATCGCTGGTCTACAACGTGGTCGGTCGAGCCGGCGACGACAACGTCGGACTGGTCAGTCTGGCTGCGCAGCGTCCCTACGAGAGTCAGGGGCAGATCCAGGTGTTCGCGGCCCTGGCCAATTTCGGCGCCGCCGAGATCTCGACCGATGTGCAGCTCTCGGTCAACGGCACGGTGCAGGCGATCACGCCGAAGCCGATCCGCGTTCCCGGGGCCACCGTCGATCCGACCAGCGGGGCCTTCGTCGCGGGGCGCGAGCAGATCGCCTTTCTGCCATTCGAGCAGCCCCGCAGCGCGGTCGTCGAAGTCGCGCTCCTTCGCGAAGACGCACTCGAAGTCGACAACGTGGCCAACATCGTCATCCCGCCGTCGCGCCGCCTGCGGGTGGCCCTTGTCGACGAAGAGGAGTTCTTCCTTCCCGGTCTGCTCGACGATCTCAAGCTCACCATGATCTCGGACGTGCAGTCGATGACTGGAGCCCAGTTCGACGCCCTGGCGGAAGCGGGCGAGCTGGAGTCCTTCGACGTGATCGTGATCGACGACTACGCGGCGAAGCGACTGCCGGCGGGTCGATACCTCTCCTTCGGTGCGGCCCCGCCGCTCGAGGGGTTCAACGAGTTCGGCGTGAAGGGGCAGCTCTTCGTGCGCTCCTCGAAGACCGAGCATCCGATCATGCAGTCGGTCGATCTCAGCGACCTCTACATCCATTCCATGCGGGCGATCACGGCCGCATCGGACATCGAGGTGCTCGCCGAGGCACCCGAGGGGCCGATCATCCTGCATGCGTCGCGCGGGCCGGTGCAGGTGCTCCATGTCAGCTTCAACCCGCTCGACAGCAATGGACCGCTGGGCCACAACTTCGTGACTCTCGTCTGTCAGGCGATCGAGTGGCTGGGCACCAGTCGCGACGCGCTCACCCGCGAGGGATTGCGCCCCGGCCAGCCGATCACCGCCCGGCTTCCGCCGTCGGCGCGGGACGTGCGGATGCGACAGCCCGATGGCCGCGAAACTTCCGTGGCCACGCCCGATCCGGAACTCTTCGCGTGGGGACCGGTGAAGCGAGTGGGGTTGTACGACCTGACCTGGGAGATGCCCGGTGGCGAGGGGCGGGAGAGTCGGGCCTTCGCGGTCAATCTCTTCAGCGAGAGCGAGGGCCGGATCGATCCGCGCGAGACGCTCACGCTGGGGCAGGAGCAGGTGGTCGGTCGACGTCCCGAGCAGTCGCTGCAGACTCCGCTCTGGCCGTGGGCCCTGGCGACCTGCATCGCGGTCCTGATGCTGGAGTGGTGGGTCTACGTGCGGCGCACGGGGGTGTGAACGACGCGCTGCCGCCGCTTCGGCGAGGAGCCGTCCGACTTTCGATCGAGGATCGCCGTACCCTGCTCGCACCGCCATGCCCATCACTCTCTCCTGCGACAAGTGCGCGAAGCCGTTTGAAGTCGATGATGAACATGCGGGCTCTCGCGCCGCCTGTCCCTTCTGCGGCGACGTGAATCGCGTTCCCTCGACGGATCAGATCGAGAAGGATCGCCGCGAACTCTCCAGGCAGGGTGTCGGCGCCGGGGCGACCGCGAAGGACGAGGAGGTGATCGCCGTGGTCCGCCAGGCGATGTTCCGGGCCCACCCGCTCCTCTACAGCGCACTGGTTCTCTTGATCGTCGGCGGCTGCATCGCCGCCGGACTCGCGGCGGCATCGGTCGTGGCCGTCGCTCTCGTTCCCGTCGGGTTCGGAGTGGCCGCAGTCGGTGCTCTCGCGCTCCTCGGCTGGTGGCTGGCGCCGCACCGCTGGACCAAGCTGGTGATCACCAGCCGTCGCACGATCCGTCAGGAGGGGATCGTGATGCGAAAGACCTCCGAGGTGCTCCATCAGCACGTCACCAACGTGGTGATCGAGCAGTCCCTGCTCCAGCGGCTGCTCGATGTCGGGTACATCGGTCTCGACACCGCAGGGCAGGGCGGGATGTCGGATTCGTCGGGCCGCCGGAACTCGATTGAGATCCAGGTCTCGAACATCCCCAAGCCCTACGAGGTCAAGGCCCTGATCGACCGCTATCGGATCGGCGACGGCAAGCTGTAGCGGGTGGGGCCCAGCCCCCGATTGGCCCCCGATTGGCCCTGACTGGTCCTGACTGGTCCTGACTGGTCCCTCGACTGGCCCCCCGGACCGGGCTGCGGGAGAACGTCTTCCTTGGGGGGTCTGCATCTTTTGGGGTCTGCATCCTGGTGACCTCCGACGTGTTGACTGGCACTCCCGAGACTGCCATCATCCGCCTCGGCCCCGAGCGGCCGGCGGAGCAGTGGTTCGTTCGTCCGCCAGCGCGGGTTCGATTGAAGCATGGACAGGTGGCCGAGCGGCTGAAGGCAACGGTTTGCTAAACCGTCATACGGGGTACACCCTGTATCGCGGGTTCGAATCCCGCCCTGTCCGCTTGCACGACACGACGCCATCCGATTCGGATGGCGTCGTGTCATTTCGGCGACTGCATGTCGGGAGCGAGCGCCGTCGCGGTCGGGCGATCCGAGTGACTCAGGCTGTCGTCAGGGATTCCATGCCGCGAGCATCGCTTCGAGATCCTGGCCGTTGACCGTGCCATCGTTGTTCACGTCGGCCCGTCGATCGCTGGTGAGGCCGAGCGGTCCCCAGACGCTGAGCAGGTGACCGAGGTCTGCTCCATCGACACTTCCGTTCGAGTCGAAGTCGCAGAGTTCCGGGGCGACCACGACGAGGTACTGGTTCGCGCGCACGCCGGTGAGGGTCGTCGTGTACCCGCGAGGCCACTCGATGGTCACTTCGTCCACGAGCGTTGCACGGCCAAGCCCGAAGTGAGCGCCGATCTCTCCGGTGCCCAGGAAGTTCGGTGCGCTGTCGACGAAGCGGATCCAGCTCTGCGAACCGACTCGTGCCGTGACCCTGGTGCCGAATCCCATCGGCGCAATCCGCGGGTTGGACTGGGTGTCGAAGGTGAGGCCGAGCCAGCTCTGGGCGTTCGAGGTGTTCCGGTAGAGCTTGTTGGGAGCGCCGTTGGAGACGGCACCGTTGGTCGCCCCGTTGAAGGTGATGGCCAGATCCACCCGGCCATCCCGGTCGTAGTCGAGCGAAGAGACCGCCTTGCCTTCGGCCGCGAAGGTGAGTCCGGCCTGGGCGGTCACGTTCGAGAAGGTGCCATCGCCGTCGTTGCGATACAGGAACTCGGGGAGGTTCGAGTACGTCGGCGAGCCTGGGCGGCCATTGACCTCGACGATGTCGAGCCATCCATCGTTGTCGAAGTCGACCGCCGAGGCGCCCCAGCCCCATCCGCCGTCGACCACTCCGGCAGCGACGCCGATCTCCGCGTAGAGGTGGTTCCCGAGGTTTCGATAGAGCTTGTTTCCACTTCCGCTGCCAAGTTCCGGGGTGTCCGAGATGATGGACGTGACGTACCAGTCGAACCGGCCGTCGTTGTCGAAGTCGCCGATGCACTGGCCCATGCCGAACTCGTCGAGACCGGTCCCGCTGGCGGCTGTGATGTTGGTGAACGTCCCATTTCCGTTGTTGCGGAAGTAGCAGCTTGTTCCGAAGTCGGCGGCAAGCAGGAGTTCGGGCCATCCGTCGCCATCCATGTCGGCGAAGTTGGGGGTGAAGCCGTGGAGCGAGGCGGGGAAGGTCACAGCGACACCGGTCACGTCGGTGAAGGTGCCGTCGCCGTTGTTGCGGTAGAGGCGGTTCCCGTCGGCGGAATCGACCCACGCTGCGACTGCGAGATCCAGATCACCGTCGAGGTCGTAGTCGCCAAAGACGCAGCCGTATCCATTCGGTGTGAAGACCGTGTTGGCCGCAACTCCGGCAGCGGCAGCGACGTTGGTGAAGGAACCGTTCCCGTTGTTTCGCCACAGCACGTTCTTGCCGAGCTGGCCCTGGTTGTTGGTGCCGTTGCCGAAGCTGGTGAGAAAGAGATCGGGCCAACCGTCGTCGTCGAAGTCGCCGGCGCAGGCGCCCATGACCGCGTGCACCAGCCCCAGGCCCCACTGGGCGGCTCGATTGGTGAACGTTCCGTCGCCGTTGTTGATGAAGAGCCGATCCGGAGTCGGGACCGAGGCCGTCCCGGCGCCGCTGGCCCAGAAGATGTCGGGCCATCCGTCGCGATTGAAGTCGGCGACGGCGATGCCCCCGGCCATCCAATCCTGGAAGCCCGGATACATCTGCACGTTGGGCTTGTGAATGAACGCAGTCGTGCTCGGAACGCTCACCTCCGAGAGAGCGATCTGCGCACTCGCCTTGACGGACAGCGCCAACGCAACGATTCCCGCAATCCTTCCAAGGGTTCCCTGAGACATCCCCTCCGCCCTCCCGCCGCGACGGCGAACGGCCCCACGGCCGTCGGATGACGCGGACCATACGAGAACTATGAACGCCCTCAGGCCGAGAGTCAACGCGATTCCCCGGACCAGATCCAATCCGCTGGCCTCAGCAGAGTCATCACCGGAGACTCGTACGTTCCCCCGGGCAACCCGGCGGAGTGTGGAAGCGAGCTTCGAATCCAGCCTGGACGACCGGCTCGCAGCAGGACGATGAGGCAGACGCGTCCCGCCGCCCGCACGGTGAACTGCTCCCACTCCTCGAGCCGAGCCAGTTCGAACGTGGCTGGAAGCGAGTCGTGAATGACACGCTGCGAAGAGCCCCGCTCGACCCGGGCTTCCAGAACGGCCCTCCCGTCGCCGCCTGCCGCAATCTCGAGGATCAGCACGCCGTCTTCGTGGAGTGCAGGTCGATCGGATGGGTCGGACTGCGGACCCGACTCCGAGGCAAGCCGGCGGCAGGTGAAGTTCCAACACAGCGAGATCCGAAGGGGCTTCGCACTCGGGTCGGCCGCGGCGTGGCGGTCGAGGACGCGCTGTCCGGGGTTGATCGTGGTCATCGGGGCACCTTGGAGAGCATCTTGGCGGCGAACACCAGACCCGGACCCGCACTGGTGAGGAGTTTCTCGCTCAGTCGATCCAGAGTCCGAACCAACTCGAGCATGTCGTCGAGCCGCTCGTGATGGGCCTCGAGGGTCTCGTTCCCGGCAGCGCGGCGAGAACGGCTCGATCCGGGCGTCTCGGTCAGCGATCGGCATCCCTCCAGCGCTTCGAGCAGAGGGTCGAACTCTCGTCGCTTCCGTTCCCGCACGATCGTGACGAACAGCTTCCAGACATCCTGCTCGGCCTTGAAGTACTCGCGTCGGTCGCCGCGGTTGTGGATGCGGCTGATCAGGCCCCACTCGAGCAGGGTCCGCAGCGTCATCGACGCATTGCCTCGACTGATGCTGAGTCGTTCCATCACGTCATCGGCGTTGAGCGGCTCGCCGACGATGTAGAGAAGTGCGTGCGTCTCCGCCATGGTCCGTGGGATGCCCCACGCCGATCCCATCTCGCCCCAAAGCGAGATGAATCGATCACGGGCCATCGCCAGACGGTCGTCGGAGCTGCTGGGTTGCGCCTTGGAAACGGCCATGTCGAGAGACAGCGTAGAGCGAGAAGACCCACCAGACGATAAGTTTCAGAACTTTTTGAAAGTTTGAGAGACTGGCGTGGAGCGCCGCGAAACGCCGAACGCCCCAGCGAGGTGCCGGGGCGTTCGGAAGTTGGGCGAGTCTCACGTTCGGGCCGCAGAGTCGATTGGCGGGACGGATCCGATCAGAGCGGCGGATCGCCGAACGGATCGAAGCCGGGGATGTCGGAGACCTGGATGTCGATCAGGTCGTGGAAGACCTGGTGCTTGGGCACCGCACCGAGTCCACAGGTCCAGACGCGGACCATCACGATGCCAGTGCTGCTGATGTGGTTCTCGGGCTTCTGATTGACCAGAGCCTGGTAGCCGATGTTGCCACCGGGCTGGATGTCGAAGATCGGGATCAGCGTCCAGCGGCTGTCCACCCAGTTGTACACGTAGACGGCGGTGACGATGTAGGACGCGGTGGTGGTGCCGATCACCGAGACACCGATTCCGGTCACATCGTCGGGCAGGACGGCGGTGTACGAGCGGACTTCGACGTCGGTCGTCTGCCCGCCGAGGAGGTAGGTGATCGCCGGCGGCGTTCCGTTGCCCTGCTGGCCGGCCGAGATCTTCTTCGTGCTCATGTTGAAGAAGTTGCCGTCGAGGGCCTTCACCGAGTTGGTGTTGCCGAAGATCAGATCACCGGTGATGACCTTGATGTCGGTCAGCGGGGAAGTCGCGAAGAAGTTGCCGGCGATCACGCCGATTCCGGCCTCGTAGGCCCGGGGGAATCCGCCGATCAGTCGAGGCTCCTCGTCGGGATTGAAGTCGCCACCGCAGACCGCCTGATCCGCCGAGCCCGGGATGTTTGCGGAGACCTGGATGTCACACTGCGGAAAGGTGTTTCCGCTGAGGACGTCGCGGAGCGCCTCGGGAGGCAGCGGAATCCCGTAGAACTGCTTGGCGAGACCCTGGAGGCAGGCCGCGAGGCCGGCCACGATCGGCGCCGCCGAACTGGTTCCGTTGAACGTCGAGGTGTAGGCGCGGGCCTTGTTGACCCCGTTCCCGGCTGCATTGGGAACCGAGAAGAGATCGCCGCCGCTGGTCGTGGTGACCTGGATGCCCCACCCCGAACAGTGGACCAGCGACGCGTCATCGCAGTTTCGGCAGTGATTGCTGAAGCCCAGTCGGCAGAATCGGCCGAGGCCGGGCGGCGGGGGATCCAGCGTGCCCGGCCAGCAGGCGCCGACGATGACCGCGCCGCTGTCCTCATCATCGAACTGCGGATTGTCGTCGAGATTGAAGCAGTCGTTTCCGGCCGAGATGAGGGAGGTGATTCCCGCATCGGTGCCAAGTCGGACGAGAGTCCATGTACCCTGAGCGCTGACCAGCGTTCCGCCGCCGCCAGGGCCGATTGAGTAGTTGAGAATGTCGCCCGGGCCGAAGGTGGTGATCGCGGAGAAGATTGCGCTCAGCGTTCGGCCGCCCTCTTCGGCGCTGACGATGGGGAAGAAGTAGCCCTGAGCATCCTTGGCGATGCCGGTCACGCCGAAGCCGTTGTCCGCAGCCACGGTCTGACCGAGGGTCGCGGTTCCGTGATCCGGATTCAGGACGCCACCGGCGATGGTGATGATCGTCTGGCCGGGCTCGGGGATGACCGAATCGAGGTCTTCGTGCCACTCTTCGCCGCCCTCGGCGACCTTCGGGCCCGTCACGAAGGCGGTGTGCTCGATGATGCCGACCTTGATCGACTTGCCGCGGGCCATCATCTCGGTGCCGATGTTGTAGTTGTCAATCAGCTTCTGCGAGAGCTCTTCGAGGGCGGCCAGATCGAATCCGTCGCCGGTGAATCCGGTGGCGTCGAAGAAGGCGTCGCCGGCCCCGACCGGTTCGAAGGTGGTGTACTTCTGGAGCCGCGTCGCCGGGTCCGCCGAGTCCATGGTGAAATCGGGAGTCGGAGCATCCGGTCCACCGGAGCCGCAGTTCTCGCTGGCGAGCACTGCACAGGTCTCGTCCCACTCGACATCGCAGCAGAAGGCCTGAATGTCGCAGACGGTGTTGCAGCATGCTTCGTTGTTGCAGCCGGCGCTCGGGTGGGCTTCGAGGCAGCCGCCGTTGGTGAGCGGCGTCTTGCACTTGTCGCCCATCTCGCAGAACAGATTCGCGAGGTCGGCGCAGATGACGTCCCAGGCGCCGAAGTCCGGATCGACGCAGTTGGGGTAGAAGCCACCCACCAGCGTGCAGCAGTCCTCGTCGGTGCAGAAGGGGACTTCGGTCGGCGAGAAGCAGTCGCCGGCGCCGGCCGGCGGTTCAGTGCACGTCGGATCCTCGTCGCCTCCTCGCCACGGGTTCGGCCCGTGGGTGATCATCTCCTGCTCGAACTCGACGAACTCCACGATGGGGAGCACGTTGAGCTCCTTGGAAGCCATCAGCAGCTTCTCCAGCGGACCCTCGACGTAGATCATGCCAGCGAGGTCGGGCTGACCGCGGCGGCTGTGGGCGAGGGCGCGAGTCTCGACCTCGCGCAGCGTGGTCTCCGGGAAATTGATGGCCTGGCGGACGGTGAGTCCGTGCGTGGCCACGATCGAGTCGAAGGTGTCCAGCTTCTCGCGGGACAGCGACGCAACGCGCTTGCCGGGCGAGCGGGAGGTGCGGGCCTTGACGCTGTCATGGAACTTGACGAGCAGTCGGCCGGTGGCGACCACCCTGCCGGTGTGGTCGGTGGGGATCACCAGCCGTTCGGTGGGCGTCTTCCTCAGCGGCTTGCGCGGCGTGATTGGTCCGGCGTCGGCCGCAAATGCGGGGAAGGCAGTCGCCACCATCAGCGAGGTGCACAGAAGCGCACGCATCAACATTGTCGGATACTCCATGCGTCGAAAGCTGTCGTGGACCTCACGGCCAGCCCAATGACAGAGGGACAGTGACAGAAGGATCATTCGGTCGGACGAACGTTCGTCTGGGGGCGTAACTCGAACCTTGGACCCCCGAAGTGCCATCGGGTTCCAAGGGGGAAACCGAGCGGACCTGGAGAATCCCACCGGCGCGCAGGCTCTTCTCAAGCCAGCACTTCGAATGCTAACAGGTGTACCGGGGCCCACAAGGTCGGGTGGCGGGCCGAGTCAACCGATCTTTCGTGTGCGCGGCTCAGGACACCCCGGCGGCGTCGAAGGGTCGCGGAGCGCTTCGCCCGATATCGCGCCGCCACTGCGAACCGTGAAAGGCGATCCGCTCGCAGGCGGCGTTGGCGAGTGCTCGGGCTGCCTCGAGGTCGCGGGCCAGGGCGGTCACCGACAGGACCCGTCCACCCGCGGTCACGATCTCGTCCTTGGCGTTCAGCGCCGTTCCCGAATGGAAGACGACGAGCTCCTCGTCGGGTCCAGCCAACGCGGCGAGCTGGTCGAGGCCGGTGATGACTCGTCCGCGTGCGCCAGCCGTCTCCCCGGCTCGGCCAGCCGGCGGCGCGGTGTCGGGGTAGCCCTCGCTGGCCATGACCACGCAGCAACTGGTGCGGGTATCGAACTCGATTGCGGCGTCGGCGAGCGAGCCGGCCGCGGTTGCCCAAAGTACCTCGACGAGGTCGCACTTCATCCGAGGCAGGAGGACCTGACACTCCGGATCCCCGAAACGACAGTTGAATTCGAGGACCTTTGGCCCCGCCGGGGTGAGCATCAGACCGGCGTAGAGCACTCCCCGGTAGGCGATGCCGTCGCGAGCCAGGGCGTTGACCACAGGGACCAGCACCTCGCGCTGCACTCGCTCGAGCTGGGCTGGACCGAGAATCGGCGCCGGGCAGTAGGCCCCCATGCCCCCGGTGTTGGGTCCGGTATCACCTTCGCCGATCCGCTTGTGATCCTGACAGGGGTCGAGCACCCAGAAGGTCTGTCCGTCGACAAGAGCGAGCACGCTGACTTCAGGCCCCGAAAGCCGCTCCTCGATCAGGATCGTCGATCCGGAGTCGCCGAACTCGCGCCGGACCATGATGCGTTCGATGGCGGCGATGGCCTCGCCGGCGTCATCGCAGACCACCACGCCCTTCCCGGCGGCAAGGCCGCTGGCCTTCACCACGCACGGGGCATCGTGGGCCTGGACGTAGCGGGTGGCGCTGGCGGGATCGTCGAAGACCCGGGCCTCGGCGGTCGGGATGGCCGCACTGCGCATGACCTGTTTGGCAAACGCCTTGTCGGCTTCGAGCCGAGCCGCGGCCTTCACCGGCCCGAAGACCAACCTTCCCGGCGCGGCCAGCCCATCGGCGGCGCCCGCGGCGAGCGGCCCCTCGGGTCCGATCACCACCAGTTGGATCTCGTTTCGTTCGCAAAAGCGCTGGGTGCGGAAGAGGTTCTTGAGGTCGACCTCACCCCGGGGGGTGGGTGTACCCAACCCGCGGAGTCCGACGTTGGTTGCTCCCTCAGCCAGCCAGAGCGTGCCGAGGCGAGGCGATTGGCGCAGCTTCCACGCCAGGGCGTGCTCGCGACCGCCGGAACCGATCAGCAGCACATTGACGCGATTGGGAAGATCCACTGGGTCGGGATGATACCGGCCGCCTGATGGCGCCGAGTCGCCGCAGAACTCCCATTGCGTCGCTGTCAGCGGATTCCGGAGCGTCGATCGAGACTCGGATGCTCTCCCCGGGCGGTGCCGCACGAGCGCCGCGCGTGCACCGCGGCGCTCGACTTCAGAGGCTCTCGCGCGGCAGAGGACGGCGAAGTCCGGCTGTCGGTCGATCTGCTAAAGTCCGACCTTCCCTCTCTCCCACTCAGGAGCCGCCTGATGACGGTTCGTTCGATCGGTCGATGGTGCGTGGTCGCGCTCGCGGCGACACTGCTTTCTTCGCTGCTGCACCCGGGCGCGCTTGCGCAATCGGGGGCGCAATCCGGAGCGCAATCCGGAGCGCCGGCGAGTTTCGCCGCCGTGGTCGATGCCCTCAACGACCAGCCCTCGCAGCGGGTGACGGAGGTGAAGCGAAGCTGGAAGCCAGTCTTCGACGCCTATCTCGACATGACGGCACCTCCGTTTCGGATCGGGGCTCCGCCTTCGGGCGGGGCCGTCGATGCCCACTTCGAGATCGACACCGTCCATCCCAAGATGAAGCAGTGGGCGACGATTTCGGAGTGGGCCAAGGCCAATGGCGCCATTGCCGAGATGCTCCACAAGGTGCGGGACTCGGTCGGTTTCGCCATGCCCTACGGCAAGAGCAACGTCGATGAGAAGTACCACGCCAAGCGGCTCTTCGTGGACGTCGGTGTCGGCGGGAACCTGCGCCGCGTCGAGTACCCCTACCTGGCCGCCATCGACAGCATCGCCACCTTCGCCATCGTCGAGATGTACCGGCGGCTCGAGGCCGGCGAACCGAAGCAGGCCTTCACCGTCGCCATCGATGCCGCCCGGCTCCTCCGCCAACTCTGCGATCGGGTGATGCTGGCCGAGAAGTCGCACTTCTTCGAGCTGCTCTCCGACTCGCTCGCCGCCCAGCGCGACGCGATGTGGGTCTATCGCGATCGCATTCCCAACGACGTCTTCCGCGACATCGCCATCAAGGAGTACCCGTTCCTGGCGCCCGGCCGGGCTCGACTGGAGATGCCCGAGGGCGAGCGCATCGTCGCCGAGGCGCTGCTGCGGGAAGTCTTCGACAGCCGCGGTCAGGCCGAACCCGACGCGTTCGCTCTGGTCTTCGGCGAGCTCCAGTCCAAGGACAAGCCGCTCACCCAGTTCGGCGCCGCGAGGCGCTGGAATCGGATTGCCGCAGTCCACGGCTCGCTCGACGCATCGCTGCAGCGGCTGGTGAACATCTATGACGACTGGTGGCGACGCTGGCGAATGCGGGCGTACGACCAGATGTTCGACCTGCCCACCGAGCTCTCGCGCACCAATCCGATCCGCTACGGGGCCGTGATCTACTCGATCGCCGACATCCAGGCCCTCTTCGATGCGAGGAAGCGGCTGGTGGCCGAGGTCGGTGGCGTGGCCATGGCCGCCGGTCTGTGCGGCTACCGCAACGACTTCAAGAGCGATCCGGACGACCACGAGAAGACCTACGCGACCTACGTGCGGAAGTCCTCCGATTTCGATCCGTGGGACAAGGGCTACGGCCGTCTCCTGTACCGCTTCCTTGGAACGCAGCGCAAGGCGGTCGACACGCCGGCGGGGCGAGTCTGGGTCGAAGGTGGAGTGCTCTACGCCCGCGGCAAGGATCACGAGGACGGCGACTTCGGCGATCACACCGCCGACGGCTCCTTCGGCGACATGATTCTCTGGCCTCCGATGCGAGCGCTCGAGCGCGAGCAGGGACTGCGGGAGTAACCGATGTCGAATACTCCTCATGACGCTGCCTCGGCCAATCGGGGCGGGGTCGAAAATCTGGTGATCATCGGCTCGGGCCCGGCGGGATGGACCGCCGCGATCTACGCGGCGCGGGCCAATCTCAACCCGGTCGTCTACACCGGAACTCCGCGGCAGGATCCGGCGCCGGTCCTTCCCGGCGGTCAGCTCATGCTCACCACCGAGGTCGAGAACTACCCCGGCTTTCCGCATGGCGTGACCGGCCCCGAGATGATGGATCTCTTTCGGCAGCAGGCCGAGCGGTTCGGGACCCGGACAATCGAAGAGGACGTGGTGGAGTGCGACTTCTCGTCGCAGCCGCTCGTCCTCACGCTCGGCAATGGCTCGAAGGTGAAGGCCCGGGCGGTGATCGTGGCCACGGGTGCGACGGCCAACTGGCTGGGCGTCCCCAACGAACTGCGACTGGCCCGCTCCGGCGGCGGCGTGAGCGCCTGCGCGGTCTGCGACGGAGCGCTTCCGGTCTACCGCAAGCAGGAGCTTGCCGTGGTCGGCGGCGGCGACACCGCCATGGAAGAGGCCAGCTACCTGACCAAGTTCGCCTCGACGGTGCACGTCATCCATCGCCGCGACACGTTCCGCGCCAGCAAGACCATGCAGGACCGACTGCTTGCCGCGCCGAACGTGAAGGTCCACTGGAACAGCGCCGTGGTCGACGTGCTCGGCGAGACGTCGATCAGCGGCGTTCGACTTCGCAATCTCGTGACCAACGAGGAGTCGACTCTCACCGTGCGCGGGCTCTTCGTGGCCATCGGTCACTCGCCGGCCACCGACTTGCTCAAGGGGAGCGGAGTCGAGTTCGATGAGAAGCAGTACGTGCTCCTGCGGACTCGCACCAGCGCCACCAACATCGAGGGCGTGTTCGCCGCCGGCGACATCGCCGACTCGAGCTATCGCCAGGCGGTGACGGCAGCGGGAATGGGTTGCCAGGCCGCCCTCGACGCCGAGCGATGGCTTGCGGGGCAGGGTGTGCATTGAGTTGAGCGCTCCGTAGCGGCCTCCGGCCGCACACTCGCTTTCGCAGGTGCCACGCGTGGGCTGTGATTTGAGCGCTTGGTTGCGGCCTCCGGGCGCACACTCGCTTTCGTACGCCGCGCCGGGCA
>CAYXKH010000010.1:0-9189 GCA_964465255.1 uncultured Isosphaeraceae bacterium
TCCCTGGACCACCTGAGCAACCTTTCGGCCGGGATGCGGCTGATGGCGATGGACCCCGAGCGTGAGCAGGCGTCCACCCCCGCCGCCGACCTGGAGGCGTGGTGTGCCGAAACCTCGCAGATCCTGCGCGCGGCGATTCCACATCACCTCCACTTCCAATGCCAAGCTCCGCGCGGCCTGGGCGTGAACATCCCTCGGCATCGGCTGGCGCAGGCCGTCTTCAACCTCGTGCAGAACGCCGGGGAAGCGATGGCCGCCCAGCCCGACGGGACGGTGCGTGTCACCGCCGAAGCTGCGACCACTGCCGCGGGCGATCTGGTGGTCAGGGTGCTGGTCCAGGACGACGGCCCGGGAATGCCCGCTGAGGTGGTGGCCCGCTGCTTCGAGCCGTACTTCTCGACCAAGGGGCGGGCGATTGCCACGGGCATGGGACTGGGAATGGTCAGGGGCATCGTGGAATCCGCGGGCGGCACCGTGGCGGTGCGCTCAGCACCGGGCGAGGGCACGACCTTCACGCTGACGATCCCTGCCGCCGTGTCCGGCCCATCGACGGACGCGAGCGCGCCGCGCACGGCCGCCGTCACCATCAAGACCCAGCGCGAGGCGGCTCTGGCCATGATGTTTCTGGGTCAGTTGGCGTTCAAGACGCACCGTCATCTGGACTCATCCGCCCCGGACGCCTCGCTGTGGGTGGTCGAAAGCCCCGACCCGTCGCTGGTGCGGGAATACCTCAATCACCACCCTCACGGCTGGATCGTCGTCCTCGCAGCCGGGATGGACTCCGCCCCGACGGACGGGGGCCGGCAGGGAACGCGGAGCGGCGCGGGGCTGAATCATCTGAGCGAGCGCGTGACCGTGCTGAGTGCATCGCCGAGCCCCAGCGATCTTCGAGACGCCATCACCCACGCCAGCCATGCGAGCGCGGCGGCGACATTCAGGAAGTAACCCATGAACGAGACTCCACCCATCCCCGGCCTCTTCATGGTGGACGACAACGATCTCGCCGCCGAGGCGATGGAGCGGTACTTCACTCTCTCGGGCCTGCTCCGCTGGCTGGGGTGGTGCCCCGACCCCGCCGCGGCGGTCCCGATGATCGTCCAGGTGCGACCGGACGTGGTTCTTCTGGATGTGGAGATCCCCGGCGCCGACTGCTTTGCCGCCTTGCGATCGCTGACGACCCAGTGCCCGTCCTCGCGAGTCGTGATGTTCAGCGGGCACGCCCAGACCGCCCTCATCGAGCGCTCCTTGAACGAGGGAGCGGCGGGGTACATCGTCAAGGACGATCCCACCTCCACGATCGCTCAACTGCTCATCGAGGCGGCGCGGGGCGCGTGCGTGCTGAGCCCCACGGCCTCGTCGGTGTACATGCGCCCGGGCAGCGGCCCGGCCTGAAGTCCGACCGCGCCCGGATCGTGCATCCACACGGCGCGGATCGCGCTGGGACGGCAACCTTCCGCCGCGACTGTCGCCCCTTATGGGGTTCGCTCGCCCAAGCCCCCGAAGGCGAGCCGGCGGGGGTGCCCGCATGCCGAGGGGCGACGAGCCGCGAGCGAAGCGACTGGCGGATGTTCACCGGCGCCGGAAGCACGAGCCTGCGCGCCGGTGTGCACTCGGCATCGGTGGACTGCGTCCCTTCGCTGCGCTCGGGCTCGTCATCGCACGTCGCGTGTCATCAGAGCCTCGCACTGGGGGGCTCGCACTGGGGGGCTCGCACTGGACACGCACGTTCGCGGTCTTCGAACCCGGTTCTGCGCGGCGGCGACGGAGGGGGGCCGTCCGTTCGCTCGCCCGCGGCTCGCGAGGGTGCGACAATGGCCCCGTGAACTCCTCTCGACTCCCGCTCCACGTCCGCAGCGCCGCGTGCGCGCTCGGTGCCGCCAGCTTCGCTTCGGCTGACGGCTACATCGGCTTGACCCTGCGCGACCTGCCCGAGGGTCAAGGCGCGATCGTCTCCTGGATTCTCCCAGGTCCGCTGTCGGGCGAGGGACTCGTCTCTCCCAGCTTCGCGCGACCCGACTTGATCGTCTCGGTCAACGGGGAGCCAGTCGACGCCGCGTCGTTCGAGCGCTTGGTGCGGGCCACAGCGCCCGGATCGTCGCTGACCATCGCCTCGCGTGCGGCGCGGCGGCGCGGCGCCGCGATCCCCGCGGTGCTCGATCACGACGATGAGATCCGCACGACGACCGTCACCGTGGTTGACCGCGAGCCCTGGCAGGGTTCGATCGGTCGCACTCGGCGCAGCGACGTCTCGTTTCGTCTCGCTCCGTCGGCTTTGCTCGATCCCGACGCCGCGGCGACGCCGCTGGGCCAGGCCGTCGCCGAGAGCGCACTCGCAGATGCCATCGCCACGAGCCGTGCGCTCCTGGCGAAGGTGCCAATCGACACGCCCGACGCCTTCGAGCTCTCCGCAGTGCTTGCAGCGTTCGCCAATCCGTTCCATCTGCCTGAGATCGCCGAGGCCATCGCCAACCCCGCCTGCGGCGTGCCGCATCGTCCCGTCTCCGCAGCAGTGGAGCTTGCGGCGAAGGCGCTCGACTTGCCGCTCCCGAAGAATCCAGGCTTCGGAACCTACGAGCTGAAGGAGAGCCGGGACGCGATCTTCGCCTTGGAATTCCTGCTCGACGAACCACGACTGATGTTCGAGGCGGCGCTCGGGGCGCGGGCGGGCAGCGAGGCCTTCGCCAGACAGTGCCTGACGTTCCTGGCGGTGCCGTCGACGACCTTCTACATCCAGGGCCCCGAGGCGCAGCAGGCCATCGATGTGATCCGCGCCGCGCTGACCATCGACTGCTCGAAGTTCCTGGACGCCCTGCATCATCTCGACGGCGAACTGGCAATCGACATGAAGATCGCCAACGGCGAGCGAAAGCCGATCCCCGACGAACTCAAGGGTGCGATGGAAGGGGAGCTTCTCAACAGCCAGTTCATCCCGGGAGTGGGCTGGTGCGTGGTGGGCGGGCCCGGTCCCAACCGCTACGACATGGCGAAGATCGCGGCGGTGATCGACTTCGGTGGCAACGACCGCTACGAGGCGAGCGCGCTGCGCATCGGCAATCGCGCAATCATCGATCTTGGGGGCGACGACGTGTATACCGGCACCCCCGAGCAGGGACCGGGCTCGGCGCTGCTCGGGCTCTCGCTGATCGACGATCGTGGCGGCAACGATCGCTACGAGGGTGGCGTGCTCAGCGTCGCAGGGGCGATGTTCGGCGCAGCGCTGGTGATCGACCGTGGAGGTGACGACCTCTATCGCGGGACGCAGTGGTCGCTCGGCGCCGCGGCGTTCGGCATCGGGATCCTCGCCGATCTCGGGGGCGGCAGCGATCGCTACGAGGGGGAGTTCCTGTGCCAGGGCGTCGGTGGTCCGCGCGGGCTTGGGGCGCTGATCGACGACGGCGGGCGAGACTGGTACCGAGCGCAGGATCCCCACGGCTCGATCTACGGCACCCCCGCCGTGAACCGCGCGTTCTCGCAGGGCGTGGGCTTCGGATACCGCCACTACGCGGCTGGCGGCATCGGACTTCTCTGCGATCTGGGCGGCGACGACCGCTACGACGCAGGAGAGTTCGCGCAGGGTGGCGGGTACTACCACGCGCTCGGCGTGCTGTGGGATGCCGGCGGGCGCGATCTCTACTCGGGCAACCGCTACGCCCAGGGATTCGGCGTGCATCAGGGCTTCGGCGCGCTGGTCGATGGTGGCGGCGACGACAGCTACTGGTCGATGACTGCGGCGAGCCAGGGAGCCGGATGGGACATCGCCGCTGGGCTGCTGCTCGACCGTGGCGGCAACGATTCCTACCAGGCCGATGGGCTCGCCCAGGGCGCAGCAGCGCAGCAGGCGTTCGCGTTCCTCGTCGACCTGGCCGGCGACGACCGCTACGCCACGAATGGCGGCGCGACGCAGGGAGAGTCAGGCGGCAACGAATACCACTGGGTGCGCACGAAGGCCGCGTCGTTCTCTCTGCTGCTGGACCTGGCCGGACGCGACTGGTTCTCCACCGGTCGGCGCGCCGGCGTGACGAAGACCGGACCGACTGGCGCGGAGGGCGCCGGAGCGTGGGGGCTCTGCGTCGATCATTGAGTTTGGAGCTGTTTCCAGGGGCGCGTCAAGTCCATCGTCGCCCTCGACCAGGAGGCGGTGATCACCTGCTACCATGGGCCCAACTTTCCTGTTGGGGAGTAGCCGCCCGCCGATGCGGGTGGGACGGGTCGTCAACACGGATGGAACGGTTCGCGATCCCTCCCGGCCCCTCTGCGGCTTTGGTCCTCGTCACTTCTGGACGCGGACCGACGCCGCTGGCGAGACCAACATTGTGTCGCGACGTTGCGCTGCGCCTGCGTTCTGCGAGCAGGTGCAGGCCCACGATGTGATCTCTCCGTGAACCACATGAACGAACTGCTGCTGCTTGCCACCACCGCGACGTCGAACCCGGCCGATCTGAAGATCTGGGCGTACGTCGCGTTCATCGGCCTCGTGGTCGTGTTCCTGGCCCTCGACCTGGGCGTCTTCCACCGCGAAGCCCACGAAGTCGCCATGAAGGAAGCGATCACATGGTCGGTGATCTGGCTGACCTGCGGCATCGCGTTCAGCGGGTTCGTGTTCCTGGCGTACGAGAACCACTGGCTTGGGTTGGGGCTCGAGACTGCCAAATACAGCACGGCGGAGGCGATCAAGGCCGGCGCGCCGCTGATCGTGTCGGGCGAGGTCGGGGGATTCGAAGCGGCCAAGCAGTATCTGGTGGGATACGTCGTCGAGAAGTCGCTGGCGATGGACAACATCTTCGTCATCGCCCTGATCTTCACGTTCTTCGCGGTGCCGGCGAAGTACCAGCACCGCGTGCTCTTCTGGGGCATCATCGGGGCGCTATTCATGCGCGGCGGGATGATCTTCCTGGGGGCCGGGCTGATCATGAAGTATCAGTGGATCCTGATCGTCTTCGGCGGGTTCCTGATCCTGACGGCATTGAAGATGGCCCTGATCAAGGGCAACGACGATGTCTCGCAGAACATCGTGGTGCGGTTGTGCAAGAAGTTCTTCCGTGTGACCGAGTTCTATGACGGCCAGCGGTTCTTCACCAAGCGGACCCTCAGGCCGACGTACAGCAGGAACTCGGCGGGCAAGGAGGTGATGGACCCCGCACCAGCCGGCTCGCTGAGCGCGGCCTGGGCGATCACGCCCTTGTTCCTGGCGCTGATCCTCGTCGAGATCACCGACCTGGTCTTCGCGGTTGACTCGATCCCGGCCATCTTCGCGATCACGCCCGACCCGTTCATCGTGTTCACGAGCAACATCTTCGCCGTCCTCGGGCTGCGGGCGCTGTACTTCTGCCTGGCGGCGCTGATCCAGAAGTTCCGATTCCTGAAGCCGGCCCTGATCCTGATCCTGGCGTTCGTCGGCGTGAAGCTGCTGCTGCTGAGCGTGCCGCCGTACCTGGATGTGATCGGCATGGCCAAGGCCTACCCGATCAAGATCGACACCACGGTGTCACTCCTGGTCGTCGTCGGCACACTGGCGCTCGCAACGGTGCTGAGCGTGTCGATACCTTCGAAGGCCGCGTCGAAGGGAAGCGGGGGCAGACCGCACTGAGTTCTGTTTGGCGGATCATGACCCGCACGTCCGCAGCGTTTTCTGCCACCGGGCTCCGGCGTCGAGAGACTCCGTCACCAGCCACCAAGCCTCGCGGAGCCGCACATGCATGACCTGACTGCTGGAATACTGGGTGCGGTCGGCACTGACGCTCCCACCGGGCTGCTCTCGATCAGCCCCCCGGTTCTCTTCTTCTTCCTCGGCGTCATCGCGGTGCTGGTCCGCTCCAACATCGCCATCCCGGAGGCCGCCACCAAGCTCCTCTCGCTCTATCTCCTGTGGGCCATCGGATTCCGGGGCGGAGTTGAGCTTGTTGCCAGCGGGTTCACGACCGACGCAATGAAAGCCGTAGCCCTCGCGCTGGCTCTTTCCGCCGTCGTTCCCATCTGGGCATACCTCGCCCTTCGCCGGATTGTGGCTGTCCGAAATGCCGCGGCGATCGCGGCGTGTTACGGATCGGTCAGCGTGGTGACATTCCTCACCGCCTGCACATCGCTCGATCAGAGCGGAACGCCCTTCAGCGGACACATGGTGGCCGTGATGGCGATCATGGAGTCGCCGGCGATCGTTCTGTCCTTGATTCTTCTGAATCTCGACAAGAAGCGAACGCGAGAGGACCCGGCAACCGCAGCGACGGGCACCGACGCCGACCGAACCGCGTCACCTCGATTGGCCACACTGCTCCACGAGTCACTGCTGAATGGTCCCGTGCTGCTGCTGCTCGGGAGCATCGCTGTCGGAGTTCTCACGGGGCAGAGGGGCTACGCCGCCTTCAAGCCCCTCTGCACGGATGCCTTTCCCGGTGCACTGGCATTCTTCCTGCTTGATCTGGGTCTGATGGCCGCGCGACGGTGGCGAACAGTTGTTCAAGCACCTCGGCTGTTGCTGGCGTTTGCGATCGTCGCACCGCTTGTCAACGCCGCACTGGCGATCGTGGCCTCGAAGCAACTTGGGATTGGCGAAGGCGACGCGGTCCTGCTGGCCGTGCTCGCCGCATCGGCTTCCTATATCGCGGCGCCCGCCGCGCTTCGGCTGGCGCTCCCGACGGCCGACGCTGCGCTCTACGTCTCCCTCTCTCTGGGTGTGACGTTCCCATTCAACATCATCCTGGGAATCCCCTTGTACTCCGCGGTGGTGCGCTGGTGGTGGTGACCCGAGCGGACCGTCCATGCGCCACACGGTGACGCAACGCCCGCAGACGACCTCTTCCCACACAAAGCAATCTCCCCGCAACTGCTGGATACGCGAGCATCGCACTGACCGAGGCAGCACCATGGATATCCGCAAGCTCGTCGAATCCGCACTCTTCAACAACGTGGTCATTGCCGTCATTGTGGTGAACGCCGCGCTCATCGGCCTGAGCACGTACCTGACCGATGCGCCATCGCTCCGCGCCATCGCCGCAATCGAAACGATCTGCGTCGGCATCTTCGTCGTGGAGATCGTTCTGCGTTTCCTCGCTCGCGAGTCGACGGCGACCTTCTTCCGCAACGGTTGGAACATCTTTGATCTCGTCATCGTCATCGCCGCGCTCATTCCCGCGTCGGGCGGGGTCGGGCCGGTTCTTCGCACCCTTCGCGTGTTCCGGGTGTTGCGGCTGGTCAAGACCATTCCGGAACTGCGACTCATCGTCGACGTGCTCCTGCGATCCGTCGCCAGCATGAAGTACGTGACGCTCCTGGCGGCGATCCTGTTCTATGTCTACGCCGTCATCGGGGTGAAGTTGTTCGGGATCAATGGTCACCCGATGCAGCCGTACTTCGCCAGCATTCACGAGGCGTGCTTCACGCTCTTCCGCATCCTCACCGGCGATGACTGGACCCAGATGCGATACGAGCTTGCACAGGCTGGTCATCCGCTGGGGGCGTTCACGGCCTTCCAGGTGTCGTGGATTCTGGTGGCGACGTTCCTGCTCGTGAACCTCATCGTCGGCGCCGTCATCAACAACTACCAGAAGGTGCAGGAGATCGAGCAGCACCGCGTGCTCGCGCCGGACACCAGCGAGCGGCGTGTGCGGGAACTTGTTCGAGAACTCGACGCGATCCTGAACTCTCGCGCGGATGCGCCGCCTTCGCCGAGCGCCGGAGTCTCGCCGCGCACCCTTGACCCCATGACCCATGGCCCGTGACTCATGACACACACGCAATGCGGCGATGCCCATGGCTGAAGTACGGCGTCGCGGAACTCCGTGACGACCCGCACCGAGTGTTCATTCCCATCGAGACGCCCCGGGACACCTGGACGGGTCTGCTCGCGCCGTTCCGGAGTGAACCAGGTTCGCATGTCCCACGGCGACGCACGCCACACCTGGCATCGCCGGTTACGCGTTGAGATGCCACAGGCTGATGTTCAACGCCGACGCGAACATGACCCATGCCAGATAGGGCAGCATGAGCACGCCCGAAGTCGTTGAGACTCGCCAGAACGCAACAGTCGTTGCGATGATCGCCGACAAGAGCGCGATGATGTCGAACACGGCCAGCCCGGGACGGTGAAGCCCGAAGAAGATGATCGACCACGCGACGTTGAGAACCAACTGAATCATGAAGAGCGTCATCGGTGTCGACCGCACCCGCCCCGTCTTCAGATACACCAGCCACGCGGCGACCGCCATGAGTCCGTACAGCACCGTCCAGACCGGTCCGAACAGCCAGTCAGGCGGCTGGAACGAAGGGCGCTTCAGCGTCTGAAACCAGCCCGAGACCGAACCATCTGTCGCAAGCCCGCCGATGGCGGCCGCGGCGTAGCACACCACCACGAGCACTGCCAGCGAGGAGACCTTGCGCCTTCGTGTCACGGTCCAGTCTACGGAACCCGGGAACCACCAAACCACCACGTCCTCGACAGCGCCATCGTCATCTCCCACCTTCGCAACGACCGTCGCCCGTCCTTTCAGCGGGTGACGGTCGTTTTGTCACGTTTCGACGCCAACTGGCCGGAGTCGACTTCCGCGGCCGCCCCCAACTCGCATGATCGCGCGCCTGATCGCACTCGGGAAACCGACGACCGGCCTGAACAACCTCACCGTCCTGCGGCTCCCCGTCGCCGTGGGTCGAGTTCATCACTGCTTCGCCTGCCAGATGAGTATCAGGGTCACGGCGTGGAAGGCTGCGATGCCGAGGTTGCTGATGACGACCGGGTTGCGGAGCGTTCCCACTGTCAGCGGTGTGGTCACCGTGCAGACAACCTGCACCAGCAGGAGCGCGGCAATGAGCTTGGGGTCAGGAAGAAAGAGCAGGAGCGCGGAGACCAGCCCGATCGCCAGATACACGGAGAGCAGGATGCCGCGGGCCGCGGTTGCATCGCCGTAGGTTCCTCGGACCCAGTTCGGGTTGGAAATGAGGCCGGCGCAGACCGGTGCCAGGACGACGATGTCGAGTATCAGCGAAAGTGTGATCATCAACTGTTGTCCCCCGCCCGCACCCCGTGGCACATCCCTGGCGATACTCACCCCGGAGTTCTGCCGTGACCACGCTGACCAACATGCACAATCTGTCCTCCCGTCCCTTCGCTGCCTTCCTCATTGCGAGCGTTGCCATCGCCCTGTGTTCGGGGCCAGCGCGTGCTCTGGACGGGGGCGCGGTGGTGCCGCCGTCGTCGGC
>CAYXKH010000010.1:9289-12886 GCA_964465255.1 uncultured Isosphaeraceae bacterium
GCAGGGTCGTCAGCACCGGGGGTACTTGCGGCACCACCGGTGGTGGGCGAACGGGCCCCCGACGATCTCCTTCGCGGGCCGACGGTGAACGATTCGGCGCCGCCGAAGACGCTCGTCAGGCAGGACTTCGAGGGTCGCCTCGAACCGCTCGACACCCGTGCGGAAGAGGCGGGCTTGGCGCTTCTCACGCTCGACGATGGCGAGCGGGCGGCGACCGAGAAGGTGCTCTCGGCCCACAAGGTGGCGGTGCGAGCGCTGCTCTACGACAACATGGACCTCTTCCTCGAAATGCAGTCGAAGCGCCAGAGCGGCGATCGCGATGCGTTTCGTGCGAGCTTCACGAGCTTCCGCGAACTCGCGGCGCCGCTGACCGATCCCACACTCCTCGACCGACTCACCGAGCCGCTCTCGATGACCAACGCTGCGGAGCTGCGCCGGCTCGTCGGCGAGTACCGCGAGGCGCTCGCGAAGGAAGCGGCTCCGGAGGAAGGCGAACGTCCCCGCCGAAGCCGTGGCAGCGGCGCGAACGCGCCATCCGAGCCGATGGGTGGTGATGGATCGGGGAATCCGCGAGCTCGAGATGGTGCGCGTCCCGAGGGGCGATTCACAGGACCCGCAGGACCCGCAGGAGCAGGACGCCCGGGTGCGCAGGCCGTCGCCCAACGGGTCGAGGCCATGGCGCTCCTTCGCGAGATGGCCCAGACTCTCGCCGCAACAGTGACCGAGCGCCGGGCCCGAATGGCCGAGCTCATCACCGCAATCGACGCCACTCCGGAGCAGGCCGAGCAGATCACCTCGATCCTTCGGGACGCCGCCGAGTCCGCCACCGAGTCCAAGTACAAGGCTTCGCCGGAATCCCGCGGGGCGATGATGCAGAAGCTGCTCGCCGTGCTCACCCCGGAGCAGCGGCCGCTGGCACTCAAGCATTTCCGCGAGCGTTGAGCGGACGGAGCCAACGTCAGTGCCGTCGGCGGGTTGGGGAGTCGCTGATGCTCGCACCATCCAAGGCACGTCGACGATTCTCGCCCGACTTCCGTCACGTCGCGTGCAGGAGGGATGGGCCCTCCGCATCACTTCAGTCTTCGTCCACGTGGCAGAATCACCGTGCTTCACGGCGACTGGCGTCGCCGTACGCCGAGCTGGGGCTCGGCGGTCCCAGGGAGCGTCGGTGCGCGAGGTGATGTTGGGTGCGTGGACTTCTCGCGTCGGTGGCCCTCGTGCGGTAGGGTGCCGCGGCCCGTTGCCCCCTTGAGGCAAGAGGCCCGACGACCCGTCGGAGGAGAGAGCCCGAAAGAGCGCCCGAAGGAGCCACGAATGAGTGAGACCGCCACGACGCCGATTGCCGACGGTGTGACCTATCCGCCGCTCGATCGATCGCTCCCGCAGCTCACGGCGCGGGCGATCCTCACCGGGATGGTGCTCGGGGGACTCCTCTCCCTGTGCAACATCTATCTCAGCCTGCGCATCGGCTGGAGCACGAACATGTCGATCACCGGCGTGCTCATCGGCTATGCGCTCTGGCGGGGCTTCAAGGTGCTCTTCGCCCAGCTCAAGCCCTTCGGGATCCTCGAGAACAACATCAGCCAGACGACCTGTTCGGCGGCGGCGTCGATCTCCTCGGCAGGACTGGTGGCGCCGATTCCGGCGCTGACGCTCATGACCGGGCGCGAACTTCCGTGGATCCTGCTGGCGATCTGGGTCTTCACCGTCTGCCTCGTCGGGATCATGGCCGCGGCGGCGATACGTCGACAGATGATCCTCGTCGACAAGCTTCCGTTCCCCAGCGGTTTCGCCTGCGCCCAGACCTTGAAGGAGGTGTACGGAGAAGGCCGTGAAGCGCTGCAGCGCGTCGGCATGCTTGGGGTGGGCGCGGTGGTCGCCGGAACAATCAAGCTTCTGGGTGTCCTCAAGCTGGTCAAGGCGATTCCGATTCCCGGATCGGTCGGCGGACACAAGCTCGGCCCGCTCGGATTCGAGCTCGACCCGAGCCTTCTGATGGTCGGCGTCGGGGCGCTGATTGGCATGCGCGGAGCATCTTCGATGCTCCTTGGTTCGATCCTCGCCTGGGGCGTGCTGGCCCCGTGGGCCATCAACAACAACCTCGCCGAACTGAAGTCGCGCGAGACGTTTGCGGCCATGCCCGAAGGAGTCGAGCTCTCGATTGCCGAGCGTCTTCAATTCCGGCCGCTTCGAAGCGTCCTCGAGCATCGCGGCGTGATGACCGAGGCCGAAAGAGATCGCTATCTGGCGATGAGCAGCGACCTCGCCTGGCAGAGCGCAATCAACAAGCTGGCGCTCGAGTCGAACATCGCCAACGTCGACCAGAGCTCGCTCTCCTGGACCACGGCCCTGGCGATTCCCGCAGTCGACGACGCCCGTCTGCCTCTCGTGATCGCTCCCGAACTGGCGGAGCGCTTCCGCATCGAGAGCGGTAATCTCTTCGTCGACGGTGCTGCCTCCAAGGGCGATGTCGAGGCGCTCCGCGCCATGAATCCGACAACCGATGCCAAGGCCCCGATGGCCGTGTTCCTGGGGCGGATCGAAGGCGAGGCCCGACTCCAGCCGGTGACTGCAAACTTCACCGATGTGCTCGAGTGGCTGCTCTGGCCCGGCGTGACCTTGATGGTGGTGTCGTCACTGGTCTCCTTCTCGTTCTCGTGGCGCTCGATCGTCTCGACCTTCACCGGTTCGAAGAAGCCGCCCTCCAGAGCCGCCGGCGCACCGAGCCAGAGCGAGACTTCGGCGGGCGACGCGGAAGACGAACCATCAACGGGCGATGTTCCCGCGAAGTGGTTCCTCGCCGGTGCGCTCGTGACCTTCGTGCTCTCGATTCTCGCCCAACTCCTTCTCTTCGACATCGCCTGGTGGGCGGCGCTCCTGGGCGTCCTGCTCTCCGGTGTGCTCGCCGTCGTCGCCACCCGAGTGTCGGGCGAGACCAACATCACCCCAATCGGCGCCATGGGCAAGGTGACCCAGCTCGTCTTCGGTGCCATCATCCCGGCTGATCCGGCGGCGAATCTGATGACCGCCAACGTGACCGGCGGCTCGGCCTCGCAGTGCGCCGACATGATGCACGACCTGAAGACTGGTGCCATGCTTGGGTCGACCCCGTGGAAGCAGATCGTCGCCCAGATCGCCGGCGCCGTCTCCGGATCGCTGATCGGCTGCGCGTTCTATCTGATTCTGATCCCGGAGCCGCACAAGCAGCTCATGACCGAGGAGTGGCCGGCACCGGCGGTGGCCACGTGGAAGGCGGTAGCCGAACTCTTCCAGCGTGGGTTCGAAGCACTTCCCGCGGGCAGCGCCACCGCCATGCTGATTGCGGCGATCGTCGGAGTCATTCTGCCGGTGGCCGAGCGGTTCGGACCGAAGGGTCTGAAGTCGTGGCTGCCCAGCGCCTCGAGCCTCGGTCTCGCCTTCGTGGTCTCGGCGATGTACGCGATCTCGATCTTCATCGGGGCCCTGCTGGCCCTGATCGTGGGCAAGTTCTTCAAGAACTGGACGGCCCGCTTCCTCGTGACCCTGGCATCAGGCTTCGTGGTCGGCGACGCCCTGGTCGGCGCCGGCGACGCGATTGTGAGGGTGGCGGTGCAGTAC
>CAYXKH010000010.1:12986-16121 GCA_964465255.1 uncultured Isosphaeraceae bacterium
GTAGGTGCAGACCGGCCGCTGCGCGGCCTTGTAGGGGGCAGGGAGCAGCAGTGGGTTGCACGAGTGGATGCGTGGGCTGCGTTCGACACGGTGCCCGCGGGAACCCCGCGCACGCACCCACTCGTGCAACCCACTGCAATCTGTGCTGCCCCCTGCTCCCTGCCCCCGGGCCCCGCTCACACCTTCCGCATGGCACCCGCCCGCGCCGCTCTCTCGTCGCGGCGCGGAACGACCTCGCGCACCACTCCCAGCCACTGCAGGGCCCGCACTTCCCAGTAGGTCACGTCGAGCTCCCACCAGCGGTGCTGGACGGAGCAGGCGGCAGGGTCGGAGTGATGGTTGTTGTGCCAGCCTTCGCCGGCGGCGACGAGAGCCACGAACCAGTTGTTGCGACTGTTCTCGTCGGTCTCGTGGTTTCGATAGCCGAAGAGGTGGGTGAGGCTGTTGACGCTCCAGGTGATGTGCCAGACGAGGATCGTCCGCAGGATCACGCCCCAGACCACGACGCTTGACGCGAGCTGCAGCGCCGCCGCCACCTCGAGCCACGGGAGCGCGGCGACGAAGGCGATGGCGAAGACGATCACCGCGTGCCCCAGGTAGAACCAGAGCGGCCGCGTGGGGCGTCGCTCGAGCCACATGTAGAAGGGGTCCTTGAGCACATCGCGGGCGTATCGCTCGTAGGCCGAGATGGTCTGGAGCGAGCGATTGTGCAGAAAGAGCCAGCCGACATGGCCCCAGAAGAAGGTCACCAGCGGGCTGTGCGGATCGGGTTCCTCGTCGCTGTGGGCGTGATGGCTTCGGTGGGTCGCCACCCAGCGCGCCGGCGAATCTTCAAGCGAGCAGAGGGCCATGACCACCAGCAGATGCTCGAACCATCGCGAGGTGGTGAAGCTGCGATGGGCCAGCAGCCGGTGGTAGCCCATGGTGATCGCCTGCCCGAAGAGGTGCACTCCCAGGAGACAGACGATGAGCCCGGTGAAACTGAAGAACCAGGGGATCACGCAGAGAAGCCCGAGTACGTGCACCGAGATGATCGGAATCACGTAGCGGTAGAGCAGCCGCGCCGGTTGCGTGGCGGCAGGACGCGGGAGCGCGAGTGTGGTGGTGGCGGATTCGGGGATGAGGTCACGCTGGAGTTGAGGAGGCAGAGAGGTTAGGACGACCTCGCCTTGTGAGTGCTCAAGTGTCAGGACTGATCCGGCGACCTCGTCGTCGACGGATCGAGCCCATCTTCATCGCGTTCGACGGCAACACGCACCGCCGGCGAATCGAGGTCGTCGAACTGCCCGCCCTTCACCGCCCAGATGAAGGCGATGACCGCAGAGCCGGCCAGCAGGATGGCAATGGGCAGGGCGATGAAGATGACGCTCATGGCGAGACCTCGAGCGGGGCGAGCTCCGGGGCGGAGTTCGTCGACGGCGTGCTGTCGGTCCAGCTCGGAGAGACGACGCCGCTCGCCGTTGCCCGGACTCGCGAGGAGGGCGTGAAGCTCCGCCGGCGCACCGAAAGCGCAACCACGGTGAGCGAACTGACCGGCATGATGATCGCCGCGAGCAGCGGAGAGATGAATCCCGAGAGGCAGAGGAGCGAGGCCACCGCGTTGTAGCCGAGCGAGACGGCCAGGTTGAGTCGCACCGTGCGCAGCGTGCGCTGGGCGCCTTCGAGAACATCGGCGATTCCACCGAGGCCCGGGGTCGCGAGGTGAATGTCGGCTGCGGCGAGACTGGCTTCGGCGCCGCCGTGAACCGCGATGCCGACCGTCGCCGCAGCCAGCGCCGCCGCGTCGTTCACGCCGTCGCCGACCATCACCGTGGGTCTCTCGCACATCGAGGCGGTGACCGCCGCGAGCTTGGCCTCGGGCGATTGCGAGCCGAGTCGCCGCGCGGATGGAATGCCAAGCTGGTCTCCGACGGAGTCCACGACCCGCTGATGGTCGCCCGAGAGAATCGCCACTTCCCACCCGAGCGCTCGGACGCGATCGAGGGCCTGGGCGGTGTCGGGACGAATGGCGTCGCCGAGACCGACGATGGCGGCGAGATGATCGTCGACTGCAATTGCAATCGGTGTGCGACCCTTCTCGGCAATTGCAACTTCGAGCTCTGGCGAGAGCTGGTCGCTTCCGTTGCGTGGGCTCCGACTGCCTCGGGCCAGCGACTCGCGGACGAACGCGGGGGAGCCGACGATCACCCGCCGACCGTCGACCAGAGCGCTCACGCCGGAACCGATCTGGGTGTGGGCATCGAGCACCGTCGAGTCGTCGGGATGTTCGAAGAAGGCCCGCTGCGAGGGATCGCAGGCGTGACGACGGATGGCCTCGGCAATCGGATGGCTGGCGTGACGCTCGGCGGAGGCGGCAAGGCCGACCGCGGTGGGATCACCCGCGACCTCGACGACGGTCAGGCGACCCTCGGTGAGCGTGCCGGTCTTGTCCAGAAGAACGATCCCGCGGTGGCGCGGCTGGGCTCTGGCCTTGGCCGAGGCCGAGGTCGAGGCGAGATCTCCCGCGTCTCCTGCGCCATCGGCGCGGTGTCGACGATTCCTCGAGGCAAGGCGTTCGATGGCCTCGCCGCCCTTGATGAGAATGCCGCAGCGGGCGGCGCGGCCGATGGCCACGGTCACCGCCAGCGGCGTCGCCAGTCCAAGGCCGCAGGGGCAGGTGACGATGAGGAGGGCAACGGCACGTTCGATTGCACTCGAGGGGCTCTGGTGCCACCAGATCGCCGCGGTAAGCGCCGCCAGAGTCAGCGCTGCCAGCGTGAACCAGCCCGCGAGACGATCGGCAAGGCGCACGATCGGGGCTCGCCGCTCGGCCGCTTCGGCCACGATCTTCATCAAGCGACCGATCCGCGTGGCTTCGCCGGTGGCTTCGACTCGGACCACGAACGGCGCCAGCAGATTGACCGAGCCCGCGGCGATCGAGTCGCCCGGTCCGACCGCCACCGGTTCGGATTCGCCGGTCAGAAGCGATCGATCGACTCGCGAACTGCCGAGGACGACGATCCCGTCGGCCGGAACCGATTCGCCGCTGCGAACGAGAGCGCAGTCGCCGCGTGCAACCCGCTCGATTGGCACGCTGCGGGCGCTCGAGAGCACCCGATGATCGAGTGCCCGATCGAGTGCCCGATCGAGTGCCCG
>CAYXKH010000010.1:16221-18096 GCA_964465255.1 uncultured Isosphaeraceae bacterium
GATCGAGTGCCCGATCGAGTGCCCGATCGAGTGCCCGGTCGAGCCCCCGATGGAGCCCCCGAGGGAAGGGATCGGCGGCAGCAATGCACTCGAGCGAAGGGTCGAGAGCCGTCGCGGACCCCGTCGGCCGTTCGTCGAAGAGCGCCCAATCGACCAGGGTGGCGCTGCTGGGAGTGAGCGAGAAGAGCAGTTCGACGGCATCGGCGCTGAAGCGATGCTGCCGGGCCTGGACATAGCGACCGAGCAGCAGGGCGAAGACCAGAACGCTGAGGGAATCGAAGTAGATCTCGCCATCGCCCCGGAAGGTGTTGATCACGCCCCACACCGCCCCCACGCCGAGCCCGACTGCAATTGGCAGATCGAGGTGCATCGTGCGCGTGCGCAGTGCGGCCACCGCGCCGCGGATGAAGACCGCGCCGGGCCAGGCGATGGCCACGACGCTGAGGGCCATGCTGGTCCAGCGAAGGAGCGCCAGATGCTCCGGGGCCATGGTCTGAAAGAGCCCGGCGTACATCGCCACCGCCAGCAGCATCACGTTGCCGGCGCAGGCCCCGGCGACGCCGAGCCGCACGAGCTGCCGCCGCTCCTCGCGCTGCCGCGAGAGCCGCGCCGCCCGCTCGCGAACCGGGTGAGGCGGGTAGCCCAGGCGCTCGAGGGCCCGGGCAATCGTCGGAAGATCGGTGCGGTCCGGAGCCCAGGTGACCCGCACCATCGCGCGGCGGAGATCAAGTCGGCTCTCGACGACTCCCGGCACCACGCGAGGCAGGCGCTCGACCAGCCAGAGGCAGGCGCTGCAATGCACGTTCTCGAGGAAGAGGTCGACGCAGGCGAAACCGCCGGGAAGCATGCGGACGTGCCGCTCGGCGAAGACCGGATCGGCGAACTCGCTGGCACGAGCCGGGCGAAGGCTCACCCGCGTCGATCGACTCGAGGCTTCGCCGTCGCGAAGGGCGTAGTAGCGCTCCAGCCCGCATCCGGTGATGACTTCGCGCACCGTGCGGCAGCCGTTGCAGCAGAACTGCTCGGCGTCGCCGTCGACGATCAGGCCTTTCGGCACCGACTCGCTGCAGTGGGCGCAGCGCGGAGGAGTCGCCGCCGAGTCTCTCACTGCTGGCAGCATGGCATCTCCTCATGCTCCAGCGACTGCACGCGTTCGATTGCGTCTTCAGTCGAAGCCTCGCCCGAAGCGATGCTTCGGAGTGCGCCGCGGTCGGCAGTTGCCTCGGCCAGCGCGGGGAGCCTGGTTCGTCCCATCAAGGTCCAGAGTCCGACCGCGGCAAGGACGATCGAGGTCACAATCGGCAACCGACGGCCCAGCACGCCGGTGAGCGACTGCACGCCGTATCCAAGCGCCGCCAGCGCCGGCAGTGTTCCCAGCCAGAACGCGACCATCACCACGGCTCCCAGCACCGGGCTTCCGGTTCCGGCAGCGGTGATGGCGAAGGCGTAGAGCCACCCGCAGGGAAGAAGGGTGGTGAGCATGCCGATGGCGAGGGCCCGACGATCGGGCCGAAGACCCATCGCGGCGCGGTGCCCTGCGGCGACCAGGCGCTTGAGAGACGAAGGCAGCGGTGCTCGAGGAATCCGCGCCCCCAGTGTGCGCAGCAGGGCCGTGGCGGCGAAGAGCAGCATGCAGGCGCCGGCGAGTGTCAGGGCTACTCGCTGGATGCCGAGCGAGTTGCCACCGAGGTCGACCGCCGCGCCGAGGGCGCCGCCGAGTGCCCCAAGTGCGGTGTAGGTGACCAGTCGGCCGCCGTGGTACATCACCTGGAGTCGCGTTCGACTGGGAGCGCGGCGACGGTCGGTCGTCGGGTCGTCGCCAGTCCCATTGCCCCTGTCGCCAGTGCCGCGGTCGCCAGTGCCGCGGTCGCCAGT
>CAYXKH010000010.1:18196-27071 GCA_964465255.1 uncultured Isosphaeraceae bacterium
CGGTCGCCAGTTCCCCGGTCGCCAGTGCCCCTTTCGCCAGTGCCCCGGTCGAGATCGCCGCTCACCGCGAAGGCCACGAACGCCCCGCACATCCCCACGCAGTGGGCGCTTCCGAGAAGGCTGGCAACCAGGACGGCGGAGATGAGCGGAAGGGAGTCCATGGACGGATGTGTGAGAAGAGGGATGACGAACGCGCGGGGCAGTGCGTCAGGGACCGATCCGCAGTCCACCTGCGGGGCCGACCAGTTGGAACGGACGAGTGCGGACCTGCCCGCTGTCGTCGGTGACACTCACGGTGATCTGCTTCCCTCCGTCGTCGAGGGCGCCGCGCGGGGCCACCAGGGTGATGGGGACGGTGCGGACTTCGCCGGCGGCGAGCGTGACTGGATTCTCCTCGGCGCTGACGACGAGGCCCTCGATGCCTTCTGCGACGATTGCGTAGGTGGCCTCGGTGTCGCGGCGATTCACAATCTTGATCTTGACGGTGTTGCCGATGGTGCCGTCGGGCCGATTGGTGAAGGGCGAGCCGAGTCCGCGCAGCACCGAAAGGTCGAAGCCCCCGGTGAAGGAGAGAGTGATCAGGAAGCCGACGATGAGCGCAAGGAGCACGAGCGGATAGAGCACCACTCGCGGCCGCAGCAGCCGCCGGGACTCGCCGGAGACCGCAGCCTGCGAGCTGTAGCGGATCAGGCCCAGCGCCCGGTGCAGCTTGGTCATCACCGCGTCGCAGGCATCGATGCACTGGGCGCAGCCGACGCACTCCATCTGCAATCCCTCACGGATGTCGATCCCGGTCGGACAGCAGACCGTGCACATCCCGCAGTCGATGCAGTCGCCGCCCGAAGCAACCACCGGCAGGGACACGTCGGCCTGTTCCGGCCGGCGAGCGCGCTTGAGGGGGCCACGAGGTTCACCGCGCTGCGTGTCGTAGGTGACGATCAGCGAGTTGCGATCGAGCATCACCGACTGCATGCGGCCGTACGGGCAGGCGACGATGCAGGTCTGCTCGCGGAAGAAGCTGAAGTCGAAGAGCATCAAGGCGGTCACGACGAGCATCACCACGAAAGGTGCGGGATGCTCGAAGGGCGACTGCCGGACCCAGACCGCCAGCCGCTCCACCCCCACGAAGTACGCGAGGAAGGTGTGGGCCAGATAGAGCGAGATGGCCAGATAGACCACGTACTTCGCCACCGTGCCCACGGGATTGCCCTGCCAGGGGCGGAGCCGACGTCCGGGTGTGCCCTCGAAGAAGCGTTCGATTGGGCGGAAGACGAACTCGAGATAGACCGTCTGCGGACAGGCCCAGCCGCACCAGATGCGCCCGAGCAGGGCGGTGAGCAGGAAGACACCCACGAAGATCGCCACGACGAAGAACGCCAGAAGCAGCGTGTCGGTGGGGAGGAAGGTCATCCCGAAGATGGTGAAGTGCCGCGTCGGCAGATCGAGCAGGACGAGCGGGCGCCCGTTCAGCGAGATGGAGGGAATTGCAGTGAAGATCAGGATCAGGAGATACGCCACGATCCGCCGCCCCGACATGAACCGCCCGGGCATCGGCCGCGGCGTGAGCCAGCGCCGCGAGCCATCCTCGTTGAGAGTCGACAGCACGCGCTCCGGTGGCGCGTGCGTGTTGCCGGGGCTGTTCTTCACGGGAGAGGTCATGACGTGGACGGTTCAGTGCGATCGCGGGAACTCGGCGGCTGCGCTCACCTGACGGCGGGGGGAACGCTCGACGCAGTCGGCCACGGATCGATGGGGGTGCCTTCCGCGGCCCTGCCCCCGGCCACATTGGTGTTGCGAAGCGTGGCGGCGTACGACGCGAGCAGGATGCGCTCGTTCGAACTGATCCGGTTCTGCCACGCGGGCATGGCCCCGTTGCCGGCGCCCTTGGTGAGCACGGTGTACACGTCGGCGAGCTGCTTGACGTTCTTGTAGACGTCGTCGGTGAGATTGACGCCGTTGATGCCGCCACCATCCTTGCCGTGGCACTGGGCGCAGTTGGTGACGAACATCCCCTTGGCGACCGCCATCATCTGTTCGTCCTGGGCGAGCGAAACCAGCGTCGCAGCATCCGGCTTCAGCTCGCCGAGCGTGCCGAAGACCTTCTGATATGCCGCAGCCTGGTGGGCCTCCCAGGTGCTTTGCACCGTCCAGGCCACGGGGCTGAACTGGAAGAAGGCGAAGTACAGCACCGAGAAGACGACGGTGCCGAAGAAGATGAGGTGCATCCAGCCGGGCACGGGATTGTCGAACTCCCGAATGCCGTCGTACTCGTGGTCGAGCAGTGGATCGTGTGGTCGTGCGGACATGGTGGGATGGAAGGTTGAAGCTGCGATGGTCGAAGGGAACGTGAGCCAGTGGCGACAGGCGCCCGACCCACACGAGGTGCGCTGCCCGCCGCGCTCAATCGTCAAGCGGAATGCGCGAGGCGTCGCGCATCTCCTGCTTGCGCGAGGGGTGGTAGAGGCGGCGCATCAGGACGACGAAGGTCGCCATGAAGATGACCATGGCCACGGTGGGATAGAACCAGAGGCCGAGGGCGCTGATGATCGCAGTCATGGAGCCTTCTCCAGAGCGGGTGCGGGTGTGGGTGCGGGCGCGGACGCCGGCGCGGAAGTGGACGCCGGCGCAGATGTGGACGCCGGCACCGCCGCATCCGTCGGCAGCGGGTTGCTGATGTCGGTGCCGAGGCGCTCAAGATACGCAATCAGCGCCAGCACCTTGGTGTCGGCGACCTGGTTGGAGCCGCCTTGGGCAATCAGTTCCGCGTTGATCTTCGCGGACTGCTCGCGAGCCATCCGTTCGGCCACGCCGTCCTTCACCGCTTCGCCGTATGGCACGCCGAGCATGGCCATGGCCCGCACTCGCGGCTGGATGATGCTGTAGTCGAGCGGCTGGCGCAGCAGATGGGCGAAGCTGGGCATGATCGACTGCGCCACCAGTTGCCGGGGATTCTCGAGATGGCGCACGTGCCAGTCCCAGCTCTGCTTGCCGCCCTCGCGATGCAGATCGGGACCGATGCGACGACTGCCCCACTGGAAGGGATGGTCGTAGACGAACTCGCCGGCTTCGCTGAATCGCCCGTAGCGCTTGGTCTCGTGCCAGAGCGGCCGGACCATCTGCGAGTGGCAGTTGTAGCACCCCTCGGCGAGGTAGATGTCGCGGCCGACGAGTTCGAGCGGCGTGTAGGGACGGACCGAGGCGATCGTCGGCACGTTGGAGCGGATCAGGAAGGTCGGGATGAACTCGAATGCCGACGCCAGCACGACGGCGATGATCGTCCACACCGTGAACCGAAGCGGCAGACGCTCCCAGCGACGATGCCACGCGGCCTTGGACCACACATCGATGGTCTTGGCGCTCTCGAGCACCGCGTCGAGCTGGCTGACCGGCGCCGGCGGGTCGACATAGCCGCGGTGAAGCGCCGGAGCCTCGTGCACCTGCTCGACGTACTGCGGCGGACGGCCCCGCCAGGTCATGAAGGCGTTCATCACCATCAGCACGGCGCCGGCGAGGAAGAGCGAACCGCCGATGGCCCGGAACCAGTAGAACTTCACGATCGCCTGGGTGGTCTCGGCGAAGTCGGGGAAGGCCAAGGCGCCACTCTGGTCGAAGGCCCGCCACAGGAGTCCCTGGGTCACACCCGCAAAGTAGATCGGGACGATGTAGAGAAGGAGTCCGAGCGTGCCGATCCAGAAGTGGGTCTCGGCCAGCTTCTTGCTCCACAGCGGCGCCTGGAAGAGCCGCGGGAAGAGCCAGTAGAGCATTCCGAAAGTCATGAACCCGTTCCAGCCGAGGGCCCCGCTGTGCACGTGAGCGATGGTCCAGTCGGTGTAGTGGCTGAGGGCGTTGACGCTCTTGATCGAGAGGAGCGGCCCCTCGAAGGTGCTCATGCCGTAGAAGGTGATGCCGGCGACGAAGAACTTGAGAACCGGATCGCTGGCCACGCGGCTCCAGGCGCCGCGGAGCGTGAGCAGTCCGTTGATCATGCCTCCCCAGCTCGGCATCCAGAGCATCAGCGAGAAGATCATGCCGAGGGTGCTGGCCCACGCCGGAAGCGCGGTGTAGTGCAGGTGGTGCGGTCCGGCCCAGATGTAGAGGAAGACCAGCGACCAGAAGTGCATGATGCTCAGTCGGTACGAGAAGACCGGCTTCTCCGCGGCCTTCGGCAGGAAGTAGTACATGAGCCCGAGGAAGGGTGTCGTCAGGAAGAAGGCCACGGCGTTGTGGCCGTACCACCACTGCATGAAGGCGTCCTGCACACCGGCGTAGACCGGGTAGCTCTTGAGCGGACCGGCGGGAACCACCAGCGAATTGAAGACGTGGAGCACCGCGACGGTGACGATTGTGGCGATGTAGAACCAGAGGGCGACATAGAGATGTCGTTCGCGGCGCCGGGCCAGCGTGCCGAAGAAGTTGACGCCGAAGAAGCCGACCCAGACCACGGCGATGGCCAGATCGATGGGCCACTCGAGTTCCGCGTACTCCTTGCCCTGGGTGTAGCCCAGCGGCAGGGTGATCGCCGCGGACACGATGATGAGCTGCCAGCCCCAGAAGTGCAGTGCGCTCAAGATGTCGCTGAACATCCGGGCCCGACAGAGCCGCTGCGTCGACCAATAGATCGCGGCGAAGACGGCGTTGCCGGCGAAGGCGAAGATCGCGGCGTTGGTGTGAAGCGGGCGGAGCCGTCCGAAGGAGATCCACTCGAGGTTGTTGGAGAGCTCCGGCAGCACCAGCTCGACGGCCACGATGAGGCCTACGAGGAAGGCCACGATTCCCCAGACCATCGTGGCCACCGCGAACTTGCGCACGATGGCGTCGTCGTAGGTGAACCGTTCGATCGGCCCGGTGGCGAGCATGCCGTGTGGATCACGCGACCCGCCAGCGGGCGGTCGGAAGGTCGTGGTCTCGCGGGATTGCGGATTCCCGGTCTGGTCTGAAGGGGTCATGCAGCGCTCCGAGCGAACTCAGCTCGAACAGAAGAAAGGGGTGTTCGCCTCCCGTGCGAATTCGCTGCGGGAGGGAAGTGGCGGACGAGGCGGGAGGGCTCCCGACCGTCAGTGCGGGACCGGTTGGGACAACGCGGGTGCATGTGCGACGGGCGGGCGGGAAAGTGGAAGCAGACACCGGACTAAACGATTAGATGAGTATCTCGTCATCTTGAAGGACGATTGTGGGGCTTCGAGGCGAAACCGTCAAGGCATCCCAAGAGACTCTGTGAAAAAAAGCACAGTCATCACAAACGAGCATGGTTCTGGGGTCAAGACGACCATCCGGAACGATGCTGGGAAGCGCCAAGCCAAGGCCAAGCGTCGGGGACCACCCGTCGAGCGGCGTGGCCCGCCTCAGTTGACCACCCGTTTCAGTTGACTAAAAGATATACAGATCCTAAGTTGTGCCCACCGAGAGGCACACGAGGACGCCCACGAATGCTCAGCCAAGGGACTGGATACGCCGCGACTGCACTTGCGTACGTCGCCGCCGCCGGGGGGCGGCCGGTCCTCGTGCGCGAGATCGCCGAGGCCGCAGACGTCCCCGCGCCCTATCTGGCCAAGCTGATCCATCAACTCTCGAAGCGGGGCCTGGTCGGCACCCAGCGGGGCATTGGAGGCGGTGTGACCTTGGCCAGGTCGGCTTCCGAGATCACTCTCCACGATCTGTGTGAGGCCCTCGACGACCCGGTTCTGCAGCGCAAGTGCATGCTCGGCACGGCGGAATGCTCCGACGAACGAGCCTGTCCGGCCCATCGCTTCTGGACGGCGCAGCGGGCCAAGGCTCAGGAGTATCTCCGTGCCATGACCATCGCCGACGTCACCGCGTTCGAGACCAAGCGTCGGTGGAAGAACGCGGCGACGAAGACCCCCAGACAGGCTCCGAGTGCGCCTGATTCGCCTGATCCGGCCTGATCCGGCCTGATCCGGCCTGATCCGGCCTGATCCGGCCTGATGCGGCCTGATGCGGGATAACGTCGCCGCTTCGGGCCATCCGTGACCACCATCGACCATCACCAGCTTGAACCCGAGGAGCAGCAGCTCCTCGATGAGAGCCTCGGGCGCTGGCAGAAGCGACGGGCCGGAATCTACTGCCTGGTGGTCGCGGTGCTGTTCCCGCTGCTCGTCTTCGACGAGACCCGTCGACTCTGGTCGTCCCCGACGTGGGCAACGCACGACATCATCAACTTCGTCGCCGCCTACGGCGTCGCCCTCGGATGTGCCCTGGCATCGTGGACCTTCTTCCGCATGGCCCCGGAGCCGCGTCGCATCGCCCGCCGCTTCGGGTGGCTGCTGATGACCTCGGGGGCGATCCTGATCGTCTGCGTCATGCTCTTCATGACCTTCGACCCGGAGTTCTTCAACGACCTGCACACGCCGGCGGAGCGGGTCTTCATCACGGCGGGGACGGCCCTGTTCGTGCTCTTTCTCATCCACTTCATCGGGTCGCTCTTCCTGGCGCTTCCGCCGTGGCCGGCGATGTGGCCGCTGATCCCGCTCGGTGGGCTCTACGCGGCGTCGATTCTGTCGATGGAGGGACCGACCTGGATCAAGCTGACCATGATCGGTCTGTTCCCGCTCGGCGGTGCTCCCGGAGTGATCTGGAGCGTGTGGCGGCACGAGCGCTGGGTCGATCGCTTCAAGGTCGGGCTCTTCGGAGATCGCTACGACGAGATTCGGCGCGATCTCGCCCAGGCGCGGCGCGTCCACGAGGCGCTGTTCCCGGCTCCCATCGACTCGGGCAGCACCCGCGTGCGCTATTCGTACGAGCCGCTGCGTGATGTCGGCGGCGACTTCCTCTTCGCTCGGCGACTCGCCGATGGTCGCGTGCTGGTGGTCGTCGTCGACGTGACCGGCCATGGCGTGACGTCGGCGCTCGCGGTCACGCGGATCCATGCGGTCCTCTCGCTCCTCGCCGGCGAGTCGGCCGAGTTCGTCGGACTGGCCCCGAAGGAACTCTCGCCGCGAGTGCTGATGGCGCGGCTCAACGGATTCGTGCATGACATGCTGGCCCCGCAGGGGGTGTACGCGACCGCCATTGCCGTCGAGGTTCCGGGGCAAGAGGGAAGTCTCTCCCCTCTCTCAAGTCTCTCAAGTCCTTCAAGTCTTTCATGTCCTTCAAGTCTTTCAAGTCTTTCAAGTCTTTCATGGGCCAGCGCCGGGCATCCGCCCGCAGTGCTGCGACGGGCGGGGGGAGCGCTGATCGAACTGGCCTCGACCTGCACCATGCTGGGCGTGCTGCCCCCCTCCGAGTTCGACGCCGACGAGCGGAGCATCTCCTTCATGCCAGACGACACGCTGGTGCTCTGCACCGACGGACTGATCGAGGCCGAGGATCGTTGCCGCGTTCCCTTCGGCGTCGAAGGAATGCGGGCCGCGATGGCGGACGCCGACCAGGCTCTCGCCCAACGAGTGATGGACGCCGGGCGGGCCCATCGCGGAGGCGCACGGCCGCGTGACGACACGCTCGTGGTTGAGATTTCGCGAGTGTCGTCCAACACACCCTGAAGGAGAGGCCGCTGCGCGGCCTTCGGGAGCAGGAAAGGCGTGCAGTGGGTTGCACACGGCGGGGCGTGCGCGGAGGGCGCTGCCAGTCGCCAATTGCAACGCGCCGGCAGACCTCGCGAGTGTCGGTTCGGTGGGACGAAGCGAGTGATCAGAACGGTCGCGGCAGAGGCGAGAGTCGCTCGGGGCGCGCCGCGCGGGCTCGGATCAGATACGCCTCGAGCCATCCGCGCGACCGATCGGGATGGCGCTGCGAGAAGAGAATCGCCTCGTGATCGAGGTTTTCGACTCGGTCGTTCGCGGCCCGAATCGCGTCGAAGGAGATTCGCAGGGCCACGTCGACGGGGATCCGCTCGGGGTTGATGTCGATCCCCAGGTGGCCGGTGTAGCCGTGAAGCCGCAGCGTATAGAGGAGGGCCTCGAGCGATTCGGGCGAGACGCTGCCGACGGTCAGGTCCTGGTCGTAGTTGCCAAGTGGCTGACTGTTCCAGTGGCTGTGGGCAAGGCGTCCATCGGCGAGCGGCCAGGCGAAGGCCATCGACAGATCCTCGTAACCCATCAGGACATGACCGATCTCGGGGTTGAGGGCGAAGAGGGCATGACCCTGTTCGAGGAGGGCGCGGTTGGCCGGATGGCGCAGCCGCGACTCCACCATCGGCGCCAGCAGCATGCCCTCGGCGGTGGTGCCGAAGAGGATTCTGCCGCGCGGTTCGTAGGGCTTGGGTTCGAAGGCGATGCGCACGCCCGGCACCGCGTCCATGGCTTCGGCCATGCCATCGGCGAAGCGGTCTCGGGCCGCGGCCACGTCGACTCCGAAGACGTTCTCCACCCCGTCGATCCCCGGCCAGACGACGGCGAAGTCGGTGGCCAGTTCGCGATTGAGCTCGAGGGCCTCGATGGTCCGAGCGATGGCGAGGCGGCGCGGTGCGGCCAGCGGATTGCTGAGCGAACCGAACTCGAACTCGCGGTCCCAGAAGAGCAGCGGGATCACGGTCAGCACGCGGATGCCGGTGGCGCGGGTGAAGGCCTGCCAGAGCGCGAGATTGTCGCGATTGATCTCGTTGGGATAGTGGGCTTCGAGGGCCACCAGTCCGTCGTTCTTGAGGCTGGCGGCGATCTCGAGCCGGGCCTCGAGATCGAGCGCGGGCGTATAGCGATCGTGGAATCGGCTGCTCGCGGGCGTGAAGAACCAGATGCCCGCCGAGAAGCGCAGCGACAGTCGGAAGTCGCGCAGATGCGTGAGAAGCGCATCGCAATCGCGACGAACGGACTGGGACCGGAGATCGGCGAGGGGCATGCGGGGAGAGTACGGGGGCGCTCGCGTGAAGGATCAGGGATCAGGGATCAGGGATCAGGGATCAGGGATCAGGGAAAGAGCGCAG
>CAYXKH010000010.1:27171-32227 GCA_964465255.1 uncultured Isosphaeraceae bacterium
GGATCAGGGATCAGGGATCAGGGATCAGGGATCAGGGATCAGGGAAAGAGCGCAGTGGGTTGCACGACTGAATGCGTGCGCCGGGTTGCGACGCGCAGCGCGTTGCGGGCGGCGCCGACACTCACTCGCGCAACCCGCAGCATGGCACCCGCGGCATCGCCCTTACACTCCGCCCGTGCAAACTCGAGTGCTGCCACTTTCGTTGATCACGGTGCTCCTCTCCGGCTGCTTCTGGTCGAGCGAGTCGGTGAGTGCGCCGGGCAAGCCGAACACGCCGTCGGCGCCGGCGGGCCCCCAGCACTCGGCGCCGAGTGCCAATGGCAGGACCACGTCGCCGAACGCCGCGACCTTGGCGCGGAGTCTTCCGCCTGCTGCGGAGAGCCCCGACGCCATGCTCCTCGAGCGCAGCTATCCGGGGCGCACGCTCGCGGTGGCGTCTCTGCCGGACGAGCAGTTCATCTCGAGGGCTCTCTCCGGCGGCGCGGTCCTCTGTGCGATCCTCTATCAGAGCACCGGCGAGACCAGAGGAAAGTTCGACGAGAAGAAGTTCCGCGCCAACGTGCGGCGGGTCGTCCCGGAGCAGCAGGGAGCGATGGCGCTTCTCGACTTCGAAGGGTCGTGGATGAAGTTCCTCGAGGACGAGGATGTGACCAGCGAGGCGTTTCGCGCGGGCGAAGCGGCCTATCTCGATCTCCTGCGAATCGCCCGCGAGGAGCGACCCCGGGCGAGGTGGTCGGTCTACGGCGTGCCGGCGATGCGCTACTTCGGGTCCAGCACCCGCGGCACCACCATCGCCTGGGACAAGGCCACCAACGAGTCTCGGGAGCGGGGTTTCGAGAAGGGGCGGCGGGCCCAACGGCTGATCGACGCCTGCGACTGGGTGGGGCCGACCATCTACGACCCCTATCTCGATTCGCGCAACCCAACCAATCGGCGCGCGGGGCAGGCTCATGTCTACGACAAGGTGGCGCTCTCGGTGGAGATGGCCAAGGGCAAGCCGGTGATGCCGCTCGTCTGGCATCGCGTGCACGACACCAACAAGACTGATGGGCTCACTCTTCTCTCGAACGAGGAGTTCGTCGATGGCCAGATCCGTCCCGCCCTTGCGGCGGGCGCCGCCGGCGTGGTCTGGTGGGGTTCCGACTCGTTCTCGACCAGAAATGGAACGCTTCAGGAGCGTCGCATCACGGAGTTCGAGGGGATTCGCGAGGGCGACGCGGAGGCCATGAAGTTGCGCCTGCGGGAGCTCCATCTCGAGAAGCTTCGGGCGATCGAGCCCGTGCTCCGCTGACCGCTGCCGACTGCTCGGCAAACGCGACGCCAGAACCGAAGATAACTCTTGGTCCCCGACGCGGCCGTGCCGTCCCGACCGCATGTCGTCGGGACGATTCGCATCCCGTTCGCACCTCGTCGATTCCCTTCGGACCATCGATGGCGCTGCGCGGCGCGGGTCGATTTCGTCCCAAGCGTCGGAAATTGCCCAGGCGGCGGTAGGTTCACCGCCATGAACACGCACCACACGAACTCGTCGTTCTGCTCGATTCGCACGACCATCCAGGCGACCATCGTTCTGCTCGCTGCCGGAGGAGCTGGAGGCGGAGTCGCGTATGGATCCGCCCCGACCGCGCTCATGAGCGCTGTGTTCGGGGCCACCGCGCCGAAGACCCTCGTCGTCGCCTCCCACTCCAATCCGGGCTTTCTCAACGCCGCCGCCACGCTGAATGCTCCGCGCTGCATCGTCATCTACCAGTCGCTCGGCGAGACCGGCGGCAAGTACAACGAGACCAAGCTCCGCACGAGCGTCCTGACCTACGTGCCGGCCGATTACACCGGGTATGCACTCCTCGACTTCGAGGGCCATTGGCTGAAGTACCTCGACTCCGAGCCGGGCACTCCCACCTTCGCCACCGGTGAGACGGCCCTCAAGCGCGTCGTCGAAGTCGCCAGGGACGCTCGCCCCGCCGCGAAGTGGTCGGTGTACGGACTGCCGGCGCTGCGCTACTTCTCCCGCGACGCCAAGGGCGCCACCGTGGGCTGGCACCGCACCACTCCGGCCTTCAAGGAGACGGCGTTTGCCAAGGGCGCACGCTGCGCGGGCGTCGTCGCTCTCTGCGACTGGGTCGCCCCCTCGGTCTATGACCCCTACCTCGACATTCGCAGCAAGGAGTGTCGACCGGCGCAGATCGCGTACACCACGATGAAGACCGAGCTCGCGGTGCAGCTCGCGAAGGGCAAGCCGGTGCTTCCGGTGATCTGGCACCGTGTCCACGACAGCAACAAGGTCGACGGCCTGACGCTCCTCTCCGATGATGAGTTCATCAGCGGTCAGGTGCGCCCGGCCCTTGCCGCGGGTGCTGCCGGCGTCATCTGGTGGGGCGCCGACTCCTACTCGGTCCGCGTGGGCTCGCTCCAGGCGCGCCAGCCCGCCGAGTTCTCAGGCATTCCTCTTGATCGTGTCGACCTCCTTCAGGAGGCCGTCCTCGCCGAGCACATGCGTCGTCTGCGAGTGCTCTCCCTGAACTTTGGTTGACGTTGTCTGGAGCAGATCCAGTCCGATGGATCAAGAACAATCCTCGCGGTCGGACGCTGCGGGGTGACGCGAATTGGAAGGCGTTCAGGGATGCTGGGAGGTCCCTTCGGACGCGGAGCACGAAACCGCCAGCCACCTCTCGGGTGAACGAGCCTCGCGACGACCCACAGGAGACATGTGGTGCACTCCTGGACTCCTGTCGCGCCGCGCTCGGCCCAACCGGCGGCTGGCGGCTTTCGTTTTGCCGCTCGGCGCGACCGCTCACTCCGCCGTCTCGAGTGCGCGGTCGCTGGCCAGATCCGCCTTCCGCACGCGGAGCCGTTCCGCCTGATCGAGGCCGCCGAGCGCCTCCTGGCAGCGGATCGCCCAACCACTTCACCTCTGCCGCATCAGGGCCACACCGATGTTGCGAAGCAGGCGGGCCCGGCGGAGGGGGAGCGTTGCGTGTTCCGGAGGCTCGATGGTCAGGCGGATGGGCAGATCGAGAAGCCCGGGACTTTGGAGCGAGTCCCCGACGACGTGCTCGGACTGGGCGCGAAGATCGAGCGAGTCGAACGCCCCACGGCGAAGGTCGCGGCTCGGACACTCGATGAGTCCCCAGCCCTCGGGAAGTTCGCTCGGGCGCAGGAGTCCGCTCGGAGCAAGCACCAGCAGCCGATCGGCCAATCGATACTTGACCAGCCGACTGAACTTGGTGTGGCCGTAGAGGCGCCGCTCGAGCAGTCGCAGCTCGCGCTGCACGCGCAGATGGGCGGGCGTGCGACTTCGGGCGAAGTCCCACGATTCGAGCTCGGGGAAGAGCGCCGTGCCGGAGGCCCGAAGATGCGGCTCGAGCGGCTTCACCAGAGTCTCCTCGATGTCGTGGCGTCGAGCGCGAAGTCGCTCGCGCTCGAGAAGGGCGCTGGCCACGTCCTCCCCGTCGCGGAAGAAGTCGGCGCGGGAGCGCTTGCACTCGATGATCACCGTGCGCGGCGTGCGGAGCGCGCCCCGCCGAGTCGCTCTAGTCACCACTCGGGCAGTCGTGTCCAGATCGCTCAAGAGGGCGTTCAGCGACCAGAGCGTCGCCAGCGCCCGCTCGCCGCGCGGTGGGAGCGACAGGGCATCGTCGGCGTATCCGGCGGCATCGAGTCGATAGCGGGAGATCGGGCAGAGCACTTCCGCCGCGGCCACGCAGCAGCCGATTCGGACGAGAAACGCCCGGGCCAGACGCTTGAGGGCGGCATGTGAGGGAGTCTCCATTGCAGAGAAAAAGGACAGCCAGGCACGGCCCGACCACCAGGCCACCAGCGCGGCTCAGAGAAGCTCGATGCGCGAGGTGTACTCGACGCCGCGCCTGGCGTGCTCGCCGAACATCGCCTCGAGATAGCCGCGTTCGCCGGCGAGCAGTTCCGGCGGCAGGACGCCTGGCCGGCGCAGCCCGCCACTGGCGAGCAGTCGGGCGGTGATGGTGCAGGGGAAGGCGGTGGTGCGGCTCATGCTGGTGAAGCCCGTCTGCGGATCGCGGACGTCGAGGAGGTCCCAGATGATCCGCACCGGCTGGCCCTTGCGGATTCCATGGCTGGCCTTGGCCATTCGCCCTTCGCCGATCACCCGCATGACGGTGAGGTCGGGTTCATCCTCGTCGTACATCCAGAGCGGGAAGAGCAATTTCGAGGTGACCGCGAGAGGCGAGACTCGGACCATGCCGCCGTCGGCGCCGCGCACGTCGATCGGTTCCTTCTGGAAGCAGCCCGCGGCGCGGAAGGCCTTCATCAGTTCGATGTGGCCCGGCCAGCGCAGCGTGCGCTCGCGCATGTGCGGCACCTTCAGCGTGGTGGCCAGGCTGCGGAGTCCGTCGGTGTTGAATGCTTCCACCGTGCCGACCCCGGGAAGATCGACGAGTTCAGCTTCGCTGAGCGCCTCCTTCACCACGATGCGGCCGTGTTCGACGAGCCGCGCCGGCCGCGTGTACTCCTCGATCACGTCGGCGGGCGAGAAGCCGGCCTTGTACTGGAACGGGGCCCGTCGCTCGAGCGGAAGGCCTCCGACCATGATGTCAATTCGGTTGCATGGTGTGAGCATGCGGGCCGCGGCGCCGGCGAGCAGATTGCTCATGCCCGGGGCGACCCCGCAGTCGACGATTGCAGTCACCCCGCGGCGCTTCGCCAGCGCGGAGAGCTCGGTCGGATCCTCGGCCATGAAGGCGATGTCGGCGTAAGGCTTGCTGGCCTCGATCACCGCCCGCAGGGCGTTGAAGGCCAGATGGCTCGAGAGGGCTCCCAGCACCACATCGTGCTTCGCGGCCAGGGCAGTGACCTCAACCGCTTGCGAGAGATCGGCGAGCACGGTCTTTGGAAGTCTCGCCTTGCCTCCACCGCCGGCCCGGCGGCAGCGCTCCAGACAGCGATCAAGCGCCTCGCGACTGGCATCGGCAACGGTGACGCTCCACCCCCGCGACCCCAGCAGATCGGCCGCCATCACCGACCCGACCATCCCAGCGCCGAGAATGAGTGAGGAGGGCATGGGCGGGAGGTCAGGGGGCGGAGG
>CAYXKH010000011.1:0-29662 GCA_964465255.1 uncultured Isosphaeraceae bacterium
GGGTGCCACCGAGCAGGGGAACAGGAATCGGGAATCAGGAATCAGCAGTGGGTTCTACAGACGGATGCCTGCGCCGGGTAGTTGCGTGGCACTCGTCGTTTCCTCTCTCACATCTCGATCTTCAGCACCGCGCCGTCCATGACGTAGAGACCCACGAGCCACGTGTCGACGAGGTACGGTTCGACCGTCAGCGTGCCTTCCACGAAGCCGAAGGCCATGCCATGTCGGCGGCGATTCGCGGGCGCCTCGACGAGACGCACCTCGATGGCGTCGAAGGGCGTGGGCGGCACGCCGATGCAGCAGCCGTCCCATTGGTTGAGCATCATCAGCAACTCCTTCGGATCGAAGGCGAAGGCTGGAAAGGCGACGTACCCCTCGATGCGCACGCGCTTGCCGCTGAGGATCGCGATGCGCTGCGGAATCTGATTCTGATTGAGCCGCGGCTGGTAGGTCTCGCTGGCCGAGAGAAGGAGTTCCCACGAGACTCGGAAGGGATCCTCGACGGTCCCCGCCCCGCGAATGGTGAAGCGCTCATCGGCGCGAAGCGTGCCGTCGGACTTCCGACGGATGTCGCCGGCGACGACCTCCGCAGAACCGAGGGTCGTGCCGATGGCGTCCTCGATGCGCGTCCCCTCTCCCGCGCCACCCGGATCCTTCTCGTGAGCCTCGTCGACGGCGCTTCCCGCGGGCGGTCTGCCCGCAGCGACGGCCGCCTTGCTCCCAGCCCCGCGGGCGATTGCGGCGGCAGCAAGCTCGTCGGCCAAGTCGCCTGGCGTGTCCCCCTTGCCCGCGCTTGGGGCGGCCGCCGGCGGCGCGGCTGCACCGGGTCCCACCCCTGACGCCGTCGATTGGGCGGGCGCGCCCGACGATTGGACGCTCGGCTTCGGGGCCGGCCGTTCATCCGCCGCGGCCATTGCCTCGCGCATCGCCGCCGCATCCGGATCGAACGGAGCCGCGAGCCGATTCCAGGTCGCGGCCGCCCCGGCGATGAGAACGATGACGATCACGATCCAGAGCACACGCATGGGCCCATCGTACGTGGCGTCCGACCCGGGCCGCATCCAACCCGGACACGCGGAGGGCACTTCTCCACTACGCTCCCGACCATGCTTTCCGCCCTGCTGCTGGCGTCGTTGCTCGCTTCCGCGCCCCAGTCCACCGCGTCGCCCGCGCCGCTCCTTCAGGGATATCTCGATCCCGCCTCCCTTGATGATCGACTGCGGGCGCTCGCCTCGGAGTTCCCGGGGCTCGTCCGCGCCGTGAACGTCGGCACCACCCGCGAGGGCCGCGCCATCCGCGGGCTCATGCTCGGCCCCGAGGCGCCCGCCCCCACGCTCCTCGTGGTTGCCGGGCTCGACGGCACCCACCTTCTCGGAAGCGAGATCGCACTGCGCATTGCAGAACGGCTGGTCCGCGCCGAAGGGGCGCCGTTGAAGGGATCACGCCTCCTGGTGATTCCGCGGGTCAATCTCGATGCCATCGATCGCACGCTCGCCTCGCCCGGCGCCCCGCAGTCGCGGTCCCCGCGACCCATCGACGATGACCGAGACGCGCAGCTCGACGAGGACCCCGGGAACGATCTCAACGGCGATGGCCTGATCACCCTCATGCGTCAGGCCAATCCGCCGCCTCCCGACGACGCCACGCATCTGGCCTCCACGGACGATCCTCGCATTCTGCGCACACCCGACCCAGCCAAGGGCGAGCGGGCGCTCTATCGGGTGATGATCGAGGGCGTCGACGACGACCTCGATGGTCTGCTCAACGAGGATGAGCTCGGCGGCGTCGACCTCGACCGCAACTTCATGCACCGCTGGCCGGAACATGGCGATGGCGCCGGCACCCACCCGCTGAGCGAGCCGGAGTCGCTGGCACTGGCCACGCTGGTGTTCGACCACCCCGAAATCGTGGCGTGCGTCGTCTTCGGTCGGCACGACAATCTGGTCAACGCCCCCGACAGTCGCGGGCGCGACGTGAATCCCCGCGTTCCGCTCGAACTTGACCCCGCCGATCAGGGCATGCACGCCGAGATCGCTCGCGTCTACAAGGAGAAGACTGGCCAGAGCCGAGCGTCGACCATCGATTCGGCGGGCAGCTTCGCCTCGTGGATGTACGCCCAGCGCGGCGTCCCGAGTTTCACCGCCGCGGTGTGGGGACGACCCGAGGCGCCGGCGCCACCCGCCACCGCGGATCAGCCTGCGGAATCTGCGCCGCCCGCGCCTGCGGAGGCTCCCGCGGCACCCGACGCGCCGCCGGAAGCGGCATCGCGCCCCGCCGCCGCGGGCGGTGAACCCGTCGCCACACCACCCGCCGCAGAAGCGCCGCGCCCCCCACGCGGGCAGCGCGGGCAGCGCGGTCAGCGCCCACCAGGGGGTTCAAGCGAACCCGCGCGTCCGCCGGCCGCCGCGGCCTCAAGTGATGACGCCGGTTGGCTGGCGTACAGCGACACCGCCCGCAGCGGCGCGGGTTTCGTGGCGTGGACGCCCTTCGACCATCCCACCCTCGGGGCCGTCGAGATCGGCGGCTTCACTCCGCTCTTCCAGGCAAATCCGCCGGCTGCGGAACTCGACGGGCTGGCCGAGAAGCAGTCCGCCTTCATCATCGATCTGCTCGAACGGCTCCCGGTCATCGAACTCGACTCGCCGCGAGTTGAGCGAATGGCCGAGGGGCTCTTCCGCATCCGCACCGCACTTCGCAACAACGGCAGGCTTCCGCTCGGCACCGGGTACGCCCGTGCCAATGCCAGCGGTGAACCGATCGTCGTGCGGCTCTCGACACCGGTCGATCGCATCACCGCCGGACGGCGCATCGAGCGGGTCCGCGGACTCGCCCCGGGCGCGGGCCAGAACTTCGAGTGGCTGGTCCGCTCCACCGCAGGCGAAGAGGTGACCATCACCGTGCGAATTCCCGGCCTGCCCGAGCGGACGCTGGTGGTGCCCCTCGAGGCGACGCCGGGCGCCGCGGCGCGTCCCGCGCCGACTCCGAAGGAGACTCTCCCGTGACCACACCCTTCACCCGCTGCATGCGGGCCATGACGCTCGCTCGTTCGTCCGCCCGGCTCGGCTGTTCCCGAGTGATCGCGATCGCCGCTGCGCTCGCCGCATCACTCACCGCCCCGCTCCTCGCCCAGCCGGCACCCGAGAGCAAGGTGCCCATTGCCTGGAATCGGTACTACGACCATGCGGAGATGACCGACCTGCTGAACCAGCTCGTCGCCGCGTACCCGAATCTCCTTTCGATCGAGTCGATTGGGAAGAGCGAGCAGGGACGCGAGCTCTGGATGGTCACCATGAACAATCCGATGACCGGCCCGGTCGAGGACAAGCCGGCGATGTACATCGACGGCAACGTCCACGGCAACGAGGTGCAGGCCACCGAGACGGTGCTCTATTCGCTCTGGTACCTGGTCAGCGCCCACGGCTCGGTGCCCGCGATCACCGAGCTCTGCAATCGCAGCGTCTTCCACTTCCTGCCGAGCGTGAATCCCGACGGCCGCGACGCGTGGATGCACACGCCGACCAATCCCAGCAACTACCGCAGCGGACTTCGTCCCACCGACAGCGACGGCGATGGTCTTCTCGACGAGGACGGGCCCGACGATCTCGACGGCGACGGACACATCGGGGTCATGTGGCGCCCCGATCCCAACGGCACCCATCGCCGCGACCGTGACGATCCGCGACTCTTCGTGCGGGTGACGCCTCCGGCCCGCGGCGACTGGTCCTTCGCGGGAAGCGAAGGCATCGACAACGACGGCGACGGTCAGTCGAACGAGGATGGACCCGGCGGCTACGACATGAACCGCAACTGGCCCACCGACTGGCGCCCGGACTGGATCCAGGGCGGTGCCGGCGACCATCCCTTCTCGTATCCGGAGACGGATGCCGTGGGCCGATGGCTGCTGGCGCATCCGGCAGTCGCCGCGGGCCAGAGCTACCACAACACCGGCGGCATGATCCTGCGCGGCCCCGGGGCCAGCTATCGCACCGGCGACTTCCCGCGGGCCGACATCGCCGTCTACGACGAGATCGCCAACGCCGGCGTCGAGATGCTGCCCTTCTACCGCTCGATGATCCTCTACGCCGACCTGTACACGGTGCACGGCGGGTTCATCAACTGGATCTCGGAGGGGCTCGGCATCGTCTCCTTCACCAACGAGCTCTGGACCGATCAGCGCATCCTGCAGACCGGCGAAGCACCCGCCGACGAGAAGGCCCGCATGCGCTGGGCGGATCGGATGCTCTTCGGCCAGACGCTCTCGGAGTGGAAGACCGTCGACCATCCCGAATTCGGCGAAGTGCTCGTGGGCGGCTCGAACAAGTGGGCGTCGCGCACGCCTCCGTCGTTCATGCTGGAGGAGGAGTGCCATCGCAACTTCGCCTTCACCATGTTCCACGCCCAGCAGATGCCGCGGCTTGAATGGGAGCGCCGCGAGGTGCGCAAGCTCGGCGACCGACTCTGGGAGGTCACCATCGAGGTCGGCAACAGCGGGCTGATTCCCTCGCGCACGGCCCGCGCCGCGGAGCGGAAGATCGGCATGCCCGACGTGGTCACGGTGACCGGTGAAGGCATCCGCGTGGCCACCGCCGGCACCCTTGGTCGATTCACCGACCGGAGCATGACCCCAGTGGCCCATCGACCCGAGCGGATGACTCTCGAGGCAGGCGTGCCGGGTCGCGGACGCGTCGTCCTTCGGTTCCTGATCGAGGGCGACGAAGGTCGCACGATGACCATCCGCTGCGCCGCGGAGAAGGCCACCGACATCGAGACCACCGTCGAACTTCGCGAGACGCCTGCGCCGTCGACGCCGTCGTGAGCCTTCCGCACCAACAACTGTCGAGCGAGTCGCCTCCGCCGACGGATGGCGCCGTCGATCTGGTGATCGTCGGCGCCGGCGCCGCCGGACTCTTCGCCGCGATCTGGGCCGGACGCGGCGGGCCCGCGCAGGACCGCCCGACGCCGCAGCGGATCGTCCTCGTCGACGGTGCCGCAACGCTCGGAGCGAAGATCCTGGTGGCCGGCGGCGGTCGCTGCAACGTGACCCATCACGCCGTCGACGAGCGCGACTTCGCCGGTGGCAGTCGCGCCGCAATCAGGCAGGTGCTGCGCCACTTCAGCGTCGAGAAGACCATCGAATTCTTCGAGTCGCAGGGCGTCACGCTCAAGCGCGAGGAGACCGGCAAGCTCTTCCCGACCACCGACAAGGCCCGCACCGTGCTGGATGCGCTGCTGTCCGCGGCCCGCGGCAGCGGAGTGACGATCCTTCATCCGTGGCGGGTGGCCACGATCGAACGCGATGTCGACGGCGCCGCCTTCGTCGTCACCTCGACGAGCGGCGAGACGCTTCACGCCACCCGACTCATCCTCGCCACTGGCGGTCTTTCGCTTCCGAAGACCGGTTCGGACGGCCATGGTCATCGCCTCGTGCAGTCGCTCGGGCACTCCATCACGCCCCGTGTCTTTCCCGCGCTGGTGCCGCTCATTCTCGAGAGCGGCCATCCCCTGCTGGCGGTGAGCGGCGTCTCGGCAGTCGCCCGCCTCGACGTTGCGCTCGGCTCAGGCAAGAGGGTCGCGTCCTGCACCGACAGCCTGCTCTGCACCCATTTCGGGCTCTCCGGTCCGGCGGCGCTCGACATCAGTCGGTGGTGGAGTGCCGCTCGCAGCGACGATCCGCAGGCCCGGCTGACCATCAACTGGGTACCGCAGGAGAGCGCCGACTCGATGGATCGGCTGCTGCTCGCCGCCCCGACTGCAGCGCCGCCTCGGCTCACTCCGTCCGCGTTCCTGCGCGGTCGTCTTCCGGAGCGACTCGCCGAAGCGCTGTGCGCAGTTGCCGGAGTCGACCCGCACGCGTCGCTGCGTCAGTTGAGCCGTGAGGTGCGACGAGACCTGTCCCGAGCCCTCTGCGAACTCGTCGTCCCGGTGACCGGCGACCGCGGCTTCGGCCACGCCGAGGTCACCGCGGGAGGCGTTCCACTGAGCGAAGTCCACCTGGCCACCCTCGAGTCGCGCCTCTGCCCCGGCCTCTTCCTGTGCGGCGAAATCCTCGACGTCGACGGCCGCATCGGCGGCTTCAACTTTCAATGGGCGTGGGCGAGCGGCTTTACAGCCGGAGTGGCCGGCTCCGCCGGCTGGGTCGTCGGCTGCGCCGACTCCTGAGGTGTGCCCCGTGCGCGGAACCTTCTTCAGGCCTGAAATGCTGCCGCAATAGGTGACGCAGCGACTTCTCCCGCGTGGGAGCGGCGGCATATCCGGCGATTCAGTTTGGGTTGCGCAGACGGCCCCACCCTCCCCCTCTGTCCGCTCGACTCGATTGACCACGCTGACGAAGTCAGCGCAGCGTCGATCGTGCCGAGCGCCACACAGGTGCCGCGCACGCGGCACTCCTCACACGCGGAGGCGCAGCCGAAGCGCCACCGTCGGCGGAGCCGACTACCGTCCCCCCCTCATGAAAACTCGCTTCGCTCCCAGTCCCTCCGGTCACCTGCACGTCGGTGGCGCCCGCACGGCGCTGTTCAATTTCGCCTATGCACGCCAGCATCATGGCACCTTCATCCTGCGGATCGAAGACACCGACCAGAAGCGCTCCTCCGACGCGGCGTCGGTGGGGTTCCTGAAGGATCTTGCCTGGCTGGGAGTCACCTGGGGTGAAGGGCCGGTCTTCGACGAAGGCGGCGTTCGCGCCGGTGGCGGCGACAGGGGGCCGTACTTCCAGTCGGAGCGCCTGGCGATCTACAACGAGGCCTTTGATCGCCTGATCGCGTCGGGTCATGCCTACTTCGCCTTCGACACTCCGGAGGAACTCGACGTCAAGCGCAAGGCGGCCACCGCCGAGAAGCGGGCCTATCGCTACGACCGCGCCGGGCTCTCGGTCGAAGCGGCGCTGGTGAAGCAGCACCTCGCCGATGGGCGTCCGGCGGTGATCCGTCTCCGGGTTCCCGAGGGACCGGTGACCATCGTCGATGAAGTCCTCGGCGAAGTCACCATTCCGGCCGGCGAGATCGACGACTTCGTGCTGCGCAAGGCAGATGGATTTCCCACGTACCACTTCGCGGTGGTGGTCGACGACGAGTTGATGGGTGTGACTCATGTGCTCCGAGCCCAGGAGCACTTCAACAACACCGCGAAGCACATTCTCATCCAGAACGCCCTCGGCTATCGGCGACCGGTGTACGGACATCTCCCGCTGATCACCAACCCCGACGGTTCCAAGATGAGCAAGCGCGACAAGGACAAGCTGCTTCGTGCGACCGTGCGCGAGCAGAAGCTGTCGGGTCCGCCGGAGGGAACGATCAGCAGGCCCGTCTTCGACGCCTGGTTTGCCGACACCAATCGGCAGCTCGACTTCGATGACGCGATGCGACTTGCGGAGGCTCTCGGCGTCACCCTGCCCGAGATCAACGTCGACGACTTTCGGCGCAGCGGCTATCTCCCCGAGGTGCTGGTCAACTTCCTCGCCCTCAACGGCTGGTCGCCGGGGGGCGATCGCGAGAAGTTCGATCTTGATTTCATCTGCAGGGAGTTCGATCTCTCCCGGGTTTTGAAGACGCCGGCGAAGTTCGACCGCGTCAAGCTCCTCTCCTTCAACAGCGACGCGATGCGGGTCCTGACCCGCGAGGAGTTCATCGCCCGCGCCGCGGCCCACGGCCGCGCCTACCACCCCGAGTTCATGAAGCGGCTGACCGCCGAGCAGTTCACCATGCTCGCCGGCGCCAGCCATGAACGCAGTCGAACGCTCGACGAGCTCTTCCGCGGCAACCGCTGGGTCACCCTCTCCGACGACGCCATCGCCTGGGAGGACGCCAAGCCGATCCGGAAGGCGCTCCTCGGTCCCTCACCCAACGGGCTCGAGCAGCTCGCTGCGATCACCGACGTGCTCGCGGCAATCGGTGGCGGTCCGGGAGAGTGGAGCGTGCCGGCCATCGAGGCCTCGGTGACCGCATTCGCGACCGCCCACGCCGAAGGTCAGATGGGTCGCGTTGCCCAGCCCTTGCGAATTGCAGTGACCGGAGGCACGGTGAGCCCACCGATCTTCGACACCCTCGCCATCCTCGGCCGCGAGAGTTCTCTCGCCCGACTGGCGAGATGTCGGGAGTGGGGCGCACGGCTGGTGCCGTGAGGGGGCGTCGGCGCAGCCGACGACCCAGTCGGCGCCAACCGACCAACCTATCCTCGGCCGTGCCCTCCCTGATCGGACTTCTCTCAGACACGCATGGTCGGGTGGAGGCGGCGCGGGCCGGGGTGAAGTTGCTGCGGGAGCGCGGGGCCACCATGCTCATTCATCTGGGCGACGTCGGCAGCGAGGCGGTGCTCGATGAGCTCGTCGGCGTCGAGGCCCATGTGGTCTTTGGCAACTGCGACTACGACGACGACTCGCTCACCCGCTACGCCGAACTGATGGGGATCACGGTGCACCATCCCCTGGGCAGGCTCGAGGTCGACGGTCGGCGACTCGCCTTCACGCACGGGCATGTTCAGCATCTTCTTGAATTCGCACTTCGTCAGGGTGCCGACTACGTGCTCCACGGACATACCCACGTTCGCCGCGACGAGCGGTGCGAGGGTCGACGCGTGATCAATCCGGGTGCCCTCCACCGAGCCTCGCCCCTGAGCGTGGCCCTCCTCGATCCTGCCCGGGACACCCTCGAGTTCCTCGACGTTCCCTCCCATTGATCGGGTCGAGGGCTCGGCCCGCGTCTCTCCCGCTCGCCTCGGCCGACGGCCCCGACGGGCGGCGCTGACGGTGGGCCTCGCAACACCGTCCCCGGAAGGGGACATCCGGGAGAGTCGCCCAATCGCCTCTGTAAGATCGGCCCCGTCGTCTGGAGCCGCTCCACACCGAGTCGTTCTGTCCGTCCGTTCCGGCCTCGGCCGTATCGGGCCATCGTCCAGGGACGCCCGGTTCGTGCCGTCCCCCGTTCGTGCCGTCCCCCGTTCATGCCGTCCCCCGTTCATTCCGTCCAGCGTTCATGCCGTCCAGCGCTGAGCGTTGAGAGTCGATCGACGATGCGCACCGAAGTTCCATTCACGCTGCACGACATCGCAGTCCGACCCGCGGGGATGGGCGACACCCATGCCGTGGCGCGGCTGTTCGATCTGGCCCGAATCGACGCCCCTCCGCCGACCGAGGAGGACGGAGATGTCCACCTCTGCCTCAGCGAGCACGGCCGCATCTGGCTGGCCGAGCATCGCGGCGAGCCGCTCGGCTTCATCTCGCTTCGGGAGATCGACACTCACCGCATCTCCTTCCGCTGGCTCTGGGTGGATGCTCGGCAGCGGCGGCGCGGTGTGGGGCGCCGCCTGCTCCAGTATTCCGTCGCCCACTGCGAGAAGCACGGCTATCTGAAGATCGAGCTGGAGATCACCATGGGACGCGAGGTGGTGATGGACATCGTCCGCGAGCTGGGCTTCCAGTTCGGGCGCGAGAAGCATCGCGACACTCGGTCGGTGCTCGAGTTCTATCTCGATCTCTATCGAGAACCGAGCGTGTGAGCTGACGTCGGGCGAGGGCCCGCGTGCGCCTTCGCCGCACACCCGCTCCCGACCCAGCGGCACTGACCGCCTCAGGCGATCGTGGCCATCCAGCTCACCAGGCAGGCGCGGGCGGTCCACGCGGCGGTGCGAAGCCAGTTGCTCGAGACCAGCCGCCGGTGCGCTGCGCAATCGAATCCCGCGGTGAGCATGCGGTGCTGCGGCACCTGGAGAAACGCGGTCGAGGTCCAGATCACGAGGATGAGCCCCGCTCCGCTCCAGACCGACCAGCTCGGCAGCTCCGCAGGTGGTGCCAGCACGACGAGCACGCCGGTGGCCGCTTCCAGCAGCATGATCGGCCCCACCACCAGCGTGGTCAGCCGTGCGTGGGCCGCTTCATACTCGACGAATCCCTCCCTGCCGACTCGTGCAAGGAGCGGGTAGTGGACGATCTGCACGAACCAGATCAATCCGGTCATGAAGAGGGTCGCGGCGACGTGGATGGAGAGGATGGTCATGGCTGGGCGATTCGGCACGGAACGCCGAAGTCGTCGTTCGCCCAGCATACCGCTGGGTGGAAACCGCTCTACGCTCGCGCCATGGCCAAGGCCCGACGACTCCAACGCAATCGCGGCAAGCTTTCTCGCAACGTGGGCCAGCCTCCGGGAACGCTCACGGTGGCGCCGGGCGCAAGTCGGCCGATCATGCGGACGATCGCCTTCGGTCCCGACGCGGTCACCGAGCGCACGCTGGAGTCGCCAGAGGAGCTTCGGCAGATCATCGGCACCGCTCCGGTCGTCTGGCTCAACGTCGACGGCTTCGGCGATGTCGAGGTCATCCGCCAGATCGGCGAAATCCTCGGGATCCATCCGCTGGCCCAGGAGGACATCGTCGACACCTCGCAGCGGCCCAAGCTCGATCCCTACGACGATCGGCTCTTCCTCGTCCTGCGCATGGCCGAGATGAGCGGCGAACTGCTGGTGCTGGAGCAGTTCAGCATCCTGATCGGCCCCAATTTCGTCGCCACCTTCCAGGAGCATCCCGGCGACTGCCTCGGCGAGCTGCGCGATCGCATCCGCAAGGGTCGCGGACGCATCCGGCGATCGAGCGCCGCCTATCTCGGCTATGCCATTCTCGACGCGGTGATCGACGGCTACTTCCTCATCCTCGAGCGCTACGGCGACGAGCTCGAGGAGCTCGAGACCCGGATCCTGGGCGAACCCACGGCCAGCGCAATCGGACGGCTCTTCGAGATCAAGCGCGAACTGCTGGCGATCCGCCGGGCCATCTGGCCGATGCGCGACGTGGCCTCGGCGATGACCCATGAATCGACCGTGCTCGACGCCGACGTGCGGATCTACGCCCGCGACGCCAACGACCACGCCTCGCGGATCATCGATCTGGTCGAGAGTTTCCGTGAACTGTCCAGCTCGATGATCGATGTCTATCTGGCCAACGTGAACCAGCGGATGAACGAGGTGATCAAGGTTCTGACGGTCATCTCGACGATCTTCATGCCCCTGAGCTTCATCGCCAGCTTCTACGGCATGAACTTCGACAACTCGCCGTACAACATGCCCGAGCTGCACATGCGCTACGGCTACCTCGGGGCGATCGGGGCGATGGCCCTGACTCTGACCATCCTGCTGCTCTGGTTTCGGCGCAGCGGGTGGTTCGGGGTGCGGCCCGATGCGCTCGGAAGCATTTCGAACGCGTCCAGTGGCCCGCGGCCTGCGAAAGCAGGAGCACCCGGGGTCCCTGCGCCCGACGGCGCCGAGCCCCGAAAGACGACCCCATGACCGCTCCCACCACCACCCGCGTCCCTGCCCTCCCGACCGCGCGCCCCGCCACGCTCGCACAGCTCGTTCACAGCGGCTGGCGCTCCCGCTCGGTCAAGGAGGAACTGCGGAGCAACATGGTGCGGGCCCTGGCTGCGGGCGAGACTCTCTTTCCCGGCATCGTCGGATACGACGAGACGGTGATTCCCGAGATCGTCCTCGGCGTGCTCTCCGGCCACGACCTTCTCTTTCTGGGCGAGAAGGGCCAGGGGAAGAGTCGCCTGATGCGCGAGCTCGGGCGATTCCTCGACGAGGTCATCCCCTTCCTCGACATCCCCGGCTGCCCCGTGCACGAGGATCCACTGGCGCCGATCACCGCGGCCGGTCGGGCCCTCGTCGCGTCCACTCCGGCGGACAAGGTGCCGATTGCGTGGTGGCCGCGTGAAGAGCGCTACGCGGAGCGACTTGCGCCTGGAACCAAGTTCGCCGACATCATCGGCGAGATCGATCCCTCTCGACTCGTCGCCGGAGCTTCGCTCGGAGCCGAGGAATCGCTCCACTTCGGGTTGATCCCGCGCATGCACCGGGGCATCTTCGCGATGAACGAACTGCCCGACCTCGACGATCTCGTGCAGGTGGGGCTCTTCAACATCCTCGAGGAGCGGGACGTCCAGATCCGCGGCTTTCCGATTCGCTTCGACCTCGACATCCTGATTCTGTTCTCGGCGAACCCCTCCACCTACAACCGCTCCGGCAAGGTCATTCCGCAGCTCAAGGACCGCATCGGCACGACGGTGCAGACCCACTACCCGCGCGAGCGGGCCATGGGCATCGCCATCATGAAGCAGGAGGCCGACATGCTTCTCGACGGCGAGTATCCGGTGCTGGTGCCGCCGTTCATGGAGGAGATCGTCGAACAGATCTCTCTCGCCGCCCGCAGGAGTCGGCTCGTCGATCAGACCTCCGGCGTCTCGGCCCGATTCTCGATTGCCAACTACCGAACGATGATCGCCAGCGCTCGTCGCCGCGGCATCGTCCTCGGAGAGCGACCGGCGGTGCCGCGCATCAGCGACCTCGCCCACTTCCACGCCAGCGCCGCAGGCAAGCTTGAACTCGATCTGATGGGCACCCACCAGATGAGCGAGCGGCAGGCCCTCGAGGCGATCATGGCCGAGGCCATCAAGACCGTCTTCGCCGAATACTGCGACCGCCACGGCATCGACGAGATCGCGGAGCTCTTCGGCAAGGGTGTGAAGATCGAGATCGGCGACATGCTTCCGAGCGCCAGCTACGCGGAGCGACTCCGTCGCGTCCCACCCGCCTGGGAGAAGGCCTTCGAGGTGAACGCCGCCGACAATCCCGCCGTGCGGGCCTCCTGCGTCGAGTTCGTCCTCGCCGGCCTCCACTCGATGGACCGCATCAGCCGCTCGGTCCGCCACGGGCGGATCGAGTACGGGTGAAACACAAAGGCCCGGGATTGCTCCCGGGCCCTTCGTGATCATTCGGCTCGCACCCCCTGAGGCGTGCCCGAATGATGCGGCGATCCGTGGTCTCGGCGGGTCCGGACAGGCGCTGTCCGGGCCGCCGAGTGTGAATCACTGTCCGGCCACGAAGTCCTCGCACTGCTGCCGCTGGATCTCGCAGTCATTCGCCTGGAAGGTCTGGGCGGCGTAGGCCCAGGCCATCGGGCCATTGCCGGCGGCGATTGCGCCGATGCCGCAGGAGAGGAGCGCGCCCTGCAGGAACTGGACGAAGCTGCCCGAATGCGGACCGGCCTTGGCCAGCGTGTCGGCCATGCACGGGCCGTACAGGCCGCTCAGGATCCACTCGTCCTCAATGACCAGGGTGAAGTGGTTCCAGGCCGCGTTCTGGCACTCGCTGAAGTGCTCGTTGCAATCGAAGGGCTGATCGGGGTCGGGATCGACGTCGCCACCGACCTGGATGGTGGGTTCGTCCGAGGTGGTGTCCGAGCTCAACTCGCCGCCGCCACTCGAGGGAGTGACCGGAGCACTCGAGTACGCCGTCTGGACAGCGGGGTCGAAGGCGACGGCAGCGCCGTCGGCGACGAGCTCGGAGTGGAAAAGGCGCTGGGTGATTGCCAGCGGCACCAGCACGCGAGCCTGGACCGGGGCGATGAGTTCCAGCGCGTGGAGCTCGACTTTGATCTCGATTGCGGCCATGTTCCGACTGCGGACGCCGTTCTCGATCACACCCGCGACGATGCGGTAGCTCTGGGTGACGAAGCCACCGAAGTTCTCGCCCGCGTCGGTTGCGAGCTCGCGCTGCTCGGTGGCGGAGGTGATGTGGTAGAGGCCGCTGCCCAGGGCCTTGCCCTGGCTGCCATCGACGAGCGAGAGCTGGAACGACCCGAGTGTCGAAGCGTCGCCGATGGGCTCGCTGAAGATCAGGATGCCATCGAGGGTGCTGCCGGGGAAGACCATCCGCCACGCGTCACGCCGGGCCGCATTCTGAGTCCGCTGGATCGCATCGACGGGGGCGTCGGCGGCGTGGGCCGCGGCGGTCACCCCGGAAGCGAGCAGCAATCCCGCGAGACCAGTGGCAGCGCAGAAATTGGAGCGGGCGATCGAGGCACGGCGGTTCTTTGAAGCGAAGCGTTCCATCGGATGCTCCTTGTGGGATCTCCATCCCGGGGATGTTCCGACGACGGTTGACCTCAAGTCACGGGACAGGGGGCTCCGTCGTCAACGGCACGTGAGCCGTCGAGAAAGAGGGATCGGGCCGCACCGGATGCGCAGCCTTTCCTGCACATTTCTCGAACGTCGCCCATGCAACGACACAGGGCGCATTGCTGCGCCCTGTGTCACCAACGTCAGGCTCACGCGTTCCGGTCAGGTCTCGCCGCAGCCTCAGCACGAACCCCATGCGGAGAGCAGCTCGCCGAGATCGGCGCCGTCCACGACGCCGTCGTCATTCAGATCGGCGTCGGCCGACCCGGCGATCCCCCATGCCGAGAGCAGGGCGCCGAGATCGGCGCCATCCACGACGCCGTCGTCATTCAGATCGGCCGGGCATGCCGGGGCGTTGGGCGTCAGCACGTACAGGGCCGGCGTCTCGCCCACGACGTAGATCGTCCCATCGGGCCCGATGGTGACGCCTTCGGCATCGGTGGCGATGCCGGTGAAGTCGAAGCTGCTGAGCACCGCGCCGCCGCGGGTGACTTCCAGCAGTCGCGCCGACTCCTGGCTGTAGATGAGCAGGTTGTCCTGATCATCCGAGCCAATCAGCGAAGGCACGGTGGTCAGCACCTGGACGTCCGACAGGTCGAAGAGGCCCAGGCTGGGAATGAAGAGATCCGTGGTCGATCCGCTCGGCACGCTCCAGTCCACCGTGGCCTCGAGCACCGCCTGCGGCGTCTTCTCCTTCACGACGATGTAGGTCTCCGCGAACGGATCGAAGCTGATCCCTTCGAGACCGACGTTGCCGACCGTGGGTCCGAGCGAGACGGTCGGCAGAAGGCTGCGATCGATCGAGCCATCGGCCGCGTAGGTGAGCAGGAAGAGATCCTGGAGGCGTTCCTCGACGATCACGAACTGTCCGCCGCCGATGTAGGTCAGACCCTCGGTGTCGTCGAAACCGGTGAGCGTCATCGAACTGACCAGTTCGCCGGTCGTCGTCACCTCGACCACCGCGTCGCCCTCGTCGCCAAGGACGAAGAGGGTGTTGCTGTTCCAGTTGTACGTCACCGCCGAGGCCTCGGCCGCACTCACCGCAGGGAGCAGGTACGTCGCGCTCAGGCGATAGTCGGCCAGATCGAGGGCGGTGATGCCGGGGATGCCCAGCACCACCAGATCGTCGATGGCGAGCCCGTTGTCCTGCCCGGAAAGATCGATCGCATTCCAGCGGAGGACCAGCGACTGGCCCGGGGCCCAGGCCAGGCCGTTGAGGGTGCCGCTCACCGCCGTCTGATTCGCAGGGAGATTCCCATTGAGGGCGAACTCGCCGCCGCTCAGGACCGGAGCCACGAAGTTCAACTGGGCGGCGTCCACCGTCGCGTCGACCAGCGAGGAACCGAAGCCATATGTGAAGTTCAGCGAGTTGAGGATGTTGGCACCACCAGCGCGCCACTGCTCGCCGTCAAAGGAGATGTTGACCGCCGAGAAGGTCTGGGTCGTGGTGTTGGTGAGCACCAGACCGAAGGAGGAGATCTGATTGCTCGTGGGGAGGGCTCCGAGGGCTCGTTCGCCGGAAGCGTTGTCGCCGAAGAAGACCACCCCGCGACCCATGCTGCCGGCCAGGCTGCCGTTGTGAGCCCGGAACTCGGTGTTGCCGCTGCTTCCCAAGAAGTTCGCGCCGAACCACCCCTCGACATCCACCGAGCCGAGCACGCCGGTGATGCCGTGAGGTCCCGGGCCGATGATGGTGGCGGTCCCGCTCTGCCCCAGCCCGTTGAAGGACTGCGCATAGCTGCCGTCGAAGTCGGCCTGCCCGAAGGCGACGCCGGTTGCGCAGAGTGTCAGTCCGGCAAGTGAACCCGCACGTGCAACCAGTTGACGATGCATGAATCTCTCCTCGACGCCCCGAGGGGGGCGGAATGAACTCCGGCCGTCTCTTCGCAGAGTTCGTCGCCACACAAGCGATGCGGTCCGGAGCCCGACCACTTCACCCACGGATCATGAGTGCGGCGCATAGCCACGGGATGAATTGCGCTAACAGCATCCGCCTGCCCCCACCCCCACCAGCAGAGCCGCCGGACGCGACGCTGGTCCCGAGCGTGCATGCGTGCATGCGTCCCCGCGCAGCGGCGTCGTGTCCGGCCGTGAACATCGTGCCCCGCCAGCGGCAGACCATCAAACACCCTCGGCGAAGCCGACCCCCGCCTACCCAACCACCGTTCGCCGCCTCGAGACGTAATCCCAGATCACGAAGCGATCGAGATCGCGCCCGCCCGAGAAGAAGACGCGTCCTCCGGTGCTCTCGGCCATGCGCTGCGCAAACTGCACGTCCTCGCTCGACTGGCTCCAGCTCGGCAGCAGGATGATGTTGATCGTGATTCCCTCCTGCCGGCAGCGCATGGCCTCGCGCATGGTGGCCTCTTCAGTTCGCGGATGCGGCGGATAGAGGAGGTAGAGCACCTCGTTCTCGAAGTGCGCCGTCGGCAGTCCGTCGGTGATCAGCACCACCTGGCGATTCGGAGTGTCCTGAGCGCCGAGGAACTGTCGGGCGATCTGGAGCGAGCGCTGGATGTTGGTGAAGTGCAGCGGCACGTCGTACTCGCCGATGGCCGGATCGCTCATGTCGGCACGGAGCCGGACCACCGGATTGTGAATCGTCACCGCCTTGGGCATCAGCGCCGGGATCTCCGCAATCGCACGCGGCTTGGCCAGCGAGTACATCTCGATGAACTGGAGAAAGTCTCCGGGATACTCGCGGCGAATGAGCCCGTCGAGAGCCAGGGCCATCCGCTTGCAGTGGATGTATTGACCGCCGTGGCGCATCGATCCGGACATGTCGAGGATCACCGAGGTGGCGCACTTGGGCGAGTTCCTCGTGCGGTGGATCTCGATGTCGCGACTGGCGAAGGAGAACTCGCCCCTCACTCCTCGTGCGGACGAGGCCTCTCCCGCGCGGCGAGCCATGGCGTTCATCATCGACTGGACCACGTCCATGTTGGCAACCGAGTCGCCGAACTCGAAGGGCTTGGTGCGCTGGAGTTCGACCGCTCCATCCCCCTCGATCGGCCCCTGGTGCCTGCCGCTGCGCGAGGCATCGAGCTCGGCGAAGATCGTCGTCAGCAGCTTGGACTGGAAGAGTCGCCAGGCCTGGGGCGTGAGTCGATAGCCGTCGGCGGTCTGCTCGATCCCCTGTCGCTCCGCCGCCGCCTGGAGATAGGCCTCGACCTGCTGCTGGAGCGAGCGCAGCCCCTCGAGATCGCCCGGCTCGGCGAACTCCGAGAGGGCCTCGAGATCGATGATTGCGACCTGGGCGTTCTCGGCCGCCTGACGGAGCTGCTCGAGGAGCTGGTCGATGCGTTCGAGTTCCTCCTTGACGGCGATGGCCTCGGAAACCGAAAGCGCCTCGCGTCCCGTGAAGGTGTGCTTCGCGGCAAGCTGCTCCACCTGATACTTGTCGGCCAGCGCCTGCACCAGCCGCATGAGCGGACCGGCGAAGGGCGACTGCTCGTCGCCCAGCGAGTACCAGAGCTGTTCGAGGTCACGAAGCTGCTGGTCCCGCACGGCCCGATCGAAGCGCTTGCGGATACTCGGCGGAGGCGTCGCGGCGGCGGCGCGGTCGGCGAACTCGGACGAGGCCGTGGCACGCACCGAATCGCTCTCGTAGCGGGCCAGGATCTTCCGCTTGCGCTCCTCGAGCATGGCAATCAGCGCCTCCAGACTCGGGCCCAGTCCCTTGATCTCGCGGGGATCGATCCGAACCGCGCGGGCGAGTTCCTCGGGGGTCAGTTGACGGGTCGATCCGTAGGTCAGCAGGTGCTCGAAGGCACCCGACACCACGTCCGGCGGCTCGGCATTCGGCCCCGGCAGATTGAGGGGGTCGTAGCCCTGATAGGTGTGGATGATTCCTGCGGCGTGGGGATGCATGGGCACGGAGTCTCGGGGCGAGCCTACGCGTTCGCTGAAGGTGGCCGAACGATTCACGGGGCTTGCCGGGACGCGGCTGCCCTTCGATGGATTCCGGCGATTCCGGCGGAATCGGGCGGATCGGGCGGAATCGGCTCGATCCGCCTCCCTCCGGCCCTTGAAAAAGACCCCCGGGCGCGCACAATCCCCTCCTTGCCCCAACCGATTTGCCAGCGCCCGCCTCGAGCGCTCCGCGGAGTCACGCTCCGCACCCGATCAACGCGCCGCCGAAATCCACTCCTCGGCGCGGGATCGTTCGCATGCGCTTCGCGGACACTTCGGCTCGAACCCCGCCTGTCGGCACCCCCCGTCACGATCAACCCTCCGGTCAGGAACCACTCATGCGCGCCACCGACGATCCCAAACGCACCTTTCCACGAATTGGCTCCAACGACATGATCGACCTCACCGGGAACCCATCCGAGATCTTCGGATCGCACACCTTCGGTGGCGATGTGATGCTGAAGCGGCTTCCGCCGGAAGTCTTCACCGCCCTCCAGCGCACGATGCAGCGGGGCACGGCACTCGATCCGGCGATCGCCAACACGGTCGCCCAAGCCATGAAGGAGTGGTCCATCGAGCACGGCGCCACTCACTACTGCCACTGGTTCCAGCCGCTCACCGGCCTGACCGCCGAGAAGCACGACGCCTTCCTCTCGCCCAACAGCGACGGCACCGCCATCGAGAAGTTCTCCGGCAGCCAGCTCATCCAGGGTGAGCCCGACGCCAGCAGCTTCCCGAGCGGCGGCATCCGCGACACCTACGAGGCTCGCGGCTACACCGCCTGGGACGCCACCAGCCCGGCGTTTCTCCTCGAGAACACCAACGGTCAGGTCACGCTCTGCATCCCCACCGTCTTCGTGAGCTGGACCGGCGAAGCCCTCGACAAGAAGACTCCGCTCCTTCGCTCGATCCAGGCGGTCTCCGAGCAGGCCCTGCGGATGCTCCGCATCTTCGGAACCGATCGCATCGCCGGACAGGTGATCTCGACTCTGGGATGCGAGCAGGAGTACTTCCTGGTCGATCGCGAACTCGCCCGGCAGCGGCTCGATCTCTCGATCTGCGGCCGCACGCTCCTCGGGGCCGCCCCGCCTCGCGGCCAGCAGCTTCACGATCACTACTTCGGGTCGATTCCCGATCGCGTCATGGCCTACATGACCGAGGTCGAGCAGCGGCTCTTCCGCCTCGGTGTTCCGGTCAAGACTCGGCACAACGAAGTCGCTCCCGGCCAGTACGAGCTGGCCCCGACATTCGAGAACGCCAACGTCGCCGTCGATCACCAGATGCTGACGATGTACGTGCTCCGCACCAGCGCCGCCAACCACGGCTTCCTCTGCCTGCTGCACGAGAAGCCCTTCGCCGGCGTGAACGGTTCAGGCAAGCACAACAACTGGTCGATTGCCACCGACAGCGGCGCCAACCTCCTCGATCCGCGGGAAGACACCCACAGCAATCTCGAGTTCCTGACCTTCCTCTGCGCGGTGATCGCCGCCGTCGATCGCCACGCCGATCTGCTGCGAGCCTCGATTGCCAGCGCCGCCAACGACCATCGCCTCGGCGCCAACGAGGCCCCGCCGGCGATCATGAGCATCTATCTCGGTTCGATGCTGAGCGACATCCTCGCCCAGCTCGAGTCCGGCGAGAGCCGCAAGACCATCAAGGGCGGCACCATCGATCTCGGGGCCATGACCCTTCCGCAGCTTCCGCGACACAGCAGTGATCGCAACCGGACCAGCCCCTTCGCCTTCACCGGCAACAAGTTCGAGTTCCGCGCCGTGGGCAGTTCGATGGCGGTCGCGTGGCCCAACACGGTGCTCAACACGATCATCGCCGACTCGATCGACGACATCGCCACGCGGGTCGAGAAGAAGCTTGGGATCATCAGCAATTCGGGCAGCAATTCCGGCAGCAAGTCGGGCGGCAAGTCGGGCGGCAAGTCGGGCGGCAAGTCGGGCGGCGACCTCAAGGCCGCCAAGCCGATTGCGCCTGCGAAGATCGAAGCGGCAGTGCGCTCGGTGCTTCAGGACATCGTCAGGAAGCACGGCCGGGTCGTCTTCGACGGCGATGGCTACTCCGATGCCTGGCACAAGGAGGCCGAGAAGCGCGGTCTGCCGAACCTGCGGACCACTCCCGATGCCCTCCCCGCATTCAAGGGCAAGAAGGTCGCCGAGCTCTTCGAGCGCCACGGCGTGCTCAGCCGGCGCGAGCTCGAGGCCCGCACGTCGATTCTCGTCGAGCAGTACAACCAGACCGTGGCCATCGAGGCCCGCACGCTCCTGACCATGCTCCGGCAGTTGGTGCTGCCCGCGGCGCTTCGCATGCAGATGGAGCTTGCCGAAGCGGTCTCCGCGACGCAGGCCGCCGGAGTGGAGTGCCCCGATTCGGAACTGGCGCTCAAGGCGCTCGTCGATCAGGTCTCGGCCCTGCGTCGGGCCATCGCCGAGGTGGAGCGAGCCGAGTCCAAGCACCACGGCGATCCCGAGAAGCAGTCCTTCCACGTCCGCGACCACGTGGTGCCGGCGATGCTCGAGGCCCGCAAGATCGCCGACCTTCTGGAGCAGATCATTCCCTCGGACATCTGGCCGCTGCCGTCGTACTCGGAGATGCTCATCGAGAAGTAGGCGACTTGCGGGAGGAGGACGAGCGATCGTCCTTCTCCTTCGCCCCCTCCCCCTCCTCGGCAACCCTTGACTCGCGCCACGAGCGCCACTCGCCGATTCCGCGCACGGTGGCGCCAGCCGAGGTGATCACGGCGAAGATGAAGGCACCCCAGCCTCGGAAGCGACGAGTCGCGCCGCCGCCGCTGCTGCCCCCATTCCCTCCGCTGCCTCCGCGTGCGGTGTTGCCGCTGTTGCTCGTGTGGGACATCAGAAGCCCCGTCCCCATCCCGATGGCAAAGAGCCCGGCGAGGGTGGCCACGGCCGTGGTCTTGATCGCCCGCCGTCGCATCTCGAATCGAAGCTGCGCGTGGGCGGCCGTTTCCGCCTCTTCGGAGAGCGGCGCGGTGATCGAGCCGTCGGAGTGCCAGATGGCCACGCGGTCGCACAACTGCTGGAGCGTGGGCACGACGGCGTCGAGCTCCGGCCGGTCGAGCACGATCGCCGAGGATCGCCACCCCCGATGGAGGGTCAGCCGCAGCGGCTCGGGCGTGTTCTCATTCGCCGGATCGACGTTGATCAGCGTGATCTTCTCGTAGGGATGGGACCAGCCGATCAACTTCGTTCCGATGCGGAGGCGATCGACGCCGAGGGTGAGCTGGGTGGGGTGATTGCGGGAGTCGCTGAAGAGAAGCAGGGCCGGAAGCGCCAGCCCCACGCAGGCCAGACTGGTGAGGACAATCGGCGTCGCCCCCGACGCACTCCACCCTCCCGAGCTGGGCACGACCCAGATCAGCACCGCAGCACAGGCCAGCACCACGAGGAAAATGAATGGAAACATGACGCACATCCCGAGGATCGACAGCATCCTCACCGAGCGGGCCGCCCGCACGGTGACCGCAGTGTTCGCCGCCGGGGTCTCTTTCGGAACCGATTGCTCTGGCGTCTTCATGGCTGGGTCGCTCGCGTGGACAGGTCGTGCTGCTGGTCTGAATTCGCCGCACCGCCCAATGAAAGGTCGGCGACGATCGGCAGATGATCCGAGCCGACTGCGGGACCGGTGCGAAAGCTCGTGACTCGAATCTCGGGCGAGACCAGACAGTGATCGATTGGGATCATCAGGAATCGGGGAACGCGATTCACCGACGATCGAAGGCGCGCCGGCCAGGTCGGGGTGCGACCGAAGCCTTCCCGCGCCGTCCGGAGTCCACTCGTCTCAAGGAGCGATCGCATCGCGCTTCCCCACGGAGTTTCGTTCAAGTCGCCGAGCACGATCACCGCCGCTGATCCGCCATCGAGTGCCGCGATCTCCTGGGCCAGGGCCGCGAGCGCCGCATTGCGGCCCGCCACGGCAGCGCGATTGATCGGCGGAATCGGATGGACTGCAAAGAGCCGCACCGACCGTCCCCCAAGGTCGATCGTGGCCTCGATTCCCGGAAACGCGCCCCGCTCCCGGGGACGCATGCGCACGGCAGTCATCGGAAGTCGACTGATGACTCCGATGCCGCTCGCGTCGCTTTCGGGATGCCACGCACTGCTCGCTGAGGCATCGCGAATCTCGCTCAACGCCTCGGCCCATGCCGGAGACAACTCCTCGAGCACGAGAAGGTCTGCATCGATCGACTCGAACCAGGCGATTGCCTCCGGCGTCGGCAGACCCTGATAGTGCAGGTTGGCGAGCACCACTCGAATCGTTGGTCCGCTCGCGCTCGCGCTCGCGTCGACCATCGTCGAGCCCGCTCGAAACGGGGCGACGAAGACGACCCCCGCCCAGATCGCCAGTGGCAGCGCCACCGCCAGGTCGACCAGCGGGTTGGTCCGACGCCAGGCATGCACGGCAGCGAGTACGAGGGTCGAGAAGACGAAGATCAGCCCGAACTGGAAGACCCACGGGCTGCACAGCGCCTCAAGGATTCCGCTGCCGAGTCGTCCGGTGACACACGGAACTGCCGCCGCGACGAGCACCAGCCGAACGAAGGTCAGCACCGCCCCGGCGAGGCCCGAGTCCTTGCGCCGGGTCGGGCCCTCGTCCGTCATCATCAGCGCTCCGCTGCCTCGACGGTGTTGCGCAGCAGCATCGCCACCGTCATCGGGCCGACGCCGCCAGGAACCGGCGAGATCCAGCCCGCCACCTCGCGGGCTTCGGCAAAGCGCACGTCACCCACGGTCGTCGTCTTTCCGTCGGGCCCCTTCACCCGATTGATGCCCACATCGACGACGACCGCGCCGGGCTTGATCCAGTCACCGCCGACCAGCGCCGCAACCCCTGCGGCGGCGACGAGCACGTCTGCCTGACGCGCCAGCGCCGGCAGGTCGGGGGTGTACTTGTTGGTCGAGACCACCGTCGCCTCGGCTCGCATCAGAAGCACCGCAATCGGCTTGCCCACGATGTTGCTCGCCCCGACCACCAGGCATCGCTTCCCCGGCAGATCGAGGCCGGTCGATTCGATCATCTCCATCACCGCCAGCGCCGTGCAGGGCACCAGCGAGCGGCGGCCGTAGACCACGTTGCCGATGTTGGCAGGGTTCACACCCTCGACGTCCTTGTCGGGAGCAATCAGCGACTGCACCCGTTCGGTCGGGACCCCCGCCGGAAGCGGCAGATGGACCATGATTGCGCTGACGGCTTCGTCGCTGTTGAGAAGCAGCACTCGCCCGGCGACGTCCTCGTAGGACGCGTCGTGGTCGAGCCGGTGGAGGTGATAGGCAATTCCCGCCTCGGCGCAGGTCCTGGCCTGACTCTCGGCATAGAGGGTGGCGCCGCTGTCGTCCCCCGCGAGCACGGCGTCGAGTCGAACGGGCCGACCGCGCTCGGTCTGCGTCCGCACCCGGGCCGCGACATCGCGCTTGACGACTGCGGCAAGCTGGCGACCGTCAATGAGGGCAGCGGGCACGGCGAGAGGATAGAGCAGTTTGAGTGGCGTTGGAGTCGGCGCCACGTCATCCGTCAGGACTGCGTCCAATCCCCCGCGTCTCTCCACTGGGTGAGGGCAGGCCGACCCGATACCATCGTCGCGTTCCTCGAGACACTCGAAACCGCGGCCCAGCCGCAGGGAGTCCGTCATGCCACTCAGCTCACTCGTCACCTTCCCCCGCCTCCTGGCGCTGAGCGCCTCCGCCGCACTCGCCGCAACCGCGCTGGCGGCCGACGGCGACGTCGCGCTCACGCTCCGTCCCGGTGATCCCGCGCCGCCCATCAGCATCGAGCACTGGGTCAAGGGCGACGGAGTCGGGGCGCTCGGGAACGGCACGGTCACGGTCGTCGAGTTCTGGGCGACCTGGTGCGGTCCCTGCCGCGCCGGCATGCCCCACATCAGCGAACTTCAGGAGAAGTACAAGGATCAGAAGGTGACCATCCTCGGCGTGAGCGACGAGCCGCTCGAGAAGGTCGCGGAGTTCCTGGCCAAGCCGGAGTGGGCCGAAAAGACCCGCTACACGCTGGCCACCGACCCCGACAGGTCGACCCACAAGTCCTACATGCAGGCGGCGTATCAGCGCGGCATTCCGACGGCATTCATCGTCGGCAAGACCGGCGCCGTCGAGTGGATCGGCCATCCCATGACCATGGACGAGCCGCTCGCGAAGATCGTGAAGGGCGATTGGGACGTGCAGGCCTTCCGTTCCGAGTTCGAGACGCGCATGCGCCCGATCATCGAGATGGAGGCGATCATCTCCTCCATTGACAAGGCCGCCGAGGCCAAGGACTGGAACGCGGCGCTGGCCGGGTACGACCGTCTCATCAATCGTGATCCGAACCTGGCGAATCTCCGCCGGGCCGAGAAGTTCAAGTGCATGCTCACCCAGATCGGCGACGCTCCGCAGGCCTACACCTACGGACGCGAACTGGTCGCAAGCTTCACCGAGCCCGAGCTTCTGAACCAGATCGCCTGGCTGGTCGTCGACGATAAAGCGGTGACGGTCCGCGATCTCAAGTTCGCCATGGAGGCCGCCACCAAGGCCAACGACGTGAGCAAGGGCGAGAACGCCGCGATCCTCGACACCCTCGCCCGAGTCTGGTGGGAGAACGGCAACAGGCAGAAGGCCATCGAGATCCAGAAGCAGGCCGTCGCCAAGGCCCCCGCCGGCCCCATGGCCGATTCGATCAAGGAGACGCTGAAGAAGTACGAGTCGGAGTGAGGTGGACGGTCAGTCCGACCGCGCCCACACCCGTCGGCCGTTGACCCAGGTTTCGGCGATCACCGCGTTGCCGGCGCCGAAGATGAGGCTCTCGGGGAGCGTCTCGGGAGCGAAGCCCTCGAGCGTCGGGTGCTCGAGATCAATGACCACGAAGTCGGCGTGAGCGCCGGTCGCAATGCGGCCGGCGTTCACGCCAAGGGCCCGGGCGCCGTTGACTGTCGCCGCGTCTAAGAGTGCCGGGGCGACTCGCGCGTCTCTCGACGGGTCGGTCTCCGCTCGCCGCAGCGCTCCGCGCTCGCGGCGCACCAGACGCTGGAGGTACTCCATCCAGCGGAGTTCCTCGAAGACGCAGAGCCTCGAGTTGAGATCGCTGCCGATTGCGATGCGCCCCGTGTGCCCCGTGCACCCCGACGCGGCCATCATCCGCGGCGTCTCCGGCACGCCGTCGCCGAGATTGCCCTCGGTGAGCGGACAGATGCAGACGATCCCGCCGGCCTCGAGGTAGCGCTCCAGATCGCCGGGATCGGTATGGGTGCAGTGGACCGCGACCATGCCCTCGTCGACGCCCAGTTCCTCGACGATCATCTGCATCGGTCGACGACCATGCACGCGGAGGCACTCCTCGATCTCGGGAATCACCTCCTCCACATGCATGTGAAACACCGTGCCGCGGCGAACACTCTCTGCCCGCAGGGCGACGATCTCGTCCCACGGCAGCGCACGCACGCTGTGGGCGGTCACCGCCATCGACTGCGTGGACGGATCGAGTCGCTGAAGAAGTCGCTCGTACTGCTCGAAGTACGCCTCGAGAGACCCGGTGTCGAAGCGAGTCTGCCCCCCCGCCAGCGGCCGATCGAACCCGCCGGTTCGGTACGCGCACTGGAGTAGGACCAGGCGGATGCCGACGTCGCGGGCCGCGGCGAGAATCGCTTCGTCCATCTCGGCCCAGCGTCCCTCCGAGGTGCGGTGCACGTAATGAAACTCGCCGACGGTGGTGATCCCCGCGGCCAGCATCTCGCGAAAGCAGCGGACGGTGAGGCCGAAGAGCGCTTCCGGCGTCAGGCTCGCCACCAATGCGTACATGGCTTCGCGCCAGGACCAGAACGACCCGGCGCCGGTCGGGAAGCTCTCGCCCTTGCCGCGCAGTCCGCGTTGAAACGCATGCGAGTGGCTGTTGACGAATCCGGGGATGAGCGCTCGCCCGCGGCATCGCTCGACGATTGCGCCAGCGGCTCCGTGGTCACTCGCGTCGTGCCCGGAGATCGCCCCGAACCGACCATCGGCATCGACTTCGAGCCGGATTCCAGCTTCGAAGCGCTCGCCGGTGAAGGTGAGTTCGGGTTCGATTGCGAAGGGCACACGCAGCATGGTCGGATGCTACCGGTAGCATGAACTTCCATGCCAATCACCCGCACGCCGATTGCACTCGACGATCTGACGGCTCTGCGAATTCCCTCGGATCCGCAGACGAGTCCCGACGGAACCCGGATCCTCTTCACCCTCCGCGAAGCCGACCCCGAGAAGCCCGGGCGTTCGCGCACCACGCTCTGGTCGGTGGGTGTGGATGGCGGTGATCTGCGGCAGTTGACCGCTGGCCCGAAGGACTCGCAGGGTCGCTGGTCAGCGGACGGTCGGACGATTGCGTTCGTCAGGAGCGAGCCCAGGGGACAGGGTCAGATCTGGCCTCAGCTCTGTCTGCTGCCCTCCGACGGCGGCGAAGCGCGCCCGCTGACGAAGTTCGCCGAGGGTGCCATCGGCTGGTTCTCGTGGTCGCCGGACGGCACGCGGATCGCAGTCTCGTATCGCCAGACCGATCCGCGCTTCACGGTCTCCGCCGCGAAGGCCCGCAAGGAGCGCGGAGAAAGCGATCCGCCGCGAGTCCTCGATGAACTCTGGTACCGGCTCGATGGCGACGGCTACTTCAACGCCGCCCGCTTCGCCCTGCATGTCGTCGACGCGGTCACCGGGAAGGCTCGTGTGGTCTTCGATGGCGACACTGTCGGGGCCTTCAGCGCGGACTGGTCGCCGGCGAGCGACGCCCTGGTGATCACCGCAAACGTGGAGCGCGAACCGCTCCTCGCCGGCTGGGCCGATCGACTCTTCCTGTGCGAACTCCCCCGCTCGGGTGGTCCTCGCGTCCGCGAGCTCCGCGGCGCCCCGGATGGGCCGAAGACCTCCGTTCTCTGGTCGCCCGATGGTCGGCGGCTCGCCTGGGCCGGGCGCGAAGACCGCGTGGACGGCCTCTACAGCACCGAGAATCTCGGGCTCTGGATTGCCGACATCGTTCGCACCGGCACTCCGGCGCTCGGCAAGGTTCGCTGCGTCACCGATGGAACCGACTTCTGCCTGATGGCCGCCACGCTGTCGGACTGCGCCGACGCGGCTTTCGCGCCGATCGTGCGCTGGGGCCGCGGCAGCGACTGCGTCTACACCCGAATCGGGGTGTGCGGGCGCGGCCACGTGGTTTCATTCCCGGTCGATGGCTCGCCTGCAACGGGACGGGGCACGGGACGGGGCGCGGGACGGGGATCAGCGCGGAAGGGCGCACCCACCGGGCCGGTCACCCACACGCATGCTGCGGGAGATCACATTCCCGGTTCGTTCTCCCTCGACGGCAGCGTCATGTCGATGACCCTCACCACGCCTGCGTCACCGCCGGAGATCCATGTGGCTCGAGTGCGCAACGGGCGCTGGCGAGTCGACTGCCTCACCACCTTCAACCAGCGCCTGCTGGCAGCGCGAGTGGTCGTCGAACCTGTGTCACACCACGTGCCGGCCACCGACGGCTACCGCTCGCAGTTGTGGGAACTGCGCCCGCCGAACATCGGGGGGCGACGCCGCACCCCCGGAATCCTGCTGGTGCATGGCGGACCGCACGCCCAGTACGGCGAGGTCTTCTTTCACGAGATGCAGCTTCTGGTCGCCCAGGGCTACACCGTCTTCTTCGGAAACCCGCGCGGCAGCAAGGGCTATGGCCGCGACCACTGCGCCGCCATCCGCGGATGCTGGGGGACGAAGGACTGGGACGACGTGCAGGGGTACCTCTCCTTCATGGAGCAGCATCCGGGAATCGATCCGAAGCGGCTGGCCATCGCCGGCGGCAGCTACGGCGGGTACATGACCTGCTGGGCGATCGGCCACACCACGATGCTGCGCTGCGCAATCACCGATCGCTGCGTCAGCAACCTGCTGAGCATGGCCGGCAACAGCGACTATCCCGATCGACCCGACGAGTACTGGCCGGGGGCGGTCTGGGAGCGCTGGGAGCAGCGCTGGGAATCGAGCCCGATCAAGCACATGGGCGCGGCCCGCACTCCGACTCTCGTCATTCACAGCGAGGGCGATCTGCGCTGCAACATCGAGCAGAGCGAGGAGGTCTTCACCGCCCTCAAGACCCTCGGCGTCCCCACCCGCTTCGTGCGCTATCCCGCGAGCACCAGTCACGGCATGAGTCGGACCGGTCCGCCCGATCTTCGCCGGCACCGGCTGACCGAGATGCTCACCTGGTTCCAGCGGTGGTTGAAGGGTGTATCGTCCCGGCATGCCTGACTCCCCCGATCCAAGCGACGGAGAATCCTCCACCGCAGCGCCGAAGCCCACCCCCGCCGAAGTCGCGGCGGTGAAGGAGCACGTTCGCGGCATCCTCCGCTACATCGGCGAGGATCCCGCCCGCGAGGGTCTGGTGGACACGCCCAAGCGGGTCGCGGCGGCGCTTCTCGATCACTTCGAGGGGTATCACCACGATCCGATGCAGGTGCTGTCCCGCACCTTCACCGACGTAGAGGGCTATGACGAGCTGGTGCTGCTGACCGACATCGATCTCCACAGCCACTGCGAGCATCACATGGTGCCCTTCGTCGGCCGGGCCCATGTCGCCTACATCCCCCGCGGCAAGGTGGTCGGGCTCTCCAAGCTGGCGCGGGTCGTCGACATATTCGCGCGGCGACTCCAGGTGCAGGAGAAGCTCACGGCGCAGATCGCCAAGGCGATCAACGACGCCCTCCAGCCTCAGGGCGTCGCCGTGATCCTCCAGTGCCAGCATTTCTGCATGTGCTACCGCGGCGTGCGCAAGCCGAGGTGCTGGACCACGACGAGCAAGCTGCACGGCCACTTCCTCCAGAGTGAAGCGGCCCGCAACGAGCTTCTGAAGCTGATCGACATGCGCCGCGAGCGGTAGCGGCTCAGGCGGCCCCGTACACCGGGATCAACGCCCCGCTCGTCAGGGCATTGGCCGTGCTCGCAAGCCAGACGATGCTCTCGGCGACCTCTTCCACCTTGGACCAGCGGGCGCGCTCGGCCACGGGCATCGCGGCTCGGTTCGCCGGCGTGTCCATGATGCCCGGCAGCACCGCATTGATCAGGATGTTCGCGGGGCGAAGCTCTTCGGCAAGATGCTGAGTAAGGCTGGCGACTGCGGCCTTGCTCACCGAATAGGCGATCATGCCCGGCACCGGAACCACCGCCGGTCGGGCCCCGACGTTGACGATCCGACCCCCCCGCGGTTTTCGCGACGAACCGGCGATCACCATCGGGGCCGCCGATGCGTCGCCTCGCCGGATGGCCCGGATCGCCTCGCGCGAGCAGAGGAAGCAGGTCATCGCGTTCATCGTGAAGAGGCGCTCGAACTCCGCCTTGGTCGTCTCCGTCGCCGGCGCCATTCCAAAGCCGCCGGCGAGATGGATCGAGGCCCAGAGCGGACTGCAATGCTCCGTGGCGAAGCGGCCGTAGTACTCGATGACCGCCTCTTCCTCGGCCAGATCAACGCGCTTGAGAGCGACCTCGCCGGCGCGGGGAAAGTCCTCGAGTTCACGCTCTTCCAGCCAGGGAACGTGCACTTCCGCACCGGCGTCGAGCAGCCGGGACACGACCGCGCGACCCAGGGCGCCGGACCCGCCAGTGACCACCACTGGGACCTGTGAGAAGGTGTTCATCGGCATGGTGTACGCGACAACGCCCTTCGGACGCAACGCGAGCGGCCCGATACACTCCGCGATCCAGCGCCGAACGAGCGACATGTCAACGCCAACTCAATCGAGCTCCATGTCCGATCCGAGTCCCAATCCCAGTCCCAGTCCCAGTCCCA
>CAYXKH010000011.1:29762-31655 GCA_964465255.1 uncultured Isosphaeraceae bacterium
AGTCCCAATCCCAGTCCCAGTCCCAGTCCCAGTCCCGCCAAGTCGATGGACGACATCGTCGCCCTGTGCCGGCGCCGTGGCTTCATCTTCCAGTCCTCCGAGATCTACGGAGGAATCAACGGCTTCTGGGATTACGGCCCGCTGGGGACCGAGCTCAAGCGCAACCTCCGCAATGCCTGGTGGAGCGACATCGTGCAGCGCGAACTCCCCGGCCCCGACGGCCAGCCCGTCGACATCGTGGGAGTCGACTGCACCATCATCATGAACCCCAAGGTCTGGGAGGCGTCGGGCCACGTCGGCGGCTTCGCCGATCCGATGGTCGATTGCCGCGAGAGCAAGCAGCGCTACCGCGCCGACCATCTCTTCATCTGTCGCTTCGAGCTTGATGGCGGCCCGGCGGGTTATGCCATCACCGCGGGCGGTCCCGACGAAGCCCGAGCCACGATCGCCGCCGAGCGGGCCAAGGGCAAGGTGCCCCACGGATTTGCCGGACTCGCCAACGCCATCGCCAAGGTTCGCTTCGGGGCCGCTCCCGCAACCAACGAGCAGCTCGATCCCTTCGCGTCAGTCGACGCCGAAGGCCGGGCCCGGGTGCTTGCGCCCGATGCTCGTGAAGTCGGCTCGCTGACTGACGCGCGGGCCTTCAACCTGATGTTCAAGACGCTGGTCGGGGCCATCGAGGATCCCTCGAACTACGCCTATCTGCGGCCGGAGACGGCCCAGGGCATCTTCGTCAACTTCGAGAACGTGGTGAACTCCACGCGCGTGCGCGTCCCCTTCGGAATCGCCCAGATCGGCAAGGCCTTCCGCAACGAGGTCACGCCGCGCAACTTCACCTTCCGCTCCCGCGAGTTCGAGCAGATGGAGATCGAGTTCTTCTGTCCGCCGGACGCGGCCCACGAGTGGTATCGCTTCTGGCGCGAGTCCCGCTATCGGTGGTGGCAGTCGATTGGGCTCGCCGGCGAGAATCTCCGCCTCCGCGATCACGATCGCGACGAGCTGGCCCACTACGCCAAGGACGGCGCCGGGGTCTGCGACATCGAGTATCGGTTCCCCTTCACCTCGCCCGACTTCGGCGAGCTCGAAGGTGTGGCCCACCGCAGCGACTTCGATCTTCGCCAGCACGCCGAACACTCCGGCAGGCGCGACAAGATGAAGTACTTCGATCAGGAGCGCAACACCCGCTACTTCCCCCACGTGATCGAGCCCTCGGCCGGCGCGGACCGGGGAACGCTGGCCCTTCTGTGCGAGGCGTACACCCCCGATCCGGCGCGGCCCAGCGGGGTCTTCCTGCGCTTCGATCCGCGGGTGGCTCCGGTGAAGGCCGGCATCTTCCCGCTGGTCAACAAGGATGGTCTTCCCGAGATCGGCGAGCGGCTCTTCCGCCAGCTTCGTCGCCGCTGGGTCGTCGAGTACGACGCCAAGCAGTCAATTGGCAAGCGCTACGCCCGCATGGACGAGGCCGGAACGCCCTTCTGCATCGCAATCGACGGCGAGACCCGCGATCAGGGCAGCGTGACCGTGCGGCACCGCGACACCCAGGCCCAGGAGCGTGTCTCCCTCGATGCCGTCGAGGGCTACCTCGCCGAGCGCATGAACGGCGCCTGACGCCGAAGCACCGCGCCAACAGACGCATTCGCAAGGTGAGGCTCTGAACCTGCAGCAACCACCTCGACGGCCTTCAACCCCTGAACGGAACTCGACCTCGCCGATGAGCCTGACCCCTCATCACGCCAAGTACTTCGCCTACGACCTCACTCGGCGGGCTGCGCGCGGCATGGACCGCCTTTCCATGTCCCTCTTCGACGCGGCCGTCGACCTGAACCCGCACCAGATCGAAGCCGCGCTGTTCGCGCTGCAGTCACCCCTCTCCAAGGGCGTCATCCTCGCCGA
>CAYXKH010000012.1:0-20572 GCA_964465255.1 uncultured Isosphaeraceae bacterium
AAAATACCGGGCCGAACGGAGCGCTCAAAATACCGGGCCGAACGGAGCGCTCAAACTAAAAGCCCATGCCACCCATGCCACCCATGCCACCCATGCCAGACATGCCACCCATGCCAGACATGCCGCCACCGCCGTGGCCGTGATCGTGACCGGCGTGGTCGTCCTTGTCCTTGGGCTTCTCGGTGATGATGCAGTCGGCGGTCAGCAGCAGGCCGGCGACGCTGGCCGCGTTGCGGAGCGCCGTCTTGTCGACCTTGGCCGGGGTGATCACGCCCGCCTTGAGCAGATCCTCATAGGTGCGGGTGAGTGCGTTGAAGCCATTGGAGCCGCTCATGTCACGGACCTTGGCAACGACCACGGTGCCCTTCTCGCCGGCATTGTCGGCGATGGTGCGCATCGGAACGGAAAGCGCCTCTTCGACGACGCCGACGCCGGAGCGCTCGTCGTCGTTGACGCAGGCCTTGCGGGCCTTGTCGAGAGCGTTGATGGCTCGCACGAAGCTGAGTCCGCCGCCCGGAACGATGCCTTCCTCGACCGCAGCGCGGGTGGCGTGAAGGGCGTCCTCGACGCGGGCCTTCTTCTCCTTGAGCTCGGCTTCGCTGCCGGCGCCGACCTTGATCTGAGCCACGCCTCCAGCGAGCTTGGCGAGGCGCTCCTGGAGCTTCTCGCGGTCGTAGTCGCTGTCGGTGATGGTGATCTCGCCGCGGATCTGCTCGATGCGGGCCTTGATGTCGCGGCTGCTGCCGGCGCCCTCGATGATCGTGGTGTTGTCGGCGGTGATCTCGATCTTCTTCGCCTGGCCGAGCTGCGAGACCGAGATCTTGTCGAGCTCGAGCCCGAGGTCCTTCATGATCGCCTCGGCACCGGTCAGGACGGCGATGTCCTGAAGCATGGCCTTGCGGCGATCGCCATAGCCGGGGGCCTTCACCGCGCAGACGTTGAGCACGCCGCGGAGCTTGTTGATGACCAGCGTGCTGAGGGCCTCGCCGGTGACATCCTCGGCGATGATGAGGAGCGGCTTGCGCGTCTCCATCACCTTCTCGAGGAAGGGAACGAGCTTGGTGAGCGAGTCGATCTTGTCCTCGTGGATGAGGACGAGGCACTTCTCGAAGTCGACCGACATCGAATCGGCGTTGGTGACGAAGTTGGGGCTCAGGTAGCCGCGGTCGAACTGCATTCCCTCGACCACGTCGACGTAGGTCTCGAGACCCTTGCCTTCTTCGACGGTGATGACCCCGTCCTTGCCGACCTTGCCGAAGGCGTCGGCCATGATCTTGCCGATCTCGGTGTCGTTGTTGGCGGAGATGGCGGCGACTGCGGCGATGTTGTTCGCCACCGGCTTGCTCATCGAGCCGATGTGGTCGACGACCACATCGACGGCCTTGCGCATGCCGCGCACGAGCGAGTTGGCCTCGGCGCCGGCGGTGATCTGTCGCAGGCCGCTTCGAAAGAGGGCCTCGGCCAGAACCGTCGCGGTGGTGGTGCCGTCGCCGGCATGGTCGCTGGTCTTGCTCGCGGCCTGCTTGACCAGTTGGGCGCCCATGTTCTCGACCTTGTCGCGGAGCTCGATCTCCTCGGCGACGGTGACGCCGTCCTTGGTGACGGTGGGGCCGCCCCAGCTCTTGTCGATGACGGCGTTTCGGCCGCGCGGGCCGAGCGTGCTCTTGACAGCGGCAGCGAGCTTCTCGACTCCGGCAAGCAGGGCCTTGCGGGCTTCGGTGTCGAATGCGAGATCTTTGACGGCCATGAGGCGAGGTCTCCGGGCGAAATGAGGAAGGCGGATGAAGTGGGCTGACGCGACGGGGTCGGCAATTCGAGGTGGTCGGTGCTTCGAGTCGGGAGGTGCCCGATCGCACCACGCGACAGATCCGCAAGGATCAAACGGAGTGCCAAACCGCGACAGATCTCGGTTGTGCCAGTGGGCGTCCACGCGGAGGATTCGCCGAGGACCGCGAGGGGACAGACCGTGGGCTGTGGTGTTCGTCGCCCTCGGCCTGCCGGTTTGGCAGAGGCGGCGCGGCTCCGACGCGCCGCCGGATGGCTTCCCGGCGCGACGGTCGGGCCCCCGGCGACCCGCGGCCACTCGTCGGGGCCCCCAACGGGCGCCCGCTAGGATCGCCCCCATGACCTCCGCCACGACCTCTGCCCACACGCCTGGCCAGACCTCTGGTCCGACCGCAGCACCTCATTCGGCTGCCGCGCCCTCGTCATTCGATCCCTCGCACCATCCCAGGCTCTCGACCCTCGCCCTTTTCGGGGGAACGCCGGTCTCGCGCGAGACGATCCCGTTGATCTCGATCCGCATGGGCGACGCCGAGGTCGACGGGGTGGTGCAGGTGCTCCGTTCCGGCCGCCTCGCCCAAGGCGCGGTGGTGAAGGAGTTCGAGGCAGCCTTCGCCGCCCAGACCGGTGCGAAGCACGCCATCGCCGCGTCGAACGGGACCACGGCCCTGCAGCTCGTCTATCAGATTCTGCTCAAGGCCAACGAGTCGGCCATCACGCCGGCGTGGACCTTCATCGCCACCGCCTCGATGGTCCGTGCTCGTCCGGCGCGACCGATCTTCGCCGATGTCCGCGAGGACACCTTCAACATCGATCTGGGAAGTGTGGAGCAGCGGCGGCTCGCCCATGTCGCGTCGACCGGACGAAGTGACACGCGGGTCCTCGTCCCCGTCCATCTCTACGGCAACTGCGCCGACATCGACTGCATCGACGCCTACGCGGCCCAGCACGACATGAAGGTGGTCTACGACGCGGCCCAGTCGCATCTGGCGACCTATCGCGGCAAGCCCATCGGGGCCTTCGGCGCCGCGGTGACCTACAGCTTCTACCCCACCAAGAACATGACCACCGGCGAGGGCGGCATGATCACCACCAATGACGACGCTCTCGCGGATGAACTTCGCGTGGTGCGCGATCACGGGATGCGCATCCGCTACCTGCACGAGACCCTCGGATTCAACTACCGGATGACCGACATCTTCGCGGCCATCGGACTGGCCCAGCTCCGAGACCTGCCGGAGCGGACCGCGAAGCGACAGGCCAATGCGGCCATGCTCGATCGACTGCTTGCGGGAGTGCCTGCCGTGCACACGCCCGTCGCGTCGCCGCAGAGCACGCACGTCTATCACCTCTACACGCTGCGACTGGTTCTCGAGCAGCTCGTCGGCACTCGCGACGACTTCATCAAGGCGCTGAATGCCGAGGGTGTTGCAACCGCAATCCACTATCCGCGACCGCTGCACAGGCAGCCGGTCTTCATGAAGGACCCCGAGCTCGACTGCTCGCCGCACCCGGTGAGCGACCGCCTCGCCGACAGCGTCCTCTCGATCCCCGTCCAACCGGATCTCACGGAGCCGCAGGTGGGTCAGGTGGCGGAGGCGGTGGCGAAGGTGGCGAGAGCGATGGGGAGGTAAAGGGGGGGATAGGGAGCAGGGAAAGATGGCAGGGGGTTGCACGATTGGATGCCAGCGGGGGGTGCCGATGGGGCGCGCTCTGAATGCAGCGCTCGCTTCAAATCGCGCAACCCCCTGCCATCTTTCCATGCTCCCCGCTCCCTGCTCCCCGTCACCCCCCGTCCCACGCGCCAAGAAGCTCTCCGAGATCCGCTCCGTCGACGACGCAGTCGCCGGTGAGATCGGCGGGGCATTCGGTGCACGCCTGGCACGGTCCCCATTGCGAGAGCAGGGCCCCGAGGTCGGCGCCGTCGACGGTGCCGCTCCAGTCGAGGTCGGCGGGAGGCAGCCCTTCGATTGACGCGAGGTTGGCGCGGATGAGGCCGTAGCCGCGGATGAACAAGGGATCCGGGGCCGTGCCCGCGAGCGTATCGCTCGCGGTTGCGAAGAGATTGTCGCGCAGGGCCGTGACGGTCAGCTCGGGACGGGCCTGGAGGATGCACGCGACCGCGCCGGCGACGAGCGGTGTCGAGAGCGAAGTGCCGCTCACCCCTGCATACCCCGTCGCATTCGTGCTGTGGGTGACGGCGGTGGCCACCCCTCGAGCCAGCAGCTCGGGCTTCACGCGGCCGTCGATTGACGGACCGTCGGACGAGAAGTTTGCCGTTGCGCCTTCGTCGGTGACCGCCCCGCAGGTGATCACCTCGAGGGCGTCGGCGGGGGCGCCGAGATGATGCGTCGATGGATCCTCGTCGTGACCGGCGTTGCCAGCGGCCGTCAGGCAGACCAGTCCGTTCGCGGTGGCGATGTTGACGGCGATGGTGGTGACGGCGGTCTGACCATCGAAGTCCTCGGGCAGATACCAGTCGAAGTAGCCGAGCGAACTCGTCGCCACGTCACCCCCGTTGGCCTCGATGAACTCGAGTCCGGCGACGTAGAAGTCCTCTTCGAGGGGCGTCTCGCTGGCCACGTCCTCGGTCTTGGCGAGGATAAATGATGCGTCGGGGGCGGCCCCGATGTACTCGGTCGGGGCGTAGCCGCCGATTGCGCTCAGGATCCAGGTGCCGTGGCGATGCTGCTGCGAATTGTCGCCGCGCTCGATGGCGGTGTTGGGATCGTCATTGATGAAGTCCCACTCAGCGATCACGTCGAGCGGATGGTCGGGATGGTTGAACGCCGCGTGCACGCGATTGAAACCGGTGTCGAGGATGCCGATGACGACTCCGGCGCCGGTGAAGCCGCGGTCGTGCAGGGCGACCAGGTTGATCTGCTCGAGCTGAGGCAGAGCGATCCCGTAGGGGCTGATGCCCGCGATCCCACCAGTGCCACCGTCGCCACCGCCGGAGGCCGGAGCCGGTGGCGCGGGTTCCTCGACGATGGTCGGGCGTGGGGAGCTGCGCACCGGCTGCGTCGATCGAACCATCGGCAGCGACTCGATCAGGCGTCGCTGCTGGGGTGTGGCCATCACGCTCGCCGCATTCAGCCAACGGCTCGTGGTGCGGAGAGTCGCCCCGGTGCTGCGGATCGCCGCCAGGGCCGCGTCGCTCACCGGCAGATCGCGGAAGTCGACGAGTCCTGGAATCGTCCGCCGCGCGGCCCGGCGATGCAGGGCCCGATCGGTCAGCGGGAGTTCGCCGACGTGCAGCACGCGGTCGAGCTCGGCGTTCACCGCCTGCCTGTCGTCGAGGAAGACCCAGATCGGTGAGGCAGCCGCGGCGGGTGCGGCAGCGGGCCGGACCGCAGAGGTCGAGAAGAGGCTGGAGCAGACGATGAGAGCGGGGAGGAGCATGGAGGAGATCCGGGGCAGGTTCGAGCGCGGTCACTGGGTTCACTCAGCTTCCGCGAATCCTGCATGAAGTCAATGCATGTGATCAGGATCGGTCACGAAGCAGGCGTGCCGCGCCGCTATCGTGGCGGCAATGTCGCGATCACCTGCCAGCGACGCCTCCAAGGCGCCCGAGAATCTCTCCCGCCGACGGTTCGTGGCGGTGGGGGCCCTCGCTGGCGCGGGTGCCGCGCTCTCCGCGCTGCCTGGATCCGCCGCCCCTCCCGGAGCCGCGGGCCCGTCGGTGCCTGCTGCGGTCGTTCGACGCACCAGTCGCGCCCGCAACGTCATCTTCATGGTCTCCGACGGCATGAGCACGGGGACGCTCACCCTCGCGGACATGGCCATCGAGCGCCGCCATGGGCGGCGCTCGTGGTGGTGCCGGGCGTGGGAGATGCCAGGTGCCCGCCGGGCTTCGGTGCGCACCCACGCCGCCGATTCGCTGGTGACCGACTCCGCGGCCGGCGGGTCCGCGTGGGGCATCGGGCGCAACGTCGCCAACGGCGCCGTGAACGTCCTCGTCGACGGTTCCTCGGTGACGCCGATCATGGTGCGGGCCCGCGCTGTCGGCATGCGCACCGGACTGGTCACGACCACGCGAATCACCGATGCGACTCCCGCGAGCTTCATTGCCAACGTGCGCAGTCGTTCACAGGAGCAGGTGGTCGCCGAGCAGCTTCTGGTGCGCGGCGTCGATTGCCTTCTCGGCGGTGGCTCGACCTACTTTCCGAAACACCTTCTCGATCAACATCGCGATCTGACCCTTGCCGCAAACGTCGAGGAACTCACTGCCGCCGCCGCGAAGGAGGGTCGGCTGCTGGGTCTCTTCGCCAAAGGCTCGATGTCCTTCGAACTCGATCGCGATGCGTCGACTCCATCGCTTGCCGCGATGGCGCAATGTGCGCTCGACCGGCTGTCCGACGCAGCCGATCGCGACGCGAGCGGCTTCCTCCTCCAGGTCGAAGGCGGGCGCGTCGATCACGCCGCGCACGGCAACGACGCCGCCTCGCTGGTCGTCGACCAGATCGCCTTCGACGACGCATTGGGCGTTGCCCTGCGCTTCGCCTCGGAGCGGGACGACACCCTGGTGATCGTCACCACCGATCACGGCAATGCCAATCCCGGGCTTACCCTCTACGGCCTCGCGGGCGATGAGGGGTTTGCGCGGCTGCTCGGGGCTCGCCACTCCTTCGAGTGGATCCAGGAGCGGCTCGGCGGCACCGTCGACGTGCGCGAGAGTGCCGAGAGTCTGCCGGGTCTGGTCCTCGAGGCGACGGGAATCCAGTTGGCCGACGAGGAGATCGCGTGGCTGCGCCGCAAGATGGTCGAGCGGGCCCGCATCAACGGCTTCGGCCCAGCCGACGCTCCGGAATCAGCGCTGGCCGCGGTGCTCGCCAACTCCAACGGCGTCGCTTTCATGAGCACGAACCACACCTGCGACCTCGTCGACGCCGTCGCCATCGGCCCCGGTGCCGATGTCCTCAAGCCCGTCGTCGACAACACGGAGTTGCACGGAGTGATGGTTGCGGCGCTGGGTTTGTGAGGAGGATGGACTGGGGATCAGGAACGAGGAAAGAGGAACGAGGAAAGAGGAATGAGGAGTTGGGGGCGCGATGCGGGGCGTGCGCACGAACGCTCGCTTCGCTTGCGGGGGGCGGCAGTGGGTTGCACGACTTGGGGCGTGCGCGGGGATGCGTCGCATCTCGGGCGACGGACGCACTGGGCTGATTCTCTCCCCTGATCTCCTGCTCCTGCGTCTCCGCCAGCGCCCACGGGCGGCCCGCGGACTTACACTCCCGCCGCTGGTGGGGTGGCAGAGCGGTTGAACGCGCCGGTCTTGAAAACCGGTAACGGGCCAGTCCCGTTCGCGAGTTCGAATCTCGCCCCCACCGTTTGCTTGAGGGCTCCGTAGCGGCCTCCGGCCGCACACTCGCTTTCGTGGGTACGACGCCTTTCTCGTGGGTGGGACGCCTTGGCGAGCGAAGCGAGCAGAGGCCGCGGAGCGGTGTGTTCGGCACCCCTGAATGCTGTGTGTCCCCCGCCCGCTCCCCTCGCCGCGGCAGCGTGTTCACCGGCACCGATATCATCGCTCGGTGCGCGACTCACCCGACAACGACACGTCCGGGGATGCCGAACCGTTCCAACTGGAACTCCTTCGTCGCGCCGGTCCGCAACGCCGATCTGCGCTCGCGTCGGCGCTCACCAATCAGGCCTTGGAACGGGCGCACGCGGGCATCGCCAGGGCCCATCCGGACATGTCGGAGTTGGATCGCCGGCTCCTGTTTGTCGAGATCCACTACGGCATCGAACTCGCTGAGCGTGTGCGAGAATTCCTCCGCACCCGTCCGGGCAGCCCGGCCTCGGGGGGGGACCTTGGGATGAACCGCCCGGATTTCGAGGCGTTCTTTCCCATCGCCGAGGCGCTCGAGTCGATGGGGGTTGGCTACTTCATCGGTGGCTCGGTCGCCAGTTCCGCACATGGCGTCGTGCGAAGCACCCTCGACATCGATGTGATTGCCGCGTTGCCGGAGACGCGTGCCGGTGAATTCGCTCAGCGGCTCGGGGATGCCTACCACGTCGATATCGACACGGTCCGGGACGCGATTCGAAGGCGAAGCTCTTTCAATCTGATCCATCTGGCGACCAGGTACAAGATTGATGTGTTCGTGCAGCGTGCTCGCGATTGCGACCAGGCGGCGGCGGGACGGGCAGTCAAACTGCGTGTCTTCGGTGAACAGGCCCGAGAGTTCCCGGTGGTCTCTCCCGAGGACTCGATCCTGAGCAAGCTCGACTGGTATCTGATCGGAGGCGAGTCGTCGCAGCGGCAATGGGCCGACATCGTCGGTCTTCCGAGGTCTCGGGGCGCGTCCCTGGATCTCGAATACCTGAATCGACGGGCAAAGACTCTGAGATTGGAAGACCTGCTCGCGCAGGCAATGCGCCACGCAGCGGACCGACGTTCGCCACCGACCTGAATGACTGGCGCCGATCCGACCACCCAGTGAACCGGCGGGTCCCCCGTCACGCATCAAAGGCAATCAGCGCCGCCTGCACCGCCGGGTCGATGTCGATCTCGCTCGAGACCGTCTCCTTGATTTCGCGGGTGCCGACCTTGCCGGTGACTTCCCACTCCTTGGAGAAGGTGCTCTTCTTCTTGCACTTCAGCTCGATGCGCTCGTCGCCGATCTTGCCCTCGATCTTCCAGCCGTCGAGGAGGCCGGCGGAGCGGATCTCGAACTCGACCTTGGCGTCGCCGTTGGTGCCGGTTCCGTTGAAGCCCTGGAAGAGGTGCTGGTCGACCACGGCGACGTCGAGCTTGCCGCGGGTGTTGGTGCCGGTGAACTTGAACTTGGTGAGGCCGTCGCGATCGGCCTTGATGTCCTTCTTGGGCACGTAGGCGAAGGCCGAGATGGTGAGCGCGGCGACGATGGTGGCAATGACGACGCGGGCGAACAGGCCGACGGGATTCAGAGTGAGTGCCATGGGATGCTCCGGAGGTGGCGGATGGAGGAACGGGGGGGATGGCAAGAGGCCTCGCGCATCCGTCTCGGCTCCGTCCCTGGCTCCGCCCTGAATCTGGACCCGCGATGCCCTCGAAGCCTTCTCGACCGATCTGAGGGTCAGTCGGTCGATACGGGCACCCGCATGTGCGGGCCCGACACACTGTTCAAGAGGACACAACATGCTTCTGATGACTGCCCTGCTGGCGAGTGGGCTTGCTGCCACCAGCCCAGCCAAGGAATGTGGCTCCGCAATGACGCAGACTGTTTCGCTCGGCGCGCTTGCCGACAAGGCCGGTTCCGCCGACATCATCGACACCGCCGTGGCCGCCGGTTCGTTCAAGACGCTCGCGGCTGCGCTCACCGCCGCGGGTCTGATCGAGACCCTCAAGGGCGAGGGGCCGTTCACCGTCTTCGCCCCGACCGACGAGGCCTTCGCCAAGCTGCCCAAGGGCACCGTCGAGTCGCTCCTCAAGCCGGAGAACAAGAGCGCGCTGATCGCTGTGCTGACCTACCACGTCGTCCCCGGCAAGGTGATGGCGGACAAGGTCACCGGGCTCAAGTTCGCCGAGACCGTCAACGGCCAGCGGGTCGACATCGCCGTCAAGGACGGCACGGTGATGATCGATGGCGCAACCGTCATCAAGGCCGATGTTGCCGCCAGCAACGGCGTGATCCACGTGATCGACCGGGTGATTCTTCCGAGCAGTCAGAATGTGGTCGAGGTTGCCAGGGAGAACGGCTTCTCCACCCTCGCTGCCGCAATCGAGGCGGCCGGCCTCACCGAGACGCTCTCGGGCAAGGGTCCGTTCACGGTGTTCGCTCCCACTGACGCGGCCTTCGCCAAGCTTCCGAAGGGAACGCTCGAGCGCCTGCTGATGCCGGAGAACAAGGCGGAACTCGCGAAGATCCTCACCTACCACGTGGTGCCGGGTCGCGTCTTCTCCGACAAGGCGATGACGCTGACGTCCGCGAAGAGCGTCCAGGGTGGAAGCCTCGTCCTCAAGGTCGTCGGCGGCAAGCTGATGATCGACAATGCCGCAGTCACCGCTGCCGACATCGAGGCAAGCAATGGCGTGATTCACGTCATCGATTCAGTCGTGCTTCCCAAGTGAGCGGGCGGTCGCGTCGAGCGGGAGATTCGGGTCATGTGCATCGCGGCCCCTCACGCTCCTCCGGCCCCTCATGGAAGAAGCGGCATGAAGTGTGATTGCTGTACAATCGGACGAACCGGCTCGGGCGAGTCTCCAGCGAGGAGGCGCGAACCGGCCGGTTCGTCCACTTCACAGAGTCGTCGCCGAGTGACCGAATCGATCCTCCATCGCGTGGCTGCGGGAGATCCCGCCGCGGTGCCCGAATGCATGGAGCGCTTCGGCGGGCTCGTCTGGTCGGTCGCGCGTCGCTACTGCCCCAGCGCCACCGATGCCGAGGACGCGGTGCAGGAGATCTTCATCGACCTCTGGAAGAGCGCGGCACGGTTCGACGCGTCGATTGCCTCCGAGACCACGTTTGTCGCGATGATCGCCAGGCGGCGGCTCATCGATCGAAGCCGCAGGCGGGCCCGTCGACCCGAAGCGGCGATGATCGTCGAGACGATCGTGGTTCCAAGCGAGCCGATGGGGGAACGGGCGGCGATCTCCGAAGATGCCAGGCTCGCGACGGCGGCGCTTGCGCAACTGCGTCCGGAGCAGCAGCGGGTGCTCCAGCTCTCGATCTTTCACGGGGCCTCCCACGAGCAGATCTCCCGATCGACGGGAATGCCGCTCGGCACCGTCAAGACCCACGCTCGTCGCGGGCTCATTCGAATCCGCGAGCTGCTGGAGGAATCCAAGTCGGGGCTCGGCGGCACCGCGTCCGCGGGCCGCAACGGATCCCGAAACGGCCCGTCCGCCGCACCGCGCGACGGAGGTGTCTCATGACCATCTCCAGTCCCGGCGATCGCCTTCTCGAACTGCTCGCGGATCAGACCACCGACGGGCTGGCCGTCGACGACGTGACCGAACTCGACCGACTGCTGCTGGAGCACCCCGATTTCGACGGGGAGGAGTTCGAACGCGTTGCGGCGGCGCTCCTAGTCGCTGAACTAGTCGCTGAACTGGTCGCCGAAACTGCCCTGAAGTTGTCCGCGAGTCACGCGCACGGCCCGGCCCATGCCCCCGAGATGTCGCGGGAGATGCCGGTGGAACTTCGCTCGCGCATCATCAATACCGGCGAGCGCTGGCTGCGGGCCCATCCCCCGGTGCCGCTCCTGCGCACGCGCCGGGATGCCGCGGCAGTGCCCGGGCCGGATCATCGACGCGATGCCCGCGCGACGGCCCGCATTGATGGAAGCACACGTGAGACCATCGGGCTGACGAGCGCACGCGGCGCGGACACTTCGGGCACCGCAACGAGTCGCGTCGAGTCGGCGGCCGGGCCGCGGCCGATTGGGGGCAGCGGCAAATGGCGCAGCGGCAAATGGCGCAGTGCCGGGCTGGGCTGGGCGTCTGCGATTGCGGCGCTGGTCGTTGCGGCGCTCGCCTGGTGGCCCTCGCTGATGGCCTCGCGTTCCGCGAATCAGGGGATGGCGGAGCGGCGCGAGACGCTGATTGCCTCCGCGCCCGACCTCGTTCGCTGGGGATGGCAGCGGGTCGACAACCCGCAGGCCTGCGCCCTGGTCGCGGGCGACGTCATCTTCAGCAGTGCGGCCCAGTCGGGGTACATGCTGATCGAAGGGCTGGTCTCGAACGATCCCTCGGCGCTCCAGTATCAGCTCTGGATCTTCGACGAGTCGCGGGACGATCGCTTTCCCGTCGACGGCGGAGTCTTCGACGTTCCCCCCGGTGGTGGTCCGACCATCGTTCCGATTGAGGCGAAGCTCTCGGTGCGGAAGCCGGTACTCTTCGCCATTACCGTCGAACCGCCCGGAGGCGTCGTTGTCTCGGAGCGGAAGATCGCGATGATCGCCAAGCCCGAGTGACCAGCGCTGGTCGAGGGCGGGCCTCCCGCAGCTCCATGGAGAACCTGATGACACTGTCTTCATTCGGCGACACCCCGAAGGTGTCCGGCCGCATTCGCTTTCATGTCGCCTGCGGAGCGCTGGCCCTCGCGGCGCTTCTGTTGGCACCCGGGACACGCAGCGTCGCTCACGCCATGAGCGAGGCGAATCCCGACGCCGCGATGCTCCGGTTTCCCGACATCGGCCCGAACGGAATCGTCTTCTCCTACGCGAACGATCTGTGGGTGGTCGCACGGGACGGCGGCGTGGCGTTGCCGCTGGCCAGCCCTCCGGGAGCCGAGCTCTTTCCCAAATGGAACAGCGACGGGACGTCGATTGCCTTCGTGGGCAATTATGACGGCAATCAGGATCTCTACGTGATTCCGGCAGCCGGTGGCGTGCCCACACGGGTGACGCACCACCCTGCGTCCGAGGTGCTCTCCGACTTCACCGCTGACAATCGACTCGTCTTCGCCACGAGCGGGCTGGCGGGTCTTGGTCGACAGCAGCAGCTCTTCTCCGTTCCGGCCTCCGGCGGATTGCCCACGCGACTTCCCGTTCCCTACGGCGCCTCCGGCGCCATCAGCCCCGACGGGACGTGGCTGGCGTACACCCCGCACACCACCGACTTCCGCACCTGGAAGCGCTACCGCGGCGGCATGGCCACCGACATCTGGCTCTTCAATCTTCGCGACAACAGCGCCCGGCGCATGACCGATTGGGAAGGCACCGACACCACACCGATGTGGGTGGGTTCGGTGATCTACTACCTCTCCGACGACGGTCCGCAGCATCGGCAGAACATCTGGCGCTTCGACCCGGCCACGAGTGAGCGGACCCAGATCACGAACTTCGACGACTTCGACATCAAGTGGCCTTCGGCGGGCCCGGGACCCTCGGGCGGCGGCGAGATCGTCTTTCAGCACGGCTCGGCCCTTCGTGTGCTCGACATCCCCACTGGCTCGGTGCGCCAGGTCAAGGTCGCAATCCCCGGTGACCGCCCGCGTCTTCGGACCCGGACTGTGGACGCGGCGCGGATGGCCCGCGAGTGGAGCGTCTCTCCGAGTGCCAAGCGCGCCGCCGTGAGCGCCCGCGGCGACATCTGGACTGCGCCCGCTGAACACGGTTCCCCGCGCAATCTGACTCGCACCAGCGGCGCCTACGAGAGGTCGCCGGCGTGGAGTCCCGATGGTCGATGGATCGCCTATCTGAGCGATGCGAGCGGCGAGTACGAGTTCCATCTGGTGCAGTCCGACGGCAAGGAGGAGCCGCGACGGATCACCTTTGACGGCGCGGTCTTCCGCTATGGCGCCACCTGGTCGCCTGACTCCAGGCACTTCGTCTTCACCGACAAGACCGGCTCGATGTGGCTCTTCACGCTCGGCGAGGGGGAGTCCCAAGGCACGATGAAGCTGGTCGACAAGGACCCACTGGTCAGCGGGGGTTCGTCGCCGAGCTGGACGCAGGACAGCCGCTGGCTCGCGTATCAGCGTGCCAACGAACTCTCGCAGCTCTCCCACATCCGCATCTACAGCGTGGAGAGCGGGGAGACCAGGCAGGTGACCAGCGGGGTCTTCAGTGATCAGAATCCGGTCTTCGACCGCAAGGGCGAATGGCTCTACTTCTCGAGCAACCGGGCGTGGGAGTCCCCCTCGTACGCCGATCTCGACCAGAGCTTCATCTATGCCGGGACCGAAGTGCTTCTGGCCGTCCCGCTCCGCAAGGACATCGCCTCGCCATTCAATCCCAAGAGCGACGAGGAGTCGTGGAAGGACGCGAAGAAGGAGGACGGCGAGAAGTCGGATGACAAGAAGAAGGATGAGAACGGCGAGAAGAAGGAAGGCGATGAATCGCCCTCCGATGCCGACGACGTCAAGCCGGCCGACAAGCCGACCCCGAAGCCGGGCGAGAAGTCGCAGGAGAAGTCGGACAAGGGCGAGGCGACGGTGGAGGATGACGGGATCAGCGGCACGTGGGATCTCTCGATCTTCGGCGTGCCGGAAGCGCAAGGCCCGTTGAACAGCACCGCGACGATCACTCGTGGACCGGGTGGCAAGCTCGGCGGTTCGATCTCGAGCCCGATGGGAGACGCCCAGATCACCGACGGCTCCTTCGATCGGGCCACTGGGGCGCTCTCGATCACCTTTGTCACTCCCGAGGGCAGCAGCGGAACAATCACCGCCACCGTGACCGGCGAAGCCATGAAGGGCTCGTTCACGCTCGGAACAGGCGTGGCCGGCGAGATCTCCGGCACACGCACCGCGAAGGCCGCTCCTGCCACTGCAGAGGCGGAAGGCGACGCGGGCAAGGAGGAGAAGGGGAAGAAGAAGGAGGTGAAGCCCGTCATCATCGACTTCGACCGCTTCGAGAATCGGGCGATCCTGCTCCCGCTGCGTCGGGGAACGATTGGACAGCTTGGCGTCAACGAGGGCGGCTCGCTGCTCTTCGTGCGCCGCGGATCGCGCGGCGCCGACGAAGGTCCTGCGGCAATCAAGATCTTCGATCCATCCGACGACAAGCGCGAGGAGAAGCAGGTCACCACGGGGGGTGGCTTCGATCTCACCGCCGATGGCAAGAAGCTGCTGGTGGGCACGTCGATCTTCCCGGCCAGCGCCGCCGCGAGCGGGAAGCCGCTGGTGACCGCGGGCATGAACGTCGCGATCGAGCCGCGGGCGGAGTGGGCCCAGATCTTCGACGACTCGTGGCGCATCATGCGCGACTTCTTCTACGAGCCGACCATGCACGGCGTCGACTGGAAGGCGGTGGGCGACAGGTATCGGGCCACGCTCGCCGACTGCTCCAGCCGCGAGGATGTCGCCTACGTGATCAGCGAGATGATCTCGGAGCTGAACGTCGGCCACGCCTACTACCGGCCCGGCGAAAGCGAAGGCGGACCCTCCGTCGGCGTGGCCCTGCTGGGTGCCGACTTCGAACTGGTGAACGAAGGCGGAGTCTCGGCTTACCGAATCAGCGCCATTCACGAGGGAGCGCCGTGGGATGCCGATGCCCGAGGTCCGCTGAGCCAGCCCGGCATCGACGTCAAGGTCGGCGACTTCCTGCTCGCGGTGAACGGCGTGCCCGTCGATTCGAGCAAGGATCCCTGGGCGGCCTTCGTCGGACTCGGCGAGCGCCCGGTCACGCTCACGGTGAGCGCCACGCCGACCATCGACGACGAGGCCCGCGACGTGATCGTCACCACGGTCGGCAGCGAGGGCTCGCTTCGATTCCGAGCCTGGATCGAGGCCAAGCGCCGCTACGTCGAGGAGAAGACCAACGGCCAGGTCGGCTACATCTATGTCCCCGACACTGGCGTGAACGGCCAGAACGAGCTGTTCCGACAGTTCTTCGGCCAGTTGCGGAAGCCGGCGTTGATCATCGACGAGCGCTGGAACGGCGGAGGCCAGATCCCCACGCGATTCATCGAGCTTCTGAACCGTCCGCTCACGAACTCGTGGGCACGGCGCGACGGCGAGGACTGGCGCTGGCCGCCCGATTCGCACCAGGGCCCCAAGTGCATGCTCATCAACGGACTGGCGGGCTCGGGTGGAGATGCCTTCCCGCACTACTTCAAGCAGGCGAAGCTTGGAAAGCTGATCGGCACCCGCACGTGGGGAGGACTGGTGGGTATCTCCGGCAATCCCGGTCTGGTCGACGGAGCGGCGCTCAATGTGCCCACATTCGGGTTCTACGACAACGACGGAACCTGGGGAATCGAGGGACACGGGGTCGACCCCGACATCGAGGTCATCGACGACCCCTCGAAGATGGTTTCGGGCGGTGATCCGCAACTCGACGCAGCGATCGAGCTGATGCTCGGCGAGCTCCGGGACAATCCGTTCGAGTGGCCCACACGGCCGGCGTCCCCCAATCGAAGCGGCATGGGGATCCCAGACTCCGACCGCTGACAAAATAGGGTGGTCGTCTCCGGAGGGTTGGGGCGGCGCAATCACCGTCGCCGTCCGGCGCTTCCCTAGGGCGTCTGCCTTAGGCCTCGCGGGCGGTAGGCACTCGGGGTCACGGGTTCGGGCTCGAGTTCAGAAGACGTTCAACCTGCCGCCGGAGGAATGCCACCCGCGCCTCCGGCGGCCATTTTTCTCGGAGCTGGTGTGTTGCATTCGTGGGCCATTTCCGCAAACATCAGCCGAGTTGGCAGAAAAAGTGCTGATATGGAGTCCGAGAGGCTCGGGGGAGCCCCTCTACTGGTCGACGAACGATGGGTTGGACGCGATCGATCGCGAGTTGTTTGCGGACTTTTCGCGGAGTCGCAGGTTCGAGGCACCGGACGACAGTGGGACGCTTCCTTGGGGGGTCGTGATGTTGAGTCCGCAGACTGCGAAGGGCGCGGTTTCTGGGCTCATCCGTGCCGGAGGTCTGCGCGGAAGACTCGTTCTGGTCGTTTCGTGGCGCGGAGAAGCCACAGGAACGGTTCCGTGATGCGTGGTCGCGGAGCAGGGGCCGACTCTGGCCGGGACGAATTTGCCTGCCGTGAGGCGCGTGCCTCGAGGTGCATCAGTCATGAGCGTGATTCCCTGGAGTTTCAAGGCGAGGTGTGACGGACGCGTCGCCCTCAAGTCCCCCAAGCGCGCCGTGACGCGCCGGTCTGCACCCGTCGCGGTGCTTGCCGCCGCGAGCGTCGCGGGAGTTGTCAATGTCGCGCCGGCCGACTTCGGCCCGCCGATTGCGACACTCACCTATCGGATCGATGGCGCTGCGCCAGTCTCCACCGATGTCGTCGGTGTGGTCCTGGCCAGCGGCAACGCGATCTTCAACAAGACCTTTCAGGTCGGTCAGTTCAAGGTCATCTTCAACTACAACGCGGATCTGAATCCTTCCGGCATCGTCTCCTTCAACGGGACCACGACGGTTGAGAACAACTCTGCGTCGACGGCGTTGTTTTCGACCGAGTTCAGCGCCCCGATCTGCCCCAAGATCGAGGGCTCCAGCAACATCGGCGGGAGCACCACCGTCAAGCTCACGGCGAACTCGGACGGCGGCACGCTGAGTTGTGACAGCTCCCAGCCCTGGTTGACCGCGGCGATGGCCAACGGCATCTGGGCAAAGAAGCTCTACTTCTGTCCCTTCTCGATGGGCAAGACCGGATCCGGATCGACGTCGACCAATCTCACCTGGGGCACGCCGATCCCATCGGCGCCAGGCCCGGCGTTCATCGACACCATCGGTCACTCGTCGAACTTCTCGCTGACGCCGGGCGACAAGGTCGTCTTCACCCTGATCTTCGCCTCCAACGGTCCCATTGACGATCCCCTGCTGGATCCCTGCGCCGGCGATGTCGACGGCAACGGCGTCGTCGACAAGGACGATCTGCTCCTGGTCCTGATGAACTTCGGTCAGGGGGCGCAGTGCGGCGATGGAGCCGACACCAACGGCGACGGCGTGGTGGACGGAGTGGATCTCTCCGAGGTCCTCTCCTTCTGGGGCAACTGTCCCATTGGCTGACCCCTCGCCCGCGTCGCAATGAACGATGAAACAAGTACCGGCTGGCGCGACCCGCCAGCCGGTTTTCCTTTTTGAGACGTTCGGAGACGACTTCGGTTCAGGCCCACGCAGTGGGCGGGCGACCCAGACTCGAAGGAACGACTCGGCCGCGAAACCGCGGGTCAGGACGACTCGACCGTCGGCACCCGCCGCAGTTGCGCTCCCGGCGCGTCAAGACTCACTCGGCGATGCGACTCACCGGAACTCCGGCGAGGAGTTCGGCGCAGTCGATCTCATCGGGGGAATACATCTGCACCAACTGGGCCGCAGCGGCCAGAAGCGCCGCGCGGGACGCCGCCTCAAGAAGCGGTCCACCGGCCAGTCGGGCCGCGGCCACGACCGCTGGGTCGGGATCGGGGATTCCGGAGACTTCGGCGAAGAGAAGCTGGGCCTGGGCCGTCGAGATGCTCACCTGTTCGGGAAGAGCGGCGCTGCCGAGAAAGACCGGATGCTTGTCGAGCGGCTGCTGCACCGGATCGTTCGGGTTCGGGATCTCGCTCAGGGGCGCCGGCACGATCAGCACGAGGTGGCCCGAGTTCGTCCCGAGGTTCAACCGCTCGGCGGTCTCTCCGCCGACGTAGATGACCCGCTCGGCGGTCTGCTTCGGAGCCAAGAGCGCCGGTGGAACCTCGATCACCAGCAGCCATCCGCTGGTGACCTGCGGTCGCTCCTGCCGCCAGTTCCAGGTGAACGGTTGCTCCAGCACGAATGGACGAGCAGCGACGATCTGGTTGAGCGCCACCGGAAGCGGTTCCCCTGCAACGTCGGCGAAGCAGACGGAGGTCGCGGCCAGCAGGCCCGCGAGCAGTGCCGTCGTCAGGCGGCGCGGAAGGCGCGAGCTACGACGAGTGCTCTGGATGTCGGTCATGTCGGTCATGTCGGTTTGCTCTCGGTCAGGTCGGTCAGGTCGGTCAGGTCAGTCAGGTCGGTCTTGTCAGTCCTGGCGGTCATCCGGGTGGACGTAGGTGGGAAGCGGCGGTCGCGCCTGCGGAGTCGGACCAATCACTCCGAGGAGAGCCGAATGTCGTCGAGGACGATTCGCCCCTGCGGCGCGGAGCCGCTCCCTCCAAACTCGAATCGAACGGCGGTGATCTGGCTCAGGTCCAGATTGAGGTTCACCGCGGTGAAGTCGCGGATTCGGATTCGCACCAGCTCCATCTCGTTCTGCCAGCCGGCCCCGCTCCCGAAGCCGGTCCGCTGATAGGGCTCCTCGAGCCCGATTCCGTATGCACCAATTGCGAGCGCCGAGACGCGGCCGAGGGCATCGACCACGGCGACTCGAAACGTCTGATTCCCAAGGGCCGATGTCGTGCGCGGATGGCGCGTGCCCTGGGCCCCGCGGAACGAGAGCCATGACCACTCCGAGAGGTCCTCTGCGCCGGGCGGGAGGGCGAACTCGATGAAGGTCGGACTTGCGTAATCGAAGACCAGAGCGCGGATCGAATCGCCCGGGCGACCGCGAGTCATCCCGTTCATCGGATCGGAGGAGAGCCAGGTGAAGGTCGAGTTGTTGTCGAGGCCCGCGGTCTCGAGGAGATTCTCGACGTTGAACGCGACCGCTCCGCCGCTGCTGCTCAAGGTCGTCGAGGGGTTCGACTGGAAGTCGTCGATCACGAAGATCGGCGATGCCGGGTTCTCCGCTCGATCCTGAACCACGGTGGTCGAGCCGGCGATTCCGATCGGTCGCAGGTCCTCGTAGTGCCGGGCGAGCATGTCGCTTGCAACCGGATTGGCGAAAAGCACGCGGTCGATCACCAGACGCAGTGCCGTCTTGCCCACTCGCTGCGCTTCCGGACGACCGATCTGCGTCCCCGCGGGACCGACGAAATCGTTCGTGCCGCAGCAGTTGAAGTCGTTGTGATCGGCGCCGTGCACATAGGTCGAGGCCCGGAATCCCGACGCCCGCTCGTAGAGGTTGAAGGCGTTGCCGCCGTCGGAGTCCGGGCATCCGCAGACGTCGCCGTCCGCCGAGCCGTAGAGGAGGTGGTAGGGAGCGCCGTGCGGCGACGAGGCGCTGGTCCCGAGCAGATCCGTCGGGGCCATGCTCGAGATCAGGGCGATGTCTTCGGCGCCGAAGGCGGTCGAGACGAACTGGCCGTCGACAAGTCGGTCGAAGGCTCGGACCACGCCCTCGCCGCCTCGGCTATGACCGATCCAGACGATCTGCGAGCCGTCGACATGTCCGCTCAGCACCCCGCCCGCAATGCTGCCGTGCTGGAGGAGAAAGGCCTCGGTGTGCTCGAGCGTTGTGGTCGAGGCCGTCTCGATCCCGGGCATCGTCTCGTTCTGATGGGAGACGACGATGAGTCCGTGCGACGCCAGATGCTGCCCGATCCAGTCGTACCACGTATAGAGGTGACCGTTGCCGTGCGAGATGAGGACCACCGGAAGCTGCCCCAGCGAGGCGATGTCGCTCGGGTAGTACGCCCGCTGCGCGGTGAAGCCGGCGTTCGGGCCGCTGACGGTGTAGTTGGCGGTCGAGACCGCGTGCAAGCCATTCAGCGTGAGGTTGGGAACGAGAGCGAAGCCTGGTCCCTGGTCGTAGCCGTCGATCAGATCACCGGGCGTGAGCGTGCCGGACAGGTCGGCGTCGACGATCAGGTCGTATCCCACACCGACACGCGATCCCTCAACTGACGGAAGGCCGGCCACGTTGAGGGCGACCGCGTTCTGCGAGAGCTCGCCGCCGGGGAAGAAGACCACCTCCGCGCCCGTCGCCCGTACGTCCACCAGCACGGGATCGGCTGCCCACTCGGCCGCCGTTCGATCGACGGTCACGAAGACCGGCACCGGCTTCAGGATCGCCTGCGGGCAGATCTCCGGATCGACGCTGATCCACACCGGGGAGTTCGCGTTCACCGCGAGGGCAAACTGGAAGAACGGCGACTCGTTGAGTGGCCGACCGACGAGATCGGTGGAGATCGGCAGGGCCGCGCATGACTCGCCCCAGCTCGCGAGCAGCATCCCCAGATCGGCTCCGTCGACCAGTCCGTCGCTGTTGAGGTCCGACGGACCACCAGGCGAGCCGAACTCGCCGAGCAGGACGCCGAGGTCGCAGCCGTCGATCAGTCCATCGGGATGCAGGTCAGCCTCACACTGCCCGAACGCCGCAGTCGTGGCCCCCTGACGCCAGTAGCAGCGACGCCATCCAGCGGCGGCCGGAGGAGGACGCGGCCAAGGGCACGCTGACAATCGGGAGAAGTGGGCGCTTCATGGTGAAGAGCCACACTACAGAGCGAGATCTTGAGCGTCTACCGTGTTTTCCCGCGCTTTCGGGCCGTTGGCGCGGCCCCCTTCCCCCGAGACTTCGAGGTCTTCGACGTCTGGGCACGGCCTCCGGCGGTCTCGCTCGCGCTCCGCTTCCCGGCTCCGCGGCTGG
>CAYXKH010000012.1:20672-25244 GCA_964465255.1 uncultured Isosphaeraceae bacterium
CCGCGGCTGGCTTCGCGGCTGGCGCTCGACCGGCTGCTGCGGCCGCTCTTCGCTTCGCCCTCGTCGGCGCCAGGCTGCCCGCGGCCGCGCCCTTGAGTCGAAGTCGACCGGGTGGTCGCGCCGCTTCGGCTGCGGAGCGAGGCGAGCTGCTGTTCCAGCGATTCAATCGCGGCTTCGAGCCGCTCTTCGAGCGGACTGTCGTTGGGTGTCGGAAGGGCGGCGTCGCCACCTCCGTCGCGAGCCGGAGTCTCGCCACTCGGCCTCGTCTGCCCAAATCCTCCAGCATTGCCAGGGTCACCACCACGCGAGAAGCCGTCGTCGAGCAGGGGCGTGCCTGGAAGGGCCGACAGCATCCACGCGAACGGATCGCTCGGCGCCGCGCCGACCATCATGTCGGCCATCTGGCGCTGCCATGCCTGCCATCCCCGAATCGCGGATGCGAAGGAGGGAAGGAGAGCCTGCTGGAGTCCGGGGAGCAGGCGCTGGTTGGATCGGATCAGGACGTGCAGCAGCTCGGGTGGGAAGACCCGCAGGCGGGCAGGGGCGTGCTCCAGCAGAACCTGCGCCAGCACCAGGTTGGTGATGTCCTCGCTCGAACGGCTGTCGACGACTTCGATGGTCCGCCCGGCGACGACCAGCTCGTGGAGTTCGTCGTGGGTGAGGTGACGGCTCGTGGTGCGGTCGTAGAGCCGCCGATTGGGGTACTTCTGGATGCGGAGGACAGCGTCGGCGTCGGGGCTGGAAGAGCGGGGCATGGGTGAATCCGGGCTGGGGCGTCCGAGACGGGAAGGGGAGCCGCCGCCGTCGCCGGGGTGGCTCGTGCGGGTGCAGCAATGATTGACCGGAGAGGCGGATTCAGGCTCCATTTTCCCAAGAATCCGCTGACATATTGCCGACAAGTGATATTGTGCACGTGCACAAAAGGCAATTGACGATCGCGGTGGCTCCTGCTACGGTGATCCGTCGATCTGACCCCTCGGTCTCGATTCGATTCGCACTTTCATCAGGAATTCCTCCCATGGCCACCGCCACCGTCAACACCAACGCCAGCACCACCTCCCACGCCACTCCGAACGGTGCCGCCGTTCGTCCCGCGAACTCCGCGGGCGAGGCGATGAACACCTTTGCTCAGGCGATGGACACCTGGGTGTCGACCAGCCGCCGCATGACCGAGTCGTTCATGAACAGCGCGATGTCGATGACCCCCGCCCCAATCAACGGGATCAACGGGACCAACGGGGCCAACGCGACCGACGCTTCCGCCAGGAAGCAGGCCGTCAACGCCTTCTTCGGGCCCCACTTCTTCGGGCCCCACTTCTTCGGGCCCCACTTCTTCGGGCCCCAGATGGACGCGATGCAGACCATGCAGAACATGATGGCTCCGCTCGCCACATCCTTCAGCCGCATGACCCGCGGCAGCGTCGAGATGATGGCCAACGGCGCCGCCGAGGCCGCCACGCTCGTCGGCGAGCAGATCCGCTTCGCCGGTCGGGTCAGCGAGCGCTCGATGGATTGCGTCGTCGGCCAGCACGCCGCCCGCACTCCAGAGGCTCTCATCGCCACCACCAACACCATCGTGAGCGACTGCATGGATCACGCCACCGCCACCGGCGAGCGGGCCATGCGGATGGCCACCCGGGTGATGCAGCAGCTCCAGGAGATCGGCAGCGAGCGCTGCTCAACTCCCGCTGGCACCGCCTGCTGCACCAAGTGAGATTGAGTTCGATTCCCCCTGTCCGAGCCGCGCCGCCATGAGCACGCCCCACGCCCAGCCGAATCCGATGGACCCGATGTTGTCCTTCTGGAAAGAGGCCTGGGCGCGCATGGCGGTCGCGGCGCCGGCGGGTGGGATGCCGGGCACCGCCGGCACCGCCGCTCCGGACGGTACCGCGTCGATTCCGGGGTTCGCGCCCGGGGTTGATCCGCTGGGCTGGATGCCGACTCCCGACATGCTTCGACGGATGCAGTCGGCCTTCCTCGACACCATGGCCAGCGCCTCCGAGCAGTACATGCGGAGCCCGCAGTTCTTGGATCAGATGAAGCAGTCCTTCGATGCGGCGCTGGAGATGCGCCGCCAGATGGAGGAGATGGTCCGCCGCGGCGCCACCGGACTCGTCAGCGGTGATCCGCTGACCACACCCGGACAGGTCTCCGCCGATCTTCTCGCAGGTCTTCGCGGCATGGAGTCTCGGCTGAATGCCCGGCTCGATGATCTGGCAACGCGGATCGCCTCGCTCGAATCGGGCGCCGCCCGCGAGCAGCCCCGCCCCGTGTCGTCCGCGTCCACATCGCAGTCCCCCTCTCAAGCCCCCTCTCAAGATGGCGCCGGCACAACCACCCCGAAGGGCGGAAGCCGCGCCCCGGGCGGCGCCTCGCCCACGAAGAGCTGACTCGAGGGCATCCCTCGAATCCTCCTGCAGTGAAGCGACGTTCGGCTTCGCCGAACCGCTGCCACCCTTCGACCCATACCTTCGCCGAGCGACATGACCAGTTCGACTGCCCCCGCCGTTCCCTCCCTCGACGCCTCCTTCCGGGCGTGGATCGATGGGATGCGTCCCTTCGCCGCAGTCAGCCCGGTCGCGTCGGCGTGGCTCGATGAATGGCAGAAGGCCGGCGATCGCGCTGCGGCGTGGCCCAAGGTCATCGAGGCCGTGAAGAGCCGCAAGGCATGGGCGACGCCCTACGACGTCGTGGTCACCGAAGGACCGATTCGACTGATCCGCTTCCGGGCGCCGGAGGGCGGGCAGGCCTCGAATCGCCGATACGCGACGCCGATCTTGATGGTCTTCGCCCTGGTGAATCGGCCCTACGTCCTCGACATTCTTCCGCACAAGAGCGTGGTCCGACAGTTCCTCAAGGGCGGTCACGACGTCTGGATGATCGATTGGGCCGCGCCCGAGCCCGGCGATCACACCAAGACGCTTCATGACTATGTCGAGGGGCACATCCACCGCTTCGTCGAGCGCGTTCTTCGCGACACGAAGCAGACGCAGCTCAATCTCTTCGGCTACTGCATGGGCGGCACGATGTCGGCCATGTACACGAGCCTGCATCAGAAGCTGGTCCGCAACCTCGTCCTGCTCGCGGCGCCCTTCGACTGGAGTCGCGGCGACGGCCTGCTCAAGACCTGGACCGACGAGCGCAGCTTCGATGTCGACGCAGTGGTCGAGGCCTTCGGCAACGTGCCTCCGGCGTTCCTCGGGCAGAGCTTCAACATGCTCAAGCCCATCGACAACAATCTGCGGAAGTGGCTCGGGTTCGCGGAGAAGATGACCGACGAGAAGTTCCTCCAGGAGTTCGTGGCCATGGAGTCGTGGGTCAACGACAACATCCCGATCTCCGGCGCGGTCTATCGCGATTTCGTGCGCTACGGAATCCAGCGGAACCAGCTCGTGAAGGGGACCTTCCCGCTGGGACCGAATCTGATCGATCTCAAGCAGATCACCTGCCCGGTGCTCAACCTCGTCGCCGAGAACGACCATCTCGTTCCGCGCGAGCAGAGCGATCCGATCGACCGTCTGGTGGGCTCGACCGACGTCTCCACCCGCTCGATCAAGTCAGGACACATCGGTCTCGCCGTCAGCGGCAAGGCTCATCTGGAGATGTGGCCGGCGGCTGCCGAATGGCTTGGCCACCGCTCCGAGATCGCACCGGGGGAGAGCGGCGCCGCCACTGCGGCGCCGCGTGACAGCGACAGGACTTGAAGTCGTTCATCAACTGACTCGCATCGCCCGGATCATCGGAGAGAGAGACCAATGCAGATCGCTGACCGTGTCGCCGTCGTCACCGGAGGGGCCGGCGGGATCGGCCGCTCGCTCGTGCGAATGCTCGGAGAGCAGCGGGTCAAGGCCGTCGCCGTGGTCGACATGGCCGAAGCCGTGGAGCCCTCGGTCGAGGAGATCAACCGCGATCTCGGCCGGACCTTCGCCTTCGCCTATCGCGGCGACGTCACCAGCGCCGAGTTCCGCCATGGCGTCTTCACCGAGATGAAGGAGCGATTCGGCCCCGTCAGCATCTGCGTGCCCGGCGCCGGGATCGTGCGCGACGGCATCGCCGTCAAGGTCGACAAGGCCACGGGCGTGGCCAAGCTCTACGACCAGTCGCTCTTCGAGAAGACGGTCCAGATCAATCTGATTGCGCCGGTCTACTGGGCCATCGAGGCGATCGCTTCGGTGGCCGAGGATCGTTTCCGTCGCGGGCTCGGACAGTGGCAGCCCGACGAGGGGGTGCAGGGCGCCGTGGTCTTCATCGGCAGCATCTCCTCGGCCGGAAACAAGGGGCAGGTTTCGTACGCCTCGACCAAGGCGGGCCTCGCGGGGGCCCAGAGCACCTTGGCGAAGGAGGCCATCTTCTACGGGATGCGGACGGCGATCGTGCATCCCGGCTTCACCGACACCCCCATGGTCCGGGCCATGGATCAGGCGATCATCGAGAAGTACGTGCTGCCCAACACCCAGCTTCGGCGCCTCCTCAAGCCCGAGGAGATCGCCGATGCAATCTGCTTCCTGATCCGCAACAGCGCCGTCAGCGGCGCTCTGTGGGCGGACGCCGGGTGGCATCCGACGGCCTGAG
>CAYXKH010000012.1:25344-30365 GCA_964465255.1 uncultured Isosphaeraceae bacterium
TCCGACGGCCTGAGCCCGGGCGTTCATCCGCCACCCGATCCCTCCAGGGCGGAGTTACACTCCCGCCCATGAAACCACTCGAGGGCAAGGTCAGTCTCGTCACCGGCGGCGCTCGCGGCATCGGTCGGGCCATCGCGCTCGGTCTCGCCGAGGCGGGGTCGGACATTGCGCTCAACTATCTGAGCAACACCCAGGGTGCCGAAGAGACCCGCGAGATGATCCGCACCATGGGGCGCACGTGCGAGATCTACCAGGGCAACGTCGCCAACGACGATGAGAACCATGCGATGGGCGACAAGATCCACGCCGCCTTCGGGCTGGTGCAGATCATCGTCAACAACGCGGGCATCACCCGCGACCGGTCGTTCGGCAAGATGACTCGTCCGGAGTGGGACGAGGTGCTCGGCGTCAACCTCACCGGCCCAGCGCTCATCACCCATCTCTTCCTGCCGCGGATCCTCCAGTCCGGCTACGGCCGCATCATCAACATCACTTCGGTGATCGGCCAGATGGGCAACTTCGGGCAGACCAACTACGCGGCGGCGAAGGGCGGACTGATCGCCTTCACCAAGTCGCTGGCCCGCGAGATCGCCCGCAAGGGAGTGACCGCGAACTGCGTCGCCCCCGGCTTCATCACCACCGACATGACCGCGAGCGTTCCCGAGCCGGCCATCAAGGCCATCGAAACCTCGACTCCGATGGGACGCCTCGGCGCTCCGGAGGAAGTCGCGGCGGTCGTGGCCTTCCTCGCCAGCCCCGCGGCGAGCTTCATCACCGGTCAGGAAATCGCCGTCAACGGCGGCCTGTACATGTGAGGCGGTTTCTCCCCGAAGGGCGCGGGCAGCCTCGCCCCGCATGACTCGAGCGTCACTGGCGATGACGCTCCGCTTCAGCGGTGGGGTATCCCGGGGATTCGGTGCGGCGGAGGGGGAGCCCGCGCCGATGTTCGGCGAGCGCGAGCTCTTCGTGTTGCGGCTCGCGGTCGACGATCCGGCGAGTTCACGTGCCAGCTTCGGGCTCGGGGCGCTGACGACGTTCACCTTCGACCGGCGAGTCCGGGGCGCGCAGTGGGTGAAGCCGTCGACGCCGTGATCGCACGACCAGCGGAGTGCGCCCGCGGGCGAACGGTCGCGAGCCCCGCGGCGGGTCACGCCGTCGTGCTGACGCCGACCATGATGATGGCCGCGAGGGTGGCGCCCAGCAGATAGATCATCGGCAGACGGTCGTGGACGAACTTCATCGACTCCTCCTGCGGGACCCCGAAGGCCCCGACTCTCTCAAAGGGAACTTTGCCTCGGATCGGCGCAACGGCTGCATCCCATTGTCAAGAACGGACAAAAGAGGTGGATATCACCCGGAATGTGCGGGGCTTGGCGGGCGGAGCGGCCGGAGATGCTCGAGCTCTGGAACGCGGCACCGCGTTCGTCCCCACGCGTCACATCGCCCCCTTGGACCGCCGAGCACCAGCTCGGCAGAACCATCACGTGCCCTGCGCACCGAAGCGGACGGGCAGAGCAGGGGGCAGAGAGCAGGGGGCAGAGAGCATGGGGCAGGGAGCAGCAGGGAGCGCAGTGGGTTGCACGACTGGATGCGGGCGCGGGGTTGCGGCGCGAACCGGGTGCATCGTCTGATCACGTCGCGTTCTTCATGGAGTGACACCTCCCGCACTGCGCGCCGGCGCCGGTCAAGGAAGTGGTCATCGTGTGGGCCTCACTGACGGGGGTCTGTGGGCTGCTCGGAGAAGCGGTGCGGCCGGTTGGAGGAGTCATGGCGGAGCGTCGCTCCGCCTCTGGGGCCGCTGCCGCGGGTGCAGGGTGCTCAGGTCGGCCCGGTCGGCCCTACAGGAATGGAACGAACTGGGCCAGTTGAATGGCCCCGAAGCCGCCGAAGGGGATCAGCAGGGCCCGCACCACGGGGTTCGAGGTGTACGGCGCGAACGCTCCGTCATTGATGGCCAGAAGCGCGGTGCGGGCCCGTTCGAGGCGGTCCTTCGTGCCAACGCCGCCCGGCGCTGGAGCTGCGCGGCGTCTCCACTCCTCCTGCTCCAACGACTCGATCATTCGAGCCCGGGCCGTCTGCACGGTCTGTTGCAGGAGAAACGCCGCTGCGGCCACGAGCGTGAGCAGGAGCACCCAGAGGACGATCGAGCTGGTGCGCACCTGCCAGTGATCGAAGCCGGTGTAGTGCGAGAGCCAGAGGAGACCGGCCATCACGAAAGGCACATAGACCGTCTCGCTGAGCCAGCGGGTGCGGGCTGCGAGCAGCTTGACGCTGAGCCAGGCATCTCCAGCGCGGCCGCTCAGGCCGACGGGATGGTCGGCATCAGGCGGCGGGGGCTCGAGCCAATCGGCGCTCGACCAGCGGAGGTTCCAGATCGGTCCGGCGCAGAGCTTCGTGGCCAGGTCCAGCGCCATCCGTCCGCTTCGGCGGGCGGTCGCGAGGAAGAGCATCACGACGATGACCAGCAGGACATACGCAATCACATCGACCGCGACATCGAGCCGGCGCAACCAGGGCGAGCGCGAGAGCGATTGCGGATCCACCGCCCAGAGGATCAGCGGCATCAGGACGATCAGGGCGATGATCGAACTCGTCAGCGCCCCTTGCCAGGACGCGATGATCGACGCGCGCCAGGTCACATAGGCCGGCGCGGCGATGAGCGACGGCGGGGGCGCGCCGGGACTGGCGCGACTCGCCTCGGCTGCGGGATCCGGCGACTTCGCCGCGAGGAAGCGATCGAACGCCCCGGCATCGCCGCCGCGCCCGCTCTTGAGCCAGAGGTGGACCAGATGTCCGATGCCGATTGCGCAGACCGTGAATCGAAGGTACAGACTCGGCCAGATGCTGATCCCGTCGCGGAGGCGAAGGGGCTCGTCGCCCGGTGCCCACTCCCGCAGCATCGCCATCAACGCGATGAAGAGGGCCACGGTCGCGGCCGTGATCGCATCCGGACGCGCTCGGTTCCATGACAGCGGATCGCAGGCCGGGTCGCCGAAGACCGGATCGGTGCGCCACGCCGATCCGAACCAGCGCCAGCCGCGGAGGGCCAGGAAGGTGATGCCGAAGACGAGGAGGAACGTCACTCCCGTCGATTGAAGTCTTCGCAGCGCCGATCGATTGCCGGTCGAGGTGCTTGGAAAGTGGCCGTGCTCGAGCTCCGCGGCGTTGAGGTCGACGGCGCCGCTGCGGGCGATCTCGAACATTCGGGCCCAGTGCCTGGGAATGTCGGCGACATGATTGCGCCACTCCGTCTCGAGCTCGGCGCGGTGTCCTCCGCTTGCATCGGTCGACGCGTCGGCTCCGGCGGTTCCGAGTGCCACGGGTCCTTCGATCGTGCGGAGCACCTTCGGCTGCGATTCACGCTCCGACTGGCTGGTCGCATCGTTTGCTCGATGGGCGAGATGCCGACCGACCACGGCGCTGGTCGCCGACAGTTTGGCCTTGTCGGCACGGGTCAGCCAGATCCCACGGGCCTTCGTCACCTGCGGGGAGCAGGCCGTCTGATCGTCATCGACGACGCGGGCCAGAATGCCGAACATGAGCGACGTCGCATAGGCGTTGCGGCGCGGCGGCGTGATCGCCTGGATGGTGCGATCGAGCTGGAGGTCGAAGTGCGACGCCACGAGCACGTTTCGCGTGACCGGGTAGTACCTCGGGTGCGACCAGAAGGCGTGGTGATCGGTGGTGACGATGAGGGCATCGGGAAGTCCTTCACGGATCGCCTGCACCAGCGGCAGCTTGTCGAAGACGCCGCCCACGAAGACCACGGCGACCACTCGCTCGCCCGTGCACCGCAGCAGACGATCGCGTTGGCTGATCTCCTCGGCCGCACGGCGCAGGTAGTCGAACTGCTGGCGACCGACCGGTTCCTCGGTCTCGCCGGCGCGCACTGCCGAGCCGGACGGCCCGCTGCCCGCTGTCGTCGCGGGAGACGCCGATTCGCCTGGGAGTCGCCCGTCGATCTGCCGCAGGTAGGCGTACTGATGCACGTTCGGCGGCAGCGCCGGAGAGAGGCCGGCGACGATTCCCCGACTCTCGTCGATCGACGCCGCGAGTGTTCGCGTGAAGGACGCGCCGTAGACGGTCTCCTGGGGATGGAACACGACGACGTGATGCCGTGAGTCCTCCAGAGCCACGCCGCGGAGTTCGAGTTCGCGCACGATCAGGTCGGTGAGCTGCTTGTCGGTTCCGATGGTCCTCCTGAGCACGGCACCGGTTGCAAGACGACAACCACCGGGCCAGTAGGTCTGGACCAGCCAGTCGTGGAGCAGTTCGCGGGTGTCGCTCTCTCGACCAGCGGTTTGGTATGCCCGAAGAGACTCGTCCTCCATGCGGGCTCTGAATCCCGCATGCTCGGACGTCCCCTCCGCCGGCAGCCAGGGCAGAAGATTCTCGACCAGCTTCGAGCTGGCGACGGTGGCCGAGAAGTTCAGAATCTCGACTCCCGCAAGCGCCTCGATCACCGAACCCGGCGCCGGGGGAAGCTGCGTGCGCTCGAGCTCCGCGTCTTCGACGATTGCATCGACGAGGGCATTCGAACTGCCGACGATCATGGTCCAGCGCGGAGCGTCGGCATGGGCGTTCAACTCGTCGCGCTGAAGTTCGTGCTTGAGCCCGGCCAGCACCTGAAGCTGGCGTCGCCAGGCGATCTGATCGCTGCGAATCCAGAGCACGTACTTCGATCCAGTCGACTGAGTGGTGCCCTGCGCATTCAGCGCCGACGTCGGACCGATGCTGCGGAACACCTCGAAGGCGATTGGGCTTCCAGCGGCAGGTTGGGCCTGATTCTCGACAGTCGCGCTCTTCGAGTCCGTCCCGCCGGTGAACGTCGGGGCGGGGTGGTCCGACTGGGCGTCGCCCATCGCCGGGGCACCGGGTGACGGCACCGCGGGCACGGCGCCTCCCCTGATCGCATCGGTTGCGAACGGTGTGTGGTGGGATCTGGTGAAGAAGTATCCGAGTCGATCCGCGTCCTTGGGCTGATAGCCAGCTTCGGCCAGGGCCGCATGAACGGCGACGCG
>CAYXKH010000013.1:0-6779 GCA_964465255.1 uncultured Isosphaeraceae bacterium
TCTCCGTGATCTCCGTGATCTCCGTGTCACGTCAGCCTTCCGCGGGAGGATTTTGCAACACGGAGTACACGGAGAGCACGGAGGACAAAGCCATCAGTCACTCGGCGCTCTCGTCGTTCTCGGCAGTCGACTCGCTCTCCGACGTCTTCGTGTAGATCACGACATCGGCGATGCCGCGGTCCTCGTCGCGGAGGTGACGGGCGTTCTCGGGAACCAGCGAGACCACCAGAATCCGCGCCAGCGGCGCTCGTGCGGCCACCTGTCGGACCAGACCGCCATCCGATTCGGCGTGGAAGCAGCCGACGAGGTGGATGACGCGCCGACCGCCCAACCCAAAGAACCCGCCGCGAGCGCGAGTCACTGACGCGGCCATGGTGGCATCCCACATCTGCATCGATCGGAACATCGCCTCCACGTCCGCTTCGGTCAGTCCGGCCGAGGCCAGGTCCGTGGGCACGCCGTCATTTCGCGAGGCGGTCATCCACTCGGTGAAGCGCCGGCGATAGGCGCCGTCGTCGAGTCGGGCGGGAAGATCAAAGAGCGCCCGCTCCTCGGGTGGAAGGGAGCGAAGCGCTGCGTAGCCCTCGAGACGGGCCCGCTTGACCAGCGCCCGCGGGGCGTTGGCCGCGATCACCGGAGCGCCGACCGCATTGGCTTCGTCGGCAATCGGTCGGTAGAAGCGGGCCCAGGCGTCGCCGCCACCGCCGGTGCCGTCGGCCTTGAGCCTGGCGTCGAGTGCTGCGGCGTCGATGCGGCCCGCGAGGTAGTCGTCGACGGCCGGCTGCTCGTGTCGCTCGACCATTTCAAAGGAGACGGCGGTGTCGGGGTCGAGACCAAGCGCATCGAGGACGATGGCCTTCTGCACGGCATGGCCCACCGCGTCGCCGTGGCGCTCGGCGAGGATGACGATATCGGCCCATCGAACGCCCTCCAGGAGATCGGCCCAGGTCAAGATTTCCCCGGTGTGGCCGCCGAACATGGCCAGGGCCCGCGGGGGAAAGGGCTCGGAGGGCAGCGCCGCGTCTTCGGGCCCGTACGCGGCGGCGCGGGTCGTGTCATATCCACGGGTGACGCAACCACCCGCGGCGGCGAATGTCGCCGCCAGCACAACGGCCATCGGGAGGCCGCCGCGGAAAGTCGATCGAGTTCGCTCTTCCCGCTTCACATTCGTCGCTGAAACGCTCACCATGGCTCGGTTCCTCCGGGCGTTCGTCCGCTCATCCCATCCGCATCGAGTTCCACTGCACGAGTCCGACCCTATGCCCAAAGCCTCCACGTTGCGTTCCGCCTCGCTTCTCGCCTCGCGTCCGGCCTCAAGTCTGGCCTCGCGTCCGGCCTCGCGTCCGGCCTCGCGTCTGGCCTCGCGTCTGGCCTCGCGTCTGGCCTCGAGCGTGGCCTCGAGCGTGGCCTCGAGCGTGGCCTCGAGTGTGGGAGCGTTCATCACCTCGCTCGGCGCCGCGATCCTCTTGAGCGCAACACTCGCGCCGAGCAGTGCAGCAGGCGAGCCGGTGCGTGTCGATTCGACCATCGAATCCGCGGCCGGGCCCGTGGGCGAAGGCGACGTGGTGGTGCGAGTCCAGCTCACCAGTCTGCGGCAACTCCGACTGGTGCAGACGCTCTCCGGCGACATGTGGAGTCACGGAGTCCGCGACGGCGTCGCCGACTTTCGGATGAGCGCCGATGCCCTGGCCACCCTGGCCCGAAGCGACGTCCGCTTCGAAGTCATCATCGAGAATCTTGAGCAGGCCATCGAACTCGAGCGAGCTCGACTCGCGAATCCCCCCGAAGCGGAAGGTGGCGTCGCCGGCGCCGACTGGTTCAGCGACTTCCGGGATCTCGCCGCAATCAACGCGTATCTGACGGAGCTCGCCGAGCTCCGCCCTGACCTGGTCCAGGTGGTCACGATCGGCGCGAGCATCGAGTCGCGGCCGATCAGGGCCATTCGAATCGCGGCGGGCCCGGGCAAACCCACGGTCCTCTTCGACGGCACGCAGCACGCCCGGGAGTGGGTCAGTCCGATGACCGTCATGTACATCGCCGATCAACTGGTCAGGCTGGAGGGCCAGGATCCCGCGATCACCGAACTGCTCGGGCGCGCCGAAGTGATCATCGTGCCGGTCGTGAATCCGGATGGCTATCAGTTCAGTTGGGATGACACGCGACTCTGGCGCAAGAACCGACGTCTCAACGGCGACGGGTCGATTGGCGTCGATCTGAACCGCAACTGGGGCTACCAGTGGGGCGGCGAAGGGTCCAGCGCGTCGCCCGGGTCGGAGACGTATCGCGGCCCCGCCCCATTCTCCGAACCGGAGACCCAGGCGCTGCGCGATTTCTTCCTCGCCAACGAATCGATCGTGGCCACGATCGACTTCCACAGCTACGGGCAGTGGATCCTTTCGCCGTGGGGATTCACCTCCGCCCTGCCGCCCGATGCGGCGCTGCATGACGAACTCGGCGAGTCGATGGCCTCGGCAATCGACGCGGTGAACGGGGCGACCTATACGCCGGGCCCGATCTACACCCTGCTCTATCCCGCCAGCGGTGGCTCGGTCGACTGGACCTACGGCGCGCGCGGCGCGGCCTCGTTCACAATCGAGCTTCGAGATCAGGGGCAGAATGGCTTCATCCTGCCGCCGTCTCAGATCGCTCCGACCGTTGCCGAGAATCTGGACGCGGCGCTGACTCTCGTCGACCTTTCGACGCGTCCGGCGCTCCTCACCGCCAGCGCTGCCAGCGTGCTCTCGCCCAACGTGGCCGCAGTCGCTGCCATCGAGGCCATCCCGGTTCTCGACTCGGTGACCTCCGTGGCCCTTCGCAGTCGCGTCGGCACCGCCGGTCCGTTCACCTCGAGTGCCGCGACTCCGACTGGCGCCGTCACCTACACCGCATCGCTGCCGGCGGCCCCGTGCAACGCCGTGATCGAGTGGTATGTCGAAGCGATCACCGCCCTCGGCGACCTGGTCCGTTTCCCCGCGGATGCCCCTGCCAGCGTCCTCTCCGCGACCGTGAATGAACTGGCGCCGGTGGTGGATGAGACCTTCGAGTCGAACACGGGCTGGACGGTCGGCGCGCCCGGCGACAACGCCACCGCCGGAGTCTGGATCAGGGTCGATCCCAACGGCACGAGCGCCCAGCCGGAGAATGATCACACCACGAACGGAACGATCTGCTTCGTGACCGGACAGGGTTCGCCCGGCGGCGGCGATGGGGCCGCCGACATCGACAACGGCACCACCACGCTGCTCTCGCCGAACTACGACGCCACCGATCCCGAGTCGGTGATCTCCTACTGGATCTGGTACTCGAACACCTTGGGCGCCTCCCCCGGCCAGGATTCCATGCGGATCGAGGTCTCCGGAAACGGTGGTTCGACCTGGCAGCTTCTCGAACTCGTCACCCAGAGCGCAACCGCGTGGGTGCAGCGCGAGCACCTCGTTGCCGATCACCTCGCCCCGACGTCGCAGCTTCGCGTTCGATTCGCCGCGAGCGATCTCGGCGCCGGCTCTCTGGTCGAGGCCGCACTCGACGACCTGCGTCTCTCGGTTCCCGCATGCCCCCCGGCCTCACCTGCCGATCTGGACCAGGACGGCGACGTCGACGGCGCCGATCTCGGCGCCCTCCTCTCCCAGTGGGGCGGCCCCGGAAGCGCCGATCTCGACAGCGACGGAGTGGTGACCGGTGCGGATCTGGGCGTGCTGTTGAGCGAGTGGGGGTGAGGAAAGAGGAAAGAGGAAAGAGGAAAGAGGAAAGAGGAAAGAGGACCCGTCCGACGTCGAGCGCCTGCGTTGCCTGCCCGCGCATGGCACCGGCAGGCAACGAAGGCGCCGTCCGTCCCCAGGATCCTCATTCCTCATTCCTTCCTCCTCTTTCCTCTTTCCTCTTCCCTCTGTCCTCCGTCCTATTTCCCGCCCTTCGTATCGACCTCACGCACCATTTCGCCCACGAACTCTTCCAGCCCCACCGCGCCGCGGTCCTTCTGTTCGCCGCGGACGCGGAGGCTGATGGTGCGCTGTTCCTGGTCGCGGGGGCCGACGACTGCCATGTACGGCACGCGCTCCTCGACGGCGGTGCGGATCTTGGCCTGGATGCGCTCGGGGCTGTCGTCGATGGTCACCCGCAGCTTCGAGTTGCGAAGGAGATCGGCGACCTCGCGGGCGTAGCCCTCGCTCTTCTCGCTGATGGGCATCACCCGCACCTGCTCGGGTGAGAGCCAGAGCGGGAAGTCGCCGGCAAAGTGCTCGATCAGGACCCCGATGAAGCGCTCCATCGAACCGAATGGGGCGCGGTGGATCATCACCGGGCGATGCTTGGTGTTGTCGGCGCCGACGTAGGAGAGATCGAAGCGGATCGGCTGGATGTAATCGACCTGCACGGTGCCGAGCTGCCACTCGCGGCCGATGACGTCCTTGACCACGAAGTCGATCTTCGGGCCATAGAACGCAGCCTCGCCGGGCTCCTCGCTGAAGGCCACACCGAGAGTCATGGCCGCGTCGCGACAGGCCTTCTCGGCCTTGTCCCAGTTGGCGGCGTCGCCGACGTACTTCTCGGAGTTGGGATCGCGCAGGCCGACCCGCACGCGGTACTCGTCGATCCCGAGCACGCGGAAGACGGTCTTCACCAGGCTCAGACAGCCGAGCAGTTCCTCGCCGACCTGGTCCTCGCGGCAGAAGAGATGGGCGTCGTCCTGGGTGAAGCCGCGGACGCGAGTCATTCCACCGATCTCGCCCGACTGCTCGAAGCGATAGACGGTGCCGAACTCCGCGAGACGCACCGGAAGATCGCGATAGCTGTAGGGGCGGCTGTCGAAGATCTTGATGTGGTGCGGGCAGTTCATCGGCCGCAGCAGATAGCCGTCGATTGCGCCGCTGACGAGTCGATTGGAGAGCTCGGCGCAGGAACAGCCTTCGGTGACCAGGGTCTCGAGCTGGGCTTGATCGACGATCGGCGGGAACTGACTTTCGCGGTAGTAGGGGAAGTGGCCGCTGGTCTTGTAGAGCTCGAGCTTGCCGATGTGCGGGGTGAAGACCTGGTGGTAGCCCTGGCGGCGCAGTTCTTCGCTGATGAAGGTCTGGAGCTCCTGACGGATGACGCTGCCTGCGGGAGTCCAGAGGATCAACCCTTGGCCGACCATCTCGTCGATGTGGAAGAGACGAAGCTGCTTGCCAAGCACGCGGTGATCGCGCTTCTTCGCTTCTTCGAGAAGCGCCAGATGGGCGTCCAGTTCGGCGGGAGTGGCGAAGGCGACGCCGTAGACGCGGGTGAGTCGATCGGAGTTCTCGTCGCCGTGCCAGTAGGCGCTGGCGAGACTCATGACCTTCACGGCGCCGATGCGACCGGTGCTTGGCACGTGGGGACCGCGGCAGAGATCCTCCCAGTCCTTGCCCGGCTGACCGGTGGCGTACCAGGAGAGCTCGCTCGAGCCTGCGGCAGCGGCGCGCTCGGCGTTGTCGGTCTTGTACTTGCTGCCTTCTTCGCGAACCCGCGAGAGGCCCTTGTCGAGCGGCAACTCGGAGCGGGTGAAGGGGCGGTTCTCGCCGACGATCTTGAGCATCTCGGCGTTGATGGCCTCGAAGTCGCCGCTGGTGAGGGGGCGATCCGCGGGCACCGCCATGTCGTAGAAGAAACCGGCCTCGACCGGCGGTCCGTAGACGAGTTGCACGCCCGGCACGACCCGCTCAATCGCCTCCGCCATCACGTGGGCGGCGCTGTGGCGAATCAGAAAGAGGGCGTCGGGATCGATGGTGCCGTCGCGGCGCTTGGGAGTGACGATGGCCAGCGACGCATCGGAAGCGATCGGCGTCGACAGATCGCGCAACTCTCCGTCGATGCGGGCGCCGAGGGCGGCCTTGGCCAGTCCGGCGCCGATGTCGGCCGCCACCTGGGCGGCGGTGACCGGCTGGGGGTACTCGCGAACGCTTCCGTCTGGCAGTGTGATTCGAGGCATGGGTGCGGGGGCTCCGAAGCGGCGAGTGTATGGCGAAGTGGAGGGGGATTCGTGCCCGGCTCGTCGGAGGCCCGCCCTCCGGACCCCGCAGGTTTGACGCGGCGCACGATCCGACGCACGATTCGGACTCGCTCGTTCTCCTGCTCTCGCCCCTTGAGGTCCCGACGTGATCTGCCCCTACTGCGGTGTCGACGATGATCGCGTGATCGACAGCCGCGCGACCGACGGCGGCGGCTCGATTCGTCGAAGGCGCGAATGCGTCCGGTGCGAGAAGCGCTTCACGACCTACGAGCGGGTCGAAAAGACCGCCCGGCTGATGGTCGTGAAGCGCGACGGCGATCGCGTTCCATTCGATCCCGAGAGCATCCTCCGCGGCGTGCAGGCGGCGTGCGGCAAGCGGCCCATTGCCGAGGATCAGAAGGAAGCACTGGTCCGAAGCGTCGAGGACGAACTGCACCGCGAGTTCGAACGCGAGGTGCCCAGCACCGAGGTCGGGCGGCGCGTCGCCCTGAAGCTGCGGGCCCTCGACCCCATTGCCTACCTGCGCTTCGCCAGCGAGTACTACGAGTTCCGCTCCCTCGACGAGGTGTTGAAGGAGGTCGAGGACCTGATGAGCCGCCCCCGCGAGGTGCGGGGTCACCCTGGGCTGTTCGGGGAAGGGGCGGGCTGACGGACGGTTGCCCGGCGAGGGCGTGCTGCCTCCAGGAAGGCCGGATCCGGTACATTTCGTCGCTCATGACACCCTCACGAACCGCGGCGGGCCTGCTGGCCCTTGCACTCGTTGGAAGCGCACTGGCCACGACTGTTCCGGCCACGACTGTTCCGGCCACGACTG
>CAYXKH010000013.1:6879-9780 GCA_964465255.1 uncultured Isosphaeraceae bacterium
GGCCACGACTGTTCCGGCCACGACTGTTCCGGCCACGACTGCAATCGTCGCCACCGCACTGGTCGCCACCGCATCCGGCGCGGCGGCCGCCGACGCTCCGCGCGGCTACTACCGACAGCCGGCGCTGCGCGGCGACGTTCTTATCTTCGCGGCCGAGGGCGATCTCTGGAAGGTCTCCCCCGAGGGCGGCGCGGCGGTGCGACTGACCTCGCATCCCGGTGCCGAGACCCATCCGACGATCAGCCCCGATGGCATGACCGTCGCCTTCGTCGCCAGCTACGAAGGACCCGCGGAGGCCTACGTCATGCCGGTAATCGGCGGGCTTCCCGCGCGGCTCACCTTTGAAGGAGATGCCAGCGAGACGGTGGGGTGGTCCACCGACGGTCGGGTGATCCTCTCGACCCGCACCCAGTCGCTGCTTCCGAACACCCAATTGGCGCTCCTGGACCCCGCCGCCGCAGCCGGCGATCGTCCGCCCTTCGAACTTCTACCGCTCGATCAGGCGTCTGATGGCGTCTTCACCGATGACGGAGCCCTGGTCTTCACCCGTCAGGCCTTCCAGGGTTCCCACGCCAAGCGCTACAAGGGCGGTACCGCCCAGCAGCTCTGGCGCTTTGATCAAGGTGCCGCGGAAGCCGTGCCGCTCACCAGCGATCACGAGGGCACCAGCCGCGAGCCGCTCTGGTGGCAGGGACGGGTCTACTTCTCGAGCGATCGCGACGGGTCGATGGACATCTGGTCGATGCGCCCCGATGGCGGCGATCTCACCCAGCACACGCGGCATGACGCCTTCGACGTCAAGAACCCGACGCTCGACGCTGGTCGGATCGTCTATCAGCTCGGCGCCGATCTCTGGCGACTCGATCTCGCCAGCGGCGAGACTCGCATGCTGCCCATCACCCTGGTCAGCGATCTCGATCAGACTCGCGAGCAGTGGATCACCAAGCCCTTCGACTACATCACCAACACCCACGTCTCCGCCGACGGCTCGCGGGTGGCCATCACTGCCCGCGGGCGGATCTTCGTGGCCCCGGCCAAGCAGGGACGGCTGGTCGAAGTCGACCGCGCCAGCGGCGTTCGATACCGCGATGCCCGATTTCTCGGCGACGGCACCCAACTGCTGGTGCTCACTGATCGATCCGGCGAAGTCGAGTTCTGGACGCTGCCCTCGAGCGGCGTGATCGAGAGCGATGCCGATGTGCGGCAGCGGACCTCCGACGGCGACGTCCTTCGCTGGGTCGGCGTTCCCTCGCCCGATGGCACGCTGGTCGCCCACACCGACAAGAACCAAAGGCTGTGGCTGCTGAATCTCGAGAGCGGTGAGAATCAGCTCGTCGCCAGCACCGAGGTCTCCGACTGGGGCCAGATCGCATGGGCCGCGGACAGCGCCTGGTTCACGGTGATCGAGTCGGCGCCGAACACCTTCACCCAGCTCAAGCTCTGCCGAGTCAGCGATCGCTCGCTCGTGCCGCTCACCACCGATCGCTACAACACCGACAGCGCCGCCTTCAGCCCGGACGGTCAGTGGATTGCGTTCATCTCCGATCGACATCTCGAGACCGCGGTGCGGTCGCCGTGGGGCGCGTATGCCCCGGAGCCGGTGATGAATCGCACCAGTCGTCTCTACGCGATTCCGCTCAAGGCCGACACGCGCTCGCCCTTCCTTCCCATCGATGAGTTGAACCCCGCCGACGACAAGAAGAAGTCGCCGAGCCCGAAGGACGAGAAGGACCCCGAGAAGGACCCCGAGAAGGACCCCGAGAAGGCCCCCGAGAAGGAAGAGAAGAAGGATCCGACGACGACCGAGGAGAAGAAGCCCGAGCCAGTGGAGGAGACGACACCTCCGGCGACGACTCCCGCTCCGACAACGCCCCCCGCGACACCACCGGCAACGCCCCCGGCCCCCGAGCCGGTGCCGACCGAGCCGGTGCCGACCGACGTTCCGAAGCCGGGCGACGACCCGCGCACCGACAACACGCCCGGCGACGCCGACAAGCCCGCAGCCGGCGCGGCGGCTGACGACACGTCGAAGAAGCCGCCCAAGCCCCTCGAGATCGAACTCGAGGGAATCGTCGGTCGGCTCCAGCTTCTGCCGGTGCCGCCGGGCCGCTACTCGTCGCTTGAGATGAATGACAAGACCTTCTTCTGGCTCGCCGGCGATCCCGAGAACACGACGGTGGGGGGCCGCACCCTCCAGGCCCTCGAGGTCTCGCGCGAAGAGCCGAAGGTGGTGACCGTCGCCGACAAGGTCTCGAGCTACGAGCTTTCGGGTGACGGCAGCACCCTGCTCATCCGCCGCGAGGGAACGCTCAACCTCGTGCCCGCAAAGGCTGCGGCCGCTGATTTCGCCAAGACTGGCGTCGATCTCTCGGCATGGCGGCTCTCGGTGATTCCGCGGGAGCAGTGGAAGCAGCTCTTCAATGACGCGTGGCGGCTGCACCGCGACTACTTCTACGACCCCTCCATGCACGGCGTGGACTGGAAGGCGATGCGCGACCGGTACGCCCCGCTGGTGGAACGCGCCGCCAGTCGTGACGACCTCAACGACGTGATCGCTCAGATGGTCAGCGAGCTCTCCGCCCTGCACACCAGCGTGCGCGGTGGCGAGATCCGCCGCGGACCGGACCAGATCACCGCCGCCCAGCTCGGGGCGTTCCTCGAGCGCGATGCCGCCGCCGGCGGCTGGCGCGTGCGCCGCGTGTTCCAGCACGATCCCGACGAGCCGGAGAAGGCGGGGCCGCTCAATCGTCCCGAGAGCCGAGTGCTGGAGGGCGAGGTGATCGTGCGGATCAACGGCGTGGAGACGCTCTCGGTTGCCCATCCGGCGATCCTGCTGCGCAACACCGCGGGACGGCAGGTCCTGCTGCATGTGAACTCGAAGGAGGGGGTGAACTCGAAGGA
>CAYXKH010000013.1:9880-18541 GCA_964465255.1 uncultured Isosphaeraceae bacterium
GGGGTGAACTCGAAGGAGGGGACGACGCGCAAGGTGATCGTGAAGCCCGCCTCGCCGGGCGAGGTCGCCGATCTTCGCTACGGCGACTGGGAGCTCTCGCGGCGCAACGAGGTCGATCAGGCCTCCGAGGGGCGCATCGGCTACATCCATCTGCGGGCGATGGGCGAGGAGGACTGGCCGAACTTCGCCAAGGGCTTCTATCCCAACTTCATGCGTGAAGGGTTGATCATCGACGTCCGCCACAATCGCGGCGGCAACATCGATTCATGGATTCTCTCGCGACTCCTGCGCAAGGCGTGGATGGCGTGGAGCCAGCGCGTGGGCGCCTCGCCCAACTGGAACATGCAGTACGCCTTTCGCGGCCATGTGGTCGTGCTGTGCAACGAGTGGACCGCCTCCGACGGCGAAGCCTTCGCCGAGGGGTTCAAGCGACTGAAGCTCGGCCCGGTGATCGGCACCCGCACCTGGGGCGGCGAGATCTGGTTGAGCGCCAGCAACGTCCTCGTCGACCGCGGCATCGCCACCGCAGCCGAATACGGCGTCTTCGGGCCGGAGGGAATCTGGCTGATCGAGGGACGCGGTGTCGAGCCCGACATCGAGGTCGACAATCTTCCGCACGAGACCTTCAACGGTCGCGACCGACAGCTTGAAGCGGCCATCGACTATCTGAAGCGCAAGCTCCTCGAGGATCCCATTCCGCCGCTGGTGGCGCCGGCGTATCCCGACAAGAGCAAGTGATCCGGGCGGCGAGTGCGGCGATGAGCGCAGTTCCGAGCACCGGGACGCCCCCCCCTGGGACCGCCGAGCCCCAGCGCGGCCTGCGGCGACCTCAGTCGCCGTGAAGCGCGGCGAGTGGGCCAGTCGAGCAAGAACGAAGTGACCCGGAGGCCATGGAGAAAAAGGAGAAAGAGAAGGACGTCGCGGCAGTTCTCCCTTCTCGCTCCACCGTGCCCTCCGCGGCACACTCCTCCTGCACGCAGCGCGCCGGATCGCGTGCACGAGTCGTCGGCGCGGAGCGTGGCGGCGACATCGAGCCGGTGAGACCACCACGCTCGAGCGGCTCGCCAGCGAGACCGTCCGACTTCCGACGACCCTCACCCCCCGCCGTTCGACTCGCTGCGCTCGCTCACGGCTCCGCCCTCTCCCGCGGCGCTGCGCTGGCGGGAGAGGGGACGGCGGCGCTGATGGGGAGGTCGAGGGGATCGCACGTGCGGAAACCCGGAATAGCCACCTGTCATGGCGGCGGTGTCTCCGACGACGTGGCGCCCCGCGCGACTACTCGCGTCTCGGCTCGAAGAGCACGTCCTCGATCTCCAGCGAGAGCTGGGAGAAGCCGTCGAGTTCGAAGTGCTCGATCACGAGAGTGACCTCGGTGGGTTCCTTGAGGACGAGTTCGGCCCGGTCGGTGGTCGGGGCGTGCCACGTCCAGTTGTCGATGAGGACTTTCCCGTTGGCGGTCAGGCGCACGCCATCGTCGCTGGTCAGAGCGAAGCGATAGCCGCCGGGGGCCATGAGGATGGTGGTGGTGGCCAGAGTCCCGAAGCGATCGCCCGCAATCGCCTCGAGCGCCGACTTGGCGGCGCTCCGGGCCGCGGCAATCTCAGCCTCGCTTGCATCCGGAGCCGAGGGGAGCGCCAGCGCGGCCAAGGCCACGGGGCCGCCGTTGCCGAAGCGGAAGTCGAGTGACGACGTGATGAGTTCCACCCCCTTGGCCGATTGCCCAAGCCACCCGGCGCGGTCCTCGCGCGGGTCGATGGTCCACGGGAACGACGTCACCCGCCACCGGGCATTCACGAGGAGCCCCTGGCCGGGGGCGACGGCGCCGCTCTTCGTTTTGGCGCCGATGGCGTAGGCGACGGTCGAGTCGGGTGTCGAACTGCGAACCTCGATGGTGCCCTTGGTCCGATCGAAAGTCATCGTGGCCGCCTTCGCTGCGCTCGAGTGAAGGAAGTAGGTCACGCTCTCCAGCGGGTCCTTCCCAAGGAGCGCCCAGCGATCGACGGCGCCGCCGCGCTCGACGCGCTGCAGACGGGGGCTCACCCAGTCGTATGGACCCCACTCGGTCATCACGATGTTCTCGCGCCCGGCGAGCTCCCGGCGTGCACCCACCGGCTGCCGCTCGCCGAGGATCAGGGCCGTCGGCGCGGCGAGATCTCGGCCCGGCGCACCCTGGGCAATCGGCTGACTGGCGGCGTCGGCCTCGATCTCGCGGCCGACCTCGACGAAGCGGTTGTCGGCCACCACCGTGCCAGGCGTCTCCCGCAACTGGATGGCGAGGGCATCGCTCTTGAAGCTGTTCTGCACGATGGCGTTGTCACGGCTGCGGGGATCGTTGGCCTTGGCCCACGGCGTCTTCATCAGTCCCTCGTCGGCGTCGTTCCAGAGATGCACCCCGCAGGCATTCCGCTCGAAGACGTTGCCGGCGATGACGTTTCCGACTCCGTGCTCGATGTTGATCCCGCCGCGTTCGAGTCCGTACGCCCCGCCGCCGTTGTCGGCGAAGCGGTTGGCGCCGATTGTGGTGCGCTGCGAATAGCCACCCCAGATGCCGCAGATGGCGTTGCCCACGAAGCGATTGCTGACGATGCGGTTGTCGAAGCTGAAGGTGAGTTCGAGTCCGTGGGCGGCGGCGAAGGAGAAGTCGTTGTTGATGAAATCGTTGGCGTTGCAGCCGCGGGAGGAATGCCAGGCGAGATCGCTGGCGACACCGGTGTCGGCGTTCCCATCGCTCCGGGCATGTTCACCCAGCGCCTCCTTGCCGCCGAAGCCGAAGAGTCCGTCACCGCCGTGGGTGGCGCTGTTCTCGGCGAAGACGTTCCCCGAGCACTGTTCGAAGAGGAGGATTCCTGCGGAGTCCTGACCGCGGTTGTAAACCCCGTGGCTATAGCCCCGCACGCAGAAGTCGAAGGCATTGCGGGAGACGATGTTGCGGCTGCTGCGCCACATCGCCAGACCCCATCCGGAGAGGAAGGAGCAGTCGTTGTCGTAGACCCGGGAGTCGGCGACCCGGTCGAGAATGATCCCGTTCTGCACGTTGCGGGCGGTGACGCGGCGAATGGTCACGCCGCTGCTCGCTTCGACGGCGATGCCCGCGCCATAGTTGGTTCGCCACTCCTTTGCATCGTTCCGGTGCGGCCACAGCCAGTCGCCGCCATCTTCGGCCGAAGGTGTCGAGCGGAGCCGCTGGGAGTAGCCGCTGAGTATCGAGAGATCCTCGACGGTGACGCCGTCGGCCTTCTGCACCAGCAGGCCGACCTTGAAACCATCGAGCTTCAATCCCCGCAGGGTCACGCCGGGAGCGCTCACCACCACGCCGATACCGGTGAAGGAATCGCGCGGCGTTGCTGGGTCGGCGCCGCGAAGAGGTGCCTTGCCGAAGGTCACGGTGATGTTGGGGGCGACGATCTGGATCACGCCGTTGCCGTCGGCATCCACAATGGCGGCCTCGGAGAACTCCACCAGGCACGACTCGCGGATGACCACGTTGTCATGATCGACTGCGATCACCGGGAGGACGTCTTGGGCGGCGGCGACGCCTCCCGTGCCGAGCGCGAACAGGGCTGCGGCGGCGGCGGCGTTCAGGACGTGATTCAATCCGTTGACCCCGTTGACCCCGTTGACCCCGTTGACCCCGTTGAGCGCCGTGAGCACCGTGAGTACCTTGAGCATGGGAGGAGGGTACGGCGCGGCCCGCCGCCCACTCGGCGGCTATCGACGCCGCTCCGCCCGCGACGCCTTCTTCGCTCGCGGCCCACTCCCAGCCGGCGCGAGCGATTCGTCGCGCAGGGACATCAGGGCCGCCGCAACGCCTCGCGCCGAGGTCTCGATGGCCATGGTCGATCTGGCGGCATCGCCGATTGCCTGCTCCGGCGCCCAGGGCATGTGAATGAACCCGCAGCGGGTGGCGGAGCCCTCGAGGGCGCGCAGCGCCGCGTAGAAGACCTCGTTGCAGAGGAACGACCCGGCGCTCAGCGACTGGGCCGCGGGAACACCGACTGCGTTGATGGCCGCGACGATCTCCAGAACAGGGATCGTCGCGAAGATTGCATCCGGGCCGCCGGAGGAGACCGGTTGATTGCGCACCTGGGCCCCGGCGTTGTCGGGCATGCGGTAGTCGCGAAGATTGATGGCTAACCGCTCCACTCGCAGGCAGGTTGCCTTGCCATCCTGCCCGAGGCACAGCAGCACATCGGGCTTGCGGCGCCGCAGCGCCGCGAGCAGGCGGCGCGGTCCGGTCACGCCCTCCACGGGAACGATCACGGTCTCGAGATCGATGCCGTCGAGACCAATTGCCTGAAGCCGCTCGACGACTCGCTGCGACGCATTCAGCGACTGGCCGTCGAAGGGAGTGAAGCCGCTGAGGAGGACGCGCAGGTTCGACGTTTCCGAGTGGCTCGAGCGGCGCCGAGCGGTGTGTGTGGAGAGGCGCGGAATGCGCGGCACGGGGATGCTCTCAGTCGCGCGGCAGCGCAATCGCCGCTCGATAGGCCGCGTCGTCGAAGGAGAAGGAGTCGGCCGAGGTCAGCGGCACGACCACGTCGGGCATCACGGCCTCGGGGTCGCCGGCGACGGGACGGAAGTACCTGGTCGAATGCTTCACCGGCAGTCCGCTGTTGGGCAGTGTGAAGCTCTTGAGTTCGCCGAAGTGATTGGGGCGCTGACCCGTGGGCTGACCGATCAAGGTTGCGGCGAGCCGCTGGCGCAGTTCGGCGGCATTCATCGATGCCGAGGACTGGGTCCGCGGACCGATCAGGACCGTGACCGCATGCGGTTTCTGGAATGCCGCCGCCCCAGCGAGGGCGTCGATCAACGGTCGGATGACCAGGGAGTTGCCACCGGGGTTCTGCCGCAGATCGATGACCAGCCGGGGCTGCTTGAGTCCCTCGGAGGCTTGAAGGATCGCCGACGCCAGGGCCCAGATGGGGCGATCCGCATCTTCGGTGCAGCGCTCGTAGCGGAGATAGACGACGTCGTTCGGGGCGTCGACTGCGAACCAGTAGTTGCCGTTCATCGGCTGGCGGGAGACGGGAAGTGCACCAGACTTCGGATCCGGTGCCAGCACGAGTGCACTCGAGCGCATCGGCGCACTGGTCTCGAGCGTCACGATCTCCTCCGCCGCGGCAGGCCCGCGAGACTCGGGCGCGGCCTCTTTCGGCGAGTCGCCCTTTGCCGGATCAGCCGTCGGATGGGCCGCCGGATCGACCGGAGCTCCCGCCACGAGGGCAATCGCCACCGACTGATTCGACTCGACCGCTCCGATTGCTTGAAGCACGTCGGCGAAGGCGGAGATGGTCGAAAATCTCACCCGGGCGGCACCATCGTTGTCGCTGGCCACGATCGTCCGCAGACGGGTGGCGACCTCCTCAATTGGAAGCGAGCCGATGGACAGCACACGGCGACCGAGCAGCGTCTGGTGCGTGGCGGTCGCGGCCATCACGAAGAATCCATCTTCCAGCCAGACGATGCGAATCGGCAGCAAGCGCAGTCGACGGGCGAACTGGTCGACGGCGACGCTGGTGTGACTGTCGTCGAGCAGTGCCGCAATTCGTGACAACGCAATCAGCCGTGCTTCGGTCGAGAGCGATGGAATCCGGCCCCGCAGTTCGGCGACGGCCGCGTCGAACGACTCCCGCGAGCAGCGCGTGAATGGATCGATGTGACGCTCCGCAAGGCCCTTCGCCAGAGCGTCGAGGTCTTCGATCCACTGTTCCGTCGTCAGACTCGCCAGGTCGACCTGTCCCCGCCTCGAAACAGCCGGAGGCGCCGAACTCGGCGCGGCCCCCTCAGCCTCCGAAACCCCACCGACCGCCACACCCCCAACGACGATCAACCCCGCGACCCACTTCATGCCGCCACCCCACATCGATTGCGAGCCCCGCGCCTCATTGCTCATTCCTGATCCCTCTCCCCCTCAAATATCCTCAATCTCCTTCACCTTCTTGGCGCTCGCCTGCTCGATCTTCTCGGTGTGCCGCTTGGTCATCGCGTCGATCTGATCCTTGGCGCTCTTGGCGGCATCCTCGGGGATCGGATCCTTCTTGGCCGTGGCGAGCTGTTCGATGTGCTTGTTGGCATCGCGGCGTTCGTTGCGCACGGCGACCTTGGCCTCTTCGCCGATCTTCTTGACCTGCCCCGCGAGCTGCTTGCGCCGCTCGACCGAGGGGGTGGGCACCACCACGCGGATCTGGTTGCCTTCAGACTGCGGGTTGAGTCCGAGGGCGGCGATCTCGATGGCCTTGATGATCAACTGCTTGGCGCCGGGGTCGAAGGGCTTGATGAGGAGCTGGGTGGGCTCGGGCACGCTGATTGCCGCCAGCTCCCGGAGGTCGGTGTGACTTCCGTAGTAGTCGACCTTCACGTACTCGAGGAGCGCGGTGGTGGCTCGGCCGGTTCGGATGCCCCGGAGCTCGCGCCCGAGGTACTCCACCGACTTGTCCATGCGCGAGTCGCATTCCTTCAGAATGGTGTCGAGATCCATAGGGACCGCATCGTAGCGATTGGCGCCTGCTGCGGTGTGCTCAGCCCGGGAGCTCACGACCAGTTGCTGAGCAGAATCCCGAGGTCGCCGCCGTCGGTCGTGCCGTCGCCGTTGAGGTCGCCGTCCGGCGTTCCCCATGCCGCGAGGAGCGCCCCGAGGTCGGCACCGTCGACGACACCATCGCCGTTGAGGTCGCCGTCACCTGGCGGAGCGATCGGATCGCTCCAGTCGACGCCGCTGCCGCTCTCGATGGTGTAGTCGCCGAGAGGGGTGAGGTTGTGATAGATCGCGCTGATCCCGCCCCAGGTCAGGCCGGTTGAGAAGTCGCTCTCGGCCGTCGAATTGCCCGGCACTCCGCTGCTCGAGCGCATCCCGGACTGCGCGACGCAGTAGATCCCGAGCTTGAACGGGGTCCCGAAGGTGAACGGCACGGCAAAGGTCACGGAGTCGTTCACGGTCCTGGAGGCCGTGGGAGGAGTCCCGTACGTGGCGACGCTCCAGTTCCCGTACTGCGCGCTTGTGCCCAGCAGGTCGGAGCCGCCTGGGCTGAACAGGGAGTTCGCGAAGAGCTGGGATGAGTCCTTGTAGCCGGTCACGCCGAAGTGGGCGGACCCGGCGAAGCCCGAGGCGAAGAGGGTGCCGCTCACATCCAGCGTGAACTGCATGTATCCCGACTGGCCGGCGAGGCCCGGACTGGTGATCACGTAGGTCTCCGACCATCCGCCGTGGGCGATGCCGCGAGCGAAGAAGGAGTTGTTCGGAGCGTCGTTGTGCGAACTGAGCTGGGCGAACCCGAGCCCGGCGGTGGCGAGGCCGCCGTTGGCATAGCCGGGTGCCGAGTACGCGGCGCTCTCGCTGGCGCCGTTCACTCCGCTGAAGGCGGCTTCGTGGACGTCGGATCCCGGGGCGGTGAAGAGCGTGGTCCAGTCGGACCCCGCCCACGGATTTGATCCGGGTGTGGACGGTCCCGCGCAGGCCTGCACGAAACCGCCGGGTGCGGGAGCGGTGTTGAAGGTGAAGCCGGCGACCACGGTGGGGGCGAGCGAGCCGACCACGAAGACGGCGATGGCCGAAGCCGAAGGGGTGAGTGTCATGATTTCTCCATCATGTGCGGGGGTGTGGCAAGGGCGTCCGGGCCTGGCGCCTCGTTGCGGATGTCGGGCGAGGCGCTGGGTTGCGGTCGCAGGCAGACTCCACACCTCCGACGCAGGGGCCGCAGGAGGAGCCGGACCAGATCCCTCGCTCGAAGAAGCGAGAACGGTCGAGCGCGCGCCCGGTGATCTCCCGAAACGAATCCCCCGAACGAACATTCCGAACGCCAGGTGATCCCGCCCGAGGGTTGCCCGGTGGTCCGGGTGTCGTCAGTTCTTCACGATCGTCCCAATCGACTCCCCATCGACCACCCGCTGGATGTTCCCGCGGGTGCGGAAGTCGAAGACGCAGACCGGCACGTTGTGCTCCATGCACATGGTCAGCGCAGTGAGATCCATGACCCCCAGTTTCTTCTCCACCGCTTCGGCGAAGGTGAGCGTGTCGTAGCGCGTGGCTTTGGGGTCCTTGCGGGGATCGGCGGTGTAGACGCCGTCGACCTTGGTGGCCTTCAGCACGATGTCAGCCTTGAGTTCGATCGCCCGCAGCGCCGCCGCGGTGTCGGTGGTGAAGAAGGGATTTCCCGTTCCCGCGACGAGGATGACCACTCGACCCTTGTCGAGGTGGCGCAGCGCTCGAGCGCGGATGTAGGTCTCGGCGACTGCGGCCAGATGGATGGCCGAAAGCACGCGAGCCTCGCGCCCCAGTTCGGTGAGCGCCTCCTTCAGGGCCAGTCCGTTGATCACGGTGCCGAGCATTCCCATGGAGTCGGCCGTGGGTTGATCGATGCGTCCGTTCTCCGCGAGGGCGGCGCCGCGGATGATGTTGCCCCCGCCGACCACCACGGCAAGTTCAATTCCCGATCGACTTGCCGCGGCGACCTCTTCGGAGATGAATCCGAGTTCATCGGGATCGATGCCGAAGGAGCCAGGCTTGCAGAAGCTCTCGCCGCTGATCTTGAGGACGATGCGACGGAACCGCGACTTGGTCTTGGGCATGGGATCTCGAGTACGGGGCGCTGCCTCGTCCCCTGCGGCCGCAGGTGGAGGCAGCCAATCGGAACGGCGGTGATTGGAACCGGGGGTGATTGGAAC
>CAYXKH010000013.1:18641-30066 GCA_964465255.1 uncultured Isosphaeraceae bacterium
GGAACGGCGGTGATTGGAACCGGGGGTGATTGGAACCGGCGGTGATTGGAACGGCGAGCGGCGCGGGGGTCAAGCGTGGCGCGGAGTGGAAGACCGTCCGAGATCGGGCGGCGCGAGCCGTCCGACCCTGGGGTGGTCCGCTGAATCGGTGCAGGTGGCCACCCTCACCGACGCAGCGATGGCCCACCAGATCGGTACCATCCAAAATCAATCGTCTCGCGCCCGCAGGAGCGGGGGACATTCGGCGTACACAGAGAGACCATGACCGAGGGCGCATCGCTCCGTCGGCCCTCACGGGCACAACTTCAGGCGGCCAACGCCCGCCTCTCCGAGACCGTGCGTCTCATGGACCGGGAGCGGCGTCGCCACTCCGCGGAGCACCGCTTCCGGCTGATCTTCATCGGTCTGGCGGTCTCGCTCCCCATTCACATCGCCATCCTCATCTATCTGGGGAGCGTCTATCTGGCGCGTCCGGGAGGGGCCGAACCCGAGCCGATCACCATCGCCCTCTCCGCCTTGGCCGAGCAGGACCTCGAGGAATCGCCGATCGAGACACCCTTCCAGGACCTCTCGATGCAGGCGGTCCAGCCGGCGACCGCCGAGACCAGCCCGGGCATCGCCGCGGCGACTCCGTCGGCGGCGGAGCTCAACGCCGGAAGCGCCGGTTCGCTCTCGCTGCCGGGTGGCGGCGGGGGAGGATCCGGCGCCGGGCTCGGTGGCGGTGCCGGCGGCACCAGTTTCTTCGGAGTTGGCTCAAAGGGCGTGCGCTTCGCCTTCATCGTCGACTCCTCGGGATCGATGGATTCCAACGGCCGCTTCATCGTCGCCATGCGCGAGCTGATGCGCTCGGTCGAGCAACTGCCCGACTTCGCCTTCTTCTACGTCTGTCTCTTCTCGAGCGACGTCTTCCGACCGGCGTGGCAGGAGGGCTGGAATCGCGCCCGCCGCGCCGACACCGCCAAGCTTCGCCGCTGGCTCGAGCAGCAGGCGCCCAGCGGAGGAACCTTCCCGCTTCCGGCCTTTGCCGCCGTCTTCGCCCTCGATGTCCCGCCCGACGTGATCTACTTCATGACCGACGGTCAGATCCCCGTCGAGACCCCAGCCGAAGTGGCGCGGATGAATTCCCGCGGCAAGAAGGTCGTCATCCACACCATCGCCTTCGGTGACGAGCTCGGTCGCGAGAGTCTTCAGCGCATCGCCACCGACTCCGGCGGGACCTACCGCTTCGTCAATCCGGCCGGCTTCTGATTGCCACGCATGCTTCGAATCGTTCCCACGCTCCTGCCTGTTGCCACGTTCGTCGCGGTCGTCGCCATCGGTGCCATCGGGGCAACGCCGCGCGTGGCCTGCGCCGACACCATCGAACGGCGCGGACTCGAGCCGGCGCTGCGTGGAAAGGTCGAGGGAGTCGACGAGGATGGCGTGCGCTTCCGAAGCGATCTGGGGGCGACCCAGGTGATCCCGTGGGATCGGGTTCGGTCGGTGGAGTCGGGCTCCTTCAAGACCATCGTCACGAGCCAGATGGCGGTGGCCGAGCAGCTCTGGCGAGCCCGATCGCGAGTCGAGCGCGGCGACACCGAGCAGGCCGAGCCGCTTCTCGAGCGACTCTTCACGACCTATCGAGGTCGCACCAGCGAGACTGCCCTGGTCGTCGCCGAAGGCCTCCTGCGTTGCCGCCTGGCCCGCGCCGATCAGGCTCTTGCGGTGCTGCCCTGGCTCGAGGTGGTGCGCCTGCGCCGCGCCGAGATTCAGACCTCGAGCTATGCGTCGCTGCCACCGGTGATCGATCGCGAGTCCGGACTCGCGCCGCTCCTGCCACCGGTCTTCGTGGACGATCCGGCGTCCCAGCGCATCCGCGAAGAGCTTCGTCGAATCAGCACGGCCCCGGGCACCGACGACACCGTGGCCCAGTTGGCCGGTCTCTACGCCCTGGCGATGCCGCTCGCCGCCGAGGGCACCTTGCCGGAATCGCCGACTCTGCCGGCGATGGCGGATCCCCCACCCGCGGCCGCGGGCCGCTCGGTCGATCCGGCGACGGCCCTGGTGCGACTGGTGCTTGCCGCACAGCAGATCGAACCGACCACCCGCGACGCGGCCCGGAGACGCATCGACGAACTGCTGGCCGCGGCCACGCCCGCTGCGGCAGCGTCCGCAGGCGGTGGGAGCGACGAGCTGCTGTCGCCCCGCATCTGGAGCGACGCATGGCTTCGTTTCTTCGGCGGATGCTCGCGTCTGCGCGAGCCCGACACGGCACTCCGTCGGCGCGGAGTCGTCGAGCTTCTGCATGTGCCGGCGCGGGATGCGCGGCGACTTCCGTTCCTGAGCGGCGCTGCCCTGTGGCTGGCGGCGGCGGCGGTCGGGCGCGACGGCGATGGGCAATCGTCGGCCGTCCTGCGCCGCGAACTCGACCTCGAGTTTCCGGCGCATCCGCTCCGGCGTTCGGCGCCTGCTGGCGTCGAGATCGCCGTGGAGCGAACGCCATCACCCTCGTCCGTCCGAAATCCGTGATTCAGAAACGCAATTCAGAACCGCAATGGGAGCCTCCATGTCTGCAGATGCCGGTCTTTATCTCACCGACCTCCTCGTGCTCGCCCAGAGCGCGGGGGACGCCGCCGGAGCAGCCGCGGCGGGTGCCGACTCCGGCGGTGGCAGCACGCTTCTCAAGTTCGTGACCGGCGGCGGCGTCGTCGGGTACGTGATCGTGGCCTTGAGCGTGGCGGCGGTGGCCCTGTGCGTGATCCACCTCCTGCAGCTTCGACGCAGCGCCGTGGTCCCGACGAGCCAGGTCGACGCCCTGCAGGGACTGCTCGGGCGCGGAGAGGTCGAACAGGCGCTCCAGTTCTGCCTGGCCCCCGAGAACGACTCCTATCTGACCCGAATCATGAGTGCCGGCCTGACCCGTTACCTCCGCTCGGCCTTCGGCGCCTTCGAGGTGAAGACGGCCCTGGAGGAGGCGGGGGAGGAGCAGACCGCCCGGTTCTACCGCTCGACCGACGCCCTCGGCGTGATCGGTTCGGTGGCGCCGCTCCTCGGTCTGCTGGGCACCGTGCAGGGCATGATCGGTGCCTTCGACACCGTTGCCCTCGGGGCGGTGAACAGCGCCAGCTATTACGAACAGCTCGCGGGCAACATCTCACTGGCCCTGATCACCACGTTGCAGGGGCTGGTGGTGGCCATTCCCACCGTCGCCGCCTTCACCTACTTCCGCAATCGCATCGACAGCGTGGCCACCGAGGCCGCGACCGCGGTGGAGCAGTTGGCGATTCTGCTCGAGGCCGCCCCCGCGGCTGCGGGCGGTCGACCCGCGACGTCGCCGGTCGGCGCACCTCGCCCGTCAGGAGGCGGGGCGTGAACTTCTCGGCTTCGGCACGAGCGGGGGATCGGCGCAATCGGATGCTTGCGCTGGACATGACGCCGATGATCGACATCGTGTTCCAGCTCCTCATCTTCTTCCTGACCACCGCCCAGATGGCCGACCGCTCGCGAGTGGCGATGAATCTTCCCGCCGAGCGCGGCGAGCAGCGGGAGAGCGCGGAGTCCGCGGGACTCATCGTCAGCCTCCCCGCCGACGGCACGATTCTGGTGTCGGGTCAGGAGGTCACGCTCGACCGGCTGGAGGACATTGCCGCGGATGTGCTCACCTCCGAGCGCATCGTCTCGGAGGGCAAGTCGCTGCCGCAGCCCTTGATCCGCGCCGACCGCGACGCCTCGAGCGAACTGCTCAACGAAGTGCTGCGCCGGCTCCAGAAGGCAGGCTTTGCCGCGGTTCGGATCGGAACATCGCCGCCGACTTCAGGAGGCGGATCATGAGGTTCACGCGCAAGCGAGCCCGAGCCGGCGGTGTCGTTCTCAACATGGCCAGCATGATCGATGCGACGTTTCTCCTGCTCGCATACTTCCTGCTGACCACCGCGACCATGCAGCAGGAGGATCGGCTCAGCCCCAATCTCGCAGTCGAACGGACCAGCGAGGCGGGACCATCGAGCGACTATCAGCCGCAGGTGGTCGAGGTGATCCGCACCGAGTCGGGACCGCGCTATCGGCTGGGCGATCGACTGTTCGAGGAGCGCAACTCGCTGGCCGCGGCGCTCCGCGATCTTCGCAAGGACACCGGCCTCTTCGTGCGGGTTCAGGACGGCGTCAATGTCGGCTTCGCCGCCGCGGCGCTGCAGGCCGGGCGTGACGCGGGATTCGATCAGGTGACCTATGTGCCCGGGAAACGCAACTGACATCCCAGGAGCGCGGCGCTGGGCGGCGGCTCTCGTGGTCGCGGCGCTGTCGTTTGCAGGAACATCCGCCCGAGCCGACGAGGTCTCGACCTGGCTGGAGACGAGGGCCCTGACCTCGCTTCTCGCGGCCCATCTCGAGAGCGAGCTGGAGCGGGCCCGCGACGTCCCGCAGCGCCAGCAGATCGCTTCACGCCTCGCTGCGGTCTACGCCAGGCTGCTGGAAGTCGAGACCGACGCGGCGCTGGTCGCCGATCTCGACGCCCGCGGAATGAAGCTGCTCGAGAGCGTCAGTGGAAGCGAGGCCGAGGAGCTGCGTCTTGCGCTTCTGGGTGCCAGCCAGCGGGCCGCGAGCCGAACCGCCGAACGACACCGCCTTCGACTGGCCAGCCCAGCCGAACTGGCGGTCGCTCAAGCCACGTTCGATCGCATCATTCCGGAACTGCGAGCCCTGCGGAAGGAACTCCAGAACACCCTCACGCTGCGACAGCGAAAGCTCTCCCGCGCCGGCGGCGTGGACGCGACGATCCTCGCCGATGATGTCGAGAAGGCCGGACGCCTCGTCTCCCAAGCCACCTTCCTGGTCGGCTGGAGCGCGTACTACTCGGGCTGGATCAGCGGCGAGTCCGAGCGCGTGCGCGAAGCTGAAGGACTCTTCATCGAACTGCTCGACACCGGTGTGGCGGCGCCGTCGCCTGCGGATGTCTCCGTCGATCTGCGGGCGATCGAGCCCTTTGCCCGGGCAGTCCTCGGACTGGGGCTTTCCCGCGCAATTCTGCAGCGACCAGCGCTGGCCATCGAGTGGATTGCCCTTCTCGACCATCCCAACACCTTCGAGCCGCTGCTCCGCGAGGCCCCGGCGTGGCGCCTCGCGGCGCTGATTGACGGACGCGATTGGGAGGGGGCCTCGGCGGAACTCGATCGACTGCTTTCGGCGCCCGATCCGGCGCCGGCGCCGTGGATTCGGCTCGCCGCAGCACACGGACTCGAGTCGGCTGCATCCTCAGCCGCCGCGGGAGCGCTCGCCGGCAAGGCGGTGGCGGCCCTGGCCGGTCGCGGCGAACTGGCCCAGGTGCTCGACCTGGCCAAGCGCTTCGGGATCACCGCGCTCGGCGAGCGCGGCTTCGTTCTGCGCTATGTGCGCGGGGTGGAGCGATTCGACGCCGCCCGGGCACGGCATGCAGTGGTGGCCCTTCAGGCTCAGCCGACGCAGGCGCGGTCCAGCGTCGACGAGTCGGCCAATCCCGCCGACGAGCCGACTGCCGATCAGCAGGCCATCGAGCTCTACGAGTCTTCGGCGAGCGAACTTCTCGCCGGACTGCGCGAGCCCGATGTGACCAATTTCCCCGAGGCCGCTGCGGCCGCCGAAGTGCTGCTGGGATGGTGTCGCTACTACGCCAATCGACTCCGCGATGCAGCCGGGCACTTCGAGCAGGCGGCGGCGCGGCAGGGCGCTGCCGACGGCGCCGAGTCGCTGTGGATGGCCATCGTCTGCCTCGACCGCCTCGAACAGCAACGCCGCGATCCGCAGACGACCACTCAGCTCGAGGAGTTGGTGGCCCGCTTTCTCTCAAGCTATCCGTCGAGTCAGCGGGCCCCGCAGCTCGTGCTCCGCCGGGCCCGCGGGAGCGAGCCGGCCAGTCCGGCGCTGGTCGAACAGCTCCTCGCGGTGCCGCCCAACAGCACTCTGCACGCCGACGCCCAGCGCCGCGCGGTGCAGATCCTCTACGAGCTGGTGCGCACCGGAACGGGTCAGGCGCGGGCCGAATCCGCCAGGCGGCTGCTCGCGGTGGCTGTGCCGCTTCTCGAAGAGGACGAGGCCAGGTTCACGGAACTCTCGCCGGTCGCGCAGGAGTCCCACCTGATCCGCGCCCGTCAGGCGGTCGAGGTTGCCCTCGACGCATCGATTGAGCGCCCTGAACTGGCCATCACGCTCCTCGATCGACTCGAGGCCCTGACCGTCCGGCACGCCGTCGACACGCTGGCGATTGCCGATGAGCTTCGCTTTCGAAGACTGCAGGCGTTCCTGGCCCTCGACGATCTTGCGGCCGCCGAACGACTGGCCTCCGAACTGGGGGAACGCGCCACGCCGGACTGGGGTCGGGCCGTGCATCGGGTGATGTTCCGTGACGCCGTCGAGCGCTGGCGGGCCGCAGGACCCGCGGGTGCAGATCGCGCCGAGCTGCTGGCGCCGGTGGTCGAGTGGGGTCGACGAGTGCTCGCCGAAGCCGAATCGATCGACGATCCGGCCTCGATGAAGGCGGCGCTCACCGACCAGACACTCATCCCTGCGCTGCAATCGGTGGTGGAGGCCGGCGGTCGATGGTGGCAGCAGAACAACGATGCGGCCCTGGCTCGGGAGACGCTGGCCCGCGCCGACGTGATTCTCTCCGTGCGCCCAAGCGACGCGCTCCTCCTGCGCTGGGGGGCGGTGCTCGCCCAGGGGGTCGGCGAGAACGAGAAGGCCCTCGAGCGACTCCGCACGCTGCTGGCCGGCGCGCAGACTGGAACCGACCTCTGGTTCGAGGCGAAGTGGCGGCTGCTGACCGTTCTCAACCAGACCGAGCCCGCCCGCGCCCGCGACGTGATGAACCAGCACAAGGCCCTGCACCCCGAGTACGGTCCGGAGCCCTGGCGTGAGCGGCTTCGCACTCTCGATGCCAGGATTCCGGCCGGCGCACCCGCGGATCAACCGGTCTCCGCCCCGGCAGGAGGCGGGTCATGAGCATCCCGGCGATGCGACGCTTTCTCGGGGCCGCCGTCGATGCCGACGACCGCACCCTCCTCGGGCTTCCGCCGGCACCGGCGCCACTTACGGCGGCCAACGTGCAGTCGGCGCTGGCCGAGCGCATCGCCCGCGTGAATCGCCATCCCGATCGGGACAGTCCCGACGCCGCGATGGTCCGGGCCCGCGTCGAGCAGGCCGCTGCCCGGCTCGTAAAGTTGATGGGTCGCGGCGCACCGGCGAAGCGGCCGGTCGAGACGACGCCTCACCCGACATCCGCGGCGACGCCGCGGACCTCCGCGCCCGCGTCGCCGGTGGCGCCCGAAAGCGCTCGCCGCGCCGCCGACGAGCGCCAGACTCCCTCGACGCCAATTGAGAGCCCGCCGCAGCCACCGCGCGGTCATCCCCTGGCGGAGGTCAGGCGCGCCGCCACTCAACCGGTCAAGCCGGATCTGGCAGCGCGCCTGGTCGCGCCGCGGCGGCTGACTGCCTTCGACCGCATGGTCCTTGCGGTGCTCGTGGCCAACGGTGGATGGAACGCCGACAGTCGAGCTCGTCTGGTGGCTCTGGCGGCGCAGCAGGGAATCGGCGTCGACGGCTTGATGCGGGTGATGGCCGGGCTCGCGGCCCACGTTCGAACTTCCGGAGCGCGGCCGAACTTCGCGGAGATGAACGAAGGTGCGGCCCTGCTCCAAGCGGCTCGGCACGACGCCCCGCCGTCGCGCATCGAGGCGTTGCTCGAGACTGTCGAGGAGCGGCTCGGGGAGGAACTCACCAGCGAGCGGCTCGGCCCGCGCATCCGGGTCGGCGCCATCTTCTCGGTCATCACTCTGGTGATGGTCTATCTCCTGATCCGGGTGCTGCTGGTCGAGCCGACGCCCAGGCAGGGCCCGGCTGCGGTCGACACCCCCGCAGTGGTTGATTCCGGCGCCGCCATCGCGGACCCGCTCACTCCCGAGGCGCCGCTTCCAGACACGGGCCGTTCGCCGCAGCCACCGACCTTCGCGCCGGGACAAGTCGTTCTAGCCAAGTTCCCGCGTCCACCGGGATTCGACGGCGAGCGGCGGCCGCCGGAAGCGCTGCAGCTTCTGGAGCGGGCCCGCGGTCTTCCCGCGCTCATCGACACCTTGTCGCGGCGGATCACTGTCGGGCGCGACGAGACTTCGGTTGCCGTCGAGCGCGAGTGGTTCGCGGCCGCAGCGGAAGCCGGACGGTGCTGGCCGCTGATGGACTCGACGCTTCGTGATGCCATCGCCACGCAGTTCTCGCTTGCCTTGCGGGGGGTCGATGCCCCGACCATGGGCGATCGCCTGCTCAAGGCGTTCGAGCCCGCGGGAGTGCCGCGCGAGCCCATGGAACTCTGGTTCGCGGCCTTCCGTGCGGGCGTCCTCGCCCGGATCGTCACACACGCGGCGCTGCTGCCTCCGGGCATCGTGCAGCGGGCAGGTGAGCTGCTGACGCAGAGCCTGGTCGTTCCCGTCGACGGCGGCGTGCGCGGTTTCGCCGACGGGGCGGCGCGGTGGCTCGATGTCGCGGCTCCCCAGATGGTCGCGCGACTCCGCGGCAACGACGCCTTCGCCGACGAGTGGGAGGCGTGGATCGAGGCCCAGCGCGCCGTCCGCGGAACCGAAGCGCTGCAGGAAGCTCTGGTGCGGGCGCTCGCGCTTCTGCTGCACTCGGGAAACGACCTCACCGAGCCTGGCCCACCGAGCGACCTGATGGGCAGGCTGGTGCAGATGCTCGACTTCAACGACGCCCCGGCTGTGCGCCGCGAAGTGCTCTCGTGGTTCGGCGATCCGCGGGTTTCGACCGAGTCGCTCTGGGTGCTGACCAGCCTCATGGCTCGCGAACGCGGCGTGCGCTGGTTCGGCACCGAGCTGGTTCTGGATTGGGCGGCGACTGACGAGATTCGGACCGCCCTGGCAGTTCGGATCGATTCGCGATGGCTCGAACCGACCGAAGTCGAAGCGGGAGTGCCACGCACCATCATGGTCAGCGCGGAGGCGCTCGAGGAGTGGCGAGGTGCGGTGCGCTCCATCGAGGGAGCGGTGGCGGGGGCCCGCGACGCCCGGTCGGCGATGCGCATTCTGATTCTCGCGGCGATGCTCAACGAAGCGGCACAGGCCTTCGAAGTCGGTCAGGAGCGGCGAGCGCGGGAGATCGTCGGCGAGATCGTCGAGGCCCGCCCCGGCGCCGCTGGCGCCGACCTCACCACGCGGTGGCCGCCGGGGCTCAACTCGGCAGGCATTCCGCGCGGTGTGCCCAGCGGCGTCGACGGCGAGTGGACCACGGCCTTCGAAGCCACCGAGCGCAGCCTCGATCAGCGACTCGCGATCCTTCGACAGCTCCGCACGCTCCCCGGAGGTGACCTCGGTCCGCGCGATGCCGAGACCCTGGTGCGGGCGGCCTTCCGCGGAAGCAGCGCCGAGGTGCGCTCGGTGGCCCGGGCGGTGCTGGCGGAGTCGTTTCGCTACGGACCGACCGTGGTGCAGGAACTTCTGGACCAGCTCGCCGAGGCCGGCCCCACCGACGAACTCTCCGAGGTGATCGGAGCCATCACCGAGAGCTCGCTGCCACGGGCCCGCGATGCGACCTGGACCCGACAGGCGCGGCTGGCTCTGCTCATGCAGTTGCTGCGACTGCGCCCGAGTTCGGAATCGGAGATCGACCTGCTGGCCGAGCGGCTTGCCGAGGTGATGCGCAGACGACTCGAGCTCTTGGCGCGCAGCGGGATCGAACCTTCGGCGATGGGCTCGGGCGCGTCCGAGTCGATGGCTCGCCTCGTCGATGGCTGGCGAGCCCGAGCGGAGGCGACGATTGCGGTGGCGCCGTACCCGGCGCCGTTTCCCGAACTCGATCGGCGACGGGCGCTTCGTCAACGACTGGCCTCTGGTTCGATCACCGGCTTCGTCGCCGATCAGGTCAGCCACCTCGAATACGCCGCACTGATCTTCAGCGCAGCGGTGCCGCCCCTGCGTGCGGCGATTGCCGAGGTGATCGAAGAGGCGGCGCAGAACCGCGCCCAGTCCAGGTCGGCATTGGAACAGTCGCTTCGAACGGAGCTGGCGCTGACGCGACTGTGGGAGATTCTGCTGGTCGGCGGTCGAGTCGACGGTGTGACTTCGGCGCCGCGTGGAGCACTCGACCCAGGTGGCGAGCCTGGCGAGGAGATGGCGCCCGCGCCGCCTTCGGAGTCGACCCCGACGCCGGATGGTGCTGCGCCCGGCAGACCCACGCGGAGCGAGCCGGCAACGCGACCCGCGCCCCCGCAGATTTCACCGCCGGGCAGCCCGGCCTCCAGAGCTCCACCGAGGGGGCGCCCATGAGCGAATGCCACGAGCGTCGTCAGATCAAGGCGGGGCCGGTCAGCGCCGACGCCCAACCCCTGAGGAGATTGTGTCACGCGATCATGGGGACGTGCCTCGCCCTGGCGCTGGTTCCGTTCTTGCCGCTCGCACCGGTCAGGGCGGTCGCGGCGGCGCAGAACGCGGAGAGCGGGGCCCCTCGGCCCGAGCAGCCGAGCAATCCGATCAGCCCGACGAATCCAATCAGGGCCTCGCGCTGGTCCGCGCGACTGCTCCTGCTGGCCCCGTCACGACCGCGCGAGTATTTCGAGCTCGCCGAGGAAGTGGCCGACTCGGCCGCGAGCGAGGAGGAGCGGCGCCTCGCCCGTCATCTCTTCGGTCTCGCCGGGGCCCTCTCCGGCGAGCAGTTCGGGCGCTCCGCCTGCCTGGCCTTGGCCGATCTCGCCGACGATCCTGCGACGCGGGCTCGTTTCACGACCGCGGCGGCGCTTCTCGATCGCCGCGGTGGAGTGGCACCCGACTTCAGCCAGGGGTCTCTGGGAGGAGCATCGCGGGAGGGGGGCGTGGCGCTCTCGGAGATGTTCAGCTTCTATCGCCGCGGTCTCGGGCCACGGGTCCTCAAGCTGCTCGAACTGCCGGAAGTCGCTGCGATGCTGGAGCGGTACGGTCGTCATCTCGACGGTGGAGCCGATCGATTCCGCAGCGACGCCAGGAGCTACCGGGGGCAGGCGCGGCCGGCGCTCTCCGCGAGTGCCGTGGGCAACATGCTGCGAATCGAAGTCGGCGTGCTCGCCGGCCGGGCGCGACCGTGGTCGAGTGATCTCCTCCTCGACAACGATCGTCCGCTGACCGAAGTGGACCTCGGCCGACTCGACGAGCTGCTCTCGGTCGACCCCACCCGACCGATCTGGCGAGACGGACGGTGGGTGGCGCCGTGAGGACGAGGGGGCAGCGCGGCCGCTGCGCGGCCGTTCAGGGGGCAGCAGTGGGTTGCACGAGTGGCTACGCGCGCGGAGTGGCTGCGTCGGGTGCGACGACGGCGGCGCATTCTCGCCGCTCCACGGCTTCTGCTCGCGACGGCGAAATTCGTCCACGGCGTTGCGTGGCACCCATCGCGCAGCGCACGTCTCGAATTCACGAAAGCGAGTGTCGGCCCGGAGGCCCGAACG
>CAYXKH010000014.1:0-12212 GCA_964465255.1 uncultured Isosphaeraceae bacterium
GGTGAGTTCCGTGCGTGTCCAGTTCCGTGCGCCCGGGGGGTGGGTGAGTTCCGTGCGTGTCCAGTTCGGGTGATCCCAGTTCGGGTGCATCCAGTTCGGGTGCAGTTCGGGTGCCCCGGGGGTGCGGGGGGTCGGGGGGTGTCCCGTGCCCGTCCAGTTCGGGTGCCCGGGTGCACGGTTTGGGTTCCCGGTTCGAGCGCCGGCTCGGGTGCCCGGTTCGGGTATTCCCCAGTTTGGGTGTTCCGGAAGCTCGGGAATCCGCCGAATGTCAGGCGCAGTCGTCCCGCCGTGCGCCTTCGCAGGTGGAGGCTCACCGTGACCATTCGCTCTCTCTCTCTCGCCGCAGCAACCGCACTCGTTCTTGCCGGACCGCTGGGTGCAGGCACCGTTTTCATCGCCAACCACAGCTTCGAGAACGACCCTCTCCCGGAATGCACCTTCAACTTCATGCCCGCGGGCTGGGCACAGTCCAGCGGGACCAGCGGAAGCTGGGATCCGGGACCACCCTCGAGTTGCCCCTTCCCCGGGTTCTCGTCAGGAATTCCCGACGGCGTGCAGGTCGGGTACACGAACTCAGGCGGGATCGTTCAAGTCCTCGCGGAATCCCTCGCGGCTGACCAGACGTACACGCTCCGCGTTCTCGTCGGACGGCGTTCGGATGGCTTCCCGATGGAGTCGTACACGATCAGGCTCTTTGCGGGCGACACGCTCCTTGTCGAAGACCTCGACAACGTCGATCCTCCGATGGGCGGTTGGGCCGAGTCGGTGGTGGCCTTCTACGCCCCGAACGGTCATCCCGCGCTGGGGCAGCCGCTGAAGATCGAGTTGACTCGCGTCGCCGGCGCTCAGGCCAATTTCGACAACGTGCGACTGGAGAAGGGCTTCGCCGACTGCAACGGCAATGGCCTGTCGGATCATCTCGACCTCGCCCTCGGGCTGGCGCTCGACACCAACGCCAATGGCGTTCCCGACGAGTGCGAGGGCATCACGCCAGGAATTCCTGGCGACATCGACGGTGATCTTGATGTCGACGGCGCCGATCTCGGCCTGCTGCTGGGGGAGTGGGGGCCGTGCGCCGACTGCGATGCGTGCGCAGGCGACCTCGATGGCGACTGCGACGTCGATGGCGGCGATCTTGGGATCCTGCTTGGTTCGTGGGGCTGAGGTGGTGAGGGGCTGCTCGCTCCGGATGCTCGTTGAACTGGCGTGTCGAGGCGCGGCCCCGCAGTTCGGGTGCACAGTTCGGGTGCACAGTTCGGGCACCTCCATTTTCGGGCGCATCCAGTTCGGGCGGTTCCTCACCCCTGCCGGGGACCGGCCTGGGGGTGCAGCGGCACCCAGACCGTCAGCCGATTGCGACCCGCGCGTCGCTCGTATTGAAGCTCGCTGGCAACGCGTCGGACCATCATGATGCCGCGCCCGCCGAGGGGCACGTCGGCGGCAGTCGTCGGGCGATCTGGAACAGGCGCCCCGAGCGGATCGAAGGCGATGCCGTCATCCTCGATGACGACCCGCAACAGGTCGCCGCTCAGCTCGAACTCGAGGTCGATTGACCAGTCGCCCCCGCGTCCAGGATGAGCGTGCCGGATGACGTTCCCGACAAGCTCCTCGACCACCAGCTCGATTGCGAAGCATCCCTTCGGTGACGCCCGGTGCTCCCGGGCCAGCGCACTGATGGCGGTGACAGCCTGACCAAGTCCGTCGACGGTCGCTGGGATCGCCAGGTGGTGCTGCGCGGCCACGGATCACCTCCTCGGGAGTGGCGACAGAGGCCGCGGTGTCATCCGTTCAGCCGGGCGAGTGCCGTGTCACGATCCGGGACCAACGCCACCAGTTCTTCGATCGCCGCCATGTCGAGGGCCTCGGCCACGAGTTCAGAGGCGCTGTGGACGATCATCCGGGCCCGGGACGCAGACGCCGCGGGCGACGGAGATGAGCATGCGGATCCCCATCGAGGAGATGAACTCGACACCCGACAGGTCGACGATTGCCGGAAGGCGGCGCGTGGCCACGGCGGCAGTGAATGCCAGATCGATCTGGGCTGCGCCCGCGGTGTCCAATCGACCGCGCAGGGCGACTTCGGTGTGAGTGGAGGACTTTTCCAGAACCTGCATGTCCATAAGAGGGTCTCGGAAAAGGTCTCTGAAAGGGTCTCGTCGCGAGGGTCTCGTCGCGAGGGTTTCGTCGGGAGGGGCTCGGCGGGGTCCCACTCGTGTCGATGCTCGAAGAGGGCGAACTCGCCGACGGCCGCGATGCTAACCGCAGGTCGTGGTCGCGGCACCTCGCGTGCTCGTCAATCGGCCAGATGAACGACCAGAAGCGACAGGTCGTCATCCCAGCGCGTGGCCCCGGTGACGTGGGAAATGGCGGTCTGCACCCGGAGGCACTCGCTTCGCCCGGATGCGGGCCCGGCGGCAATGAGCGCTTCGAGGTGGGCAAGGCCCCAGGCGTTCCCTCCTCGGTCGGTGAGCTCGAAGGCTCCGTCGCTGAAGAGGTACAGGCGGCCGCCGGGCTCGATGACGGTGCTCGCTTCGACGAACGAGACTTCCGGGAGTGCCCCAATTGGCGGATTCCGCGTTCGAAGCTTCTCGAGCTTCCCTTGAGAGGTCCCCGTCAGAAGCGCGGGTGGATGCCCCGCCGACGCATACGTGAGGGCTCGGGTCGTGAGGTCGATCACCCCGTACCAGATGGTGAAGTACATCCCGCCATGCTGATCCATCTGGAACGCCCGATTCAACGCATCAAGGACCCGAGCCGGGTGTTCGAAGGACGTCGGCAGGCTCTTGCCGCGCAAGGCGTGGAAGACCGCCATCGAGTGCATCGCCGCCCCGACTCCGTGTCCCGAGACATCCAGAAGGAAGACGACGAATCGCTCCTCGTCGAGCTTTCCATAGCCGAACGCGTCGCCTCCGAGATCGCTCGAGGGAACGAAGAGCCAGTCCGTGCGCATCGGGCCGCGTCGAATGGGCGTCGGCAGCACCGCCTGGACATACGAGGCGGCCCGCTCGATGTCGCCGGAGAGCTCTTATGCGGCAGCCACCTGCCGGCGACTGCGGAACTCGTGCTTGAGGAGGTGACTGCCGATCGCGAGATGACCCTCGATGGGAAGCGTCGCACAATCGGTGATTCGAACGCCATCGATGAACGTCCCGTTGGTGGAGCCGAGATCGGTCACCAGCAGTTGATCGTTGACGATGCAGAGCTTGCAATGGGTCTTGGAGACGCCCACATCCGCAAGAGAGATCTGAAGGCCTTCCCGGCGGCCAAGGGTGACTGGAGCCGTTCCCAGAGTGAAGCGCTGGCCGCGCTGCTTGCCCTCGATCACCACCAGATAGTGGGCGCCGTCACCGTGCCGCGTCGGGGCCTTCTCGGTGCGAAAGACCAGCGTGCCATCGTCCGCGGCGGAGGGGCGGGACGGCTCGTTCGGACGGCTCGTTCGGACGGTTGGGAGGGGAAGTGGACACGGTGTTGAATGAAGAGTTGCGGGTCTCATTCCAGGGTTTGCGGGGCTTCCGGGGTCCGCGGGTGCCGGCGCTTGCCGCTGCGTCGACTGCCGATGAGCTCGACCGTCGCCCGCAACTGCGGACGGAAGAAGAGCCCGGCGCCGGCCAAGGCCAGGGCAGTGAAGGTCGCGCCCAGGAAGGTCGCTTCGAGCAGCGGATGCCAGCCGTTCACGACCAGCCTTCCAAGGGCGAGTGTCGCGAGACCGGCGGTGCCGGCGACGAGGTGCGAGGGAAGCAGCGCCGCCAGGATCCGCGTCCACGGCAGCGACACGCGACGCGCGGAGACGAAACAGTGGGTCAGCCCCATGGCAATCCGCTGGGCGCTGAAGCAGAGCGCGATCATCTCGATGCCGCCAAGGGCCGCGCCGAGGCCGGAGGCGAGCAGCGTGGTGATTCCGTCGATCCACAGCATGAGCGAGCGCAAGCGCCACTCGCCGCGAGCTTCAAGAAGCGAGCCGCCGATTGGACCGGAGAGTCGGAACGCAAGCGACAATCCGAGAACTGCAATTGCGGGAATCGCAGCATCCCAGCGACCCTGCCAGAGGAAGCGAGTCAACGCCGGGGCGGTCAGGGCCGTACCAATGGCGAGGGGCGCGCCGACCAGGGCGAGGGTCTGCACCGCACGGAAGAGGGCGGAGGCCTGTCGCGCCGGATCGTCGCGCAGCCGGGCCATCGAAGGCATCAGCACCGCGCGGAGTCCGCCGGAAAAGAGGACCGCCGGCGCGACCGCGATCTGAAGTCCGAAGAAGAACTGTCCGACGACGCCGGTTTCTTCGAAGATCCGGATGACCGAGGGCGCCCCGTTGTTCACCAGCGCCGCGGCGATCATGCCGAAGATGATCCAGCGGGCCGACCCGATGATTTCGCGGAAGGAGGTGCGGTCGAGCGGCTCGCCAGGGATCGGCCCCGGCACCCAGCGGCGAAGGATCAGCCACTCGACCGCATTCACGACGAGAAGCGGAATCACGAAGCTCATCGGACCGAGACCTGAGAGGGCGAAGCCGATCATGCTGACGTTTCGAACCAGAATCGAGATCGAGGTGAGGTGCGACAGCTCGCGGAAACGCAGGTCCGCGCCCATCCGCGTGCGCAGGATGAGCGGTCGATTGCTCAGTGGCAGCGCCGCTGCGACCACCACCATCAGCCACGGAAGCTGGGCCTCGTCGTAGAACCATCCCGCCGGCCACGCCGAGGCAAGCAGAATGAGCGCCGCGAGGGCGTTGAAGCCCAACGAGAGCGTGGAAACCGCTCGACCGAGTCGGCGAACGTCCTCGGGGTGGCGCAGCAGTCGTGCCGCACCGCCGTCGGCCATCACGAACACGATCGCCGAGAGCGACGTCGCCAGGGCGAAGAGGCCGAAGTCCTCCTGGGTCAGAAGCCATCCGAGAATGAGATTGGTGAAGAAGCTGAGGGTCTTGTTGACGGCCGCGGCAATCGACATCCAGACCATGCCGCGAGCGGCGACTCGACCGACCCGCGCGGCCGGAACCGGGGCAGGAGCGGCATCGCTCGGCTGGTTGGGACGATTCGGCTGGTTCGGCGGCTCGGCTGTGGCTGACACGGACGGGACTCTCGCTGGCGGAAGCCGCCGATACGGATCGCATGTCGCCGCGGGCGGCGGCGTCACTTCGGCGGGGGGCTGCGGAAGGCTTCGGTGAGAGGGCCTGCCGCCGCGAGGCCGTCGCGGAGCCGGTAGGGTACACGGTGAATCCGCGCGGCTTGGCGGCTACCGCGACCGAGGAGACGCACATCTCCGGCCGGGCCGGTCGACCGCGATCGCCGGTCGCCGGTTGACGCGGGTCGTCGAATCGAAGCGTGGATGGTTCCAGGATGAGTCGAAGATGAGTCGAGATCAACCTGCGCAACGAGTTGCTCGGTCGGCCGGTTCGCAGCACAATCGAAGCATGCGCAGTGGGAAGCGGGCAGCGTCGCAGGGGAAGCGATCCACGTTCACGTGGCGGGTGAAGCTCTCCCTCGGAGCGGCGCTGGCCTGTGCGGCGCTTGCCGGCGGCACCTGGTACGTCTTCGGGGGGGGCCGCGGGCGAGCGGTGTCGACGTCCCAAGGCGATCCGGTTCTGACAAGGATCAAGGGTCTCGCGCTGCCTCCAGGGACGCTTGCCATCGTCGAGGCGGCCGAGCGCTTTCCCGACGATCCCGAAGCGTGGCGGATGCTCGGGCTGGTCGCCTCGGCGGCGGGGGAGACCGAGAGTGCGCGGGAGTGCCTGCGTCGAGCGACCGCGATCGAACCGCGTCACGCCAAGGCGTGGTACCAGCGAGCCCTTGTCGAGGAGCACGGCGACGATCTGACTGCGGCGATCGAGTCGATGCGCCGGGCCATCGAGTGCGCGCCGGGTCATCCCGCCGCGCATTGGAGATTGGGGAACTGGCTGCTCGATCTGGACGATCTCGATGGCGCCGCCGCGGCCTTCGACGCCGCTCGCCGCGCCGATCCCTCGAGTGAACAGGCGGCCATCGGGCTCGCTCGCCTCGCCGAGCTGCGGCTCGACGACGCCGCCGCACTCGCGGCGCTCGAGCCCTTCGCCCGCGCGGGCGCGCGAGACCCGCTCGTCGATCGGCTCTACGGATCGACGCTCGTCCGACTTGGCCGCGCCGCCGAAGCGGACGCGAGCTTTGCCCGCGGAACACGTCCTCCGCTCGTACCTGCCGATCCGTGGATGGCGGAGTTCGACCAGTTCCGTGCCGATGACGATGCCCTCGTCAGCATGGCCCTCCAGTACCTCCAGAACGGCCGCGCGCAAGCAGCGGTTGCGATTCTGGAGAGACTGTGGCGAGAACGCCCCGAGAATCCGAGCATCGGTTGCAACCTCGCGGTCGCGATCCGCTGCGATGGGAACCCGCGCAGGAGCATCGAGATTCTCGATGATCTGGTCAGGCGATTTCCGAAGTGGGCCAAGGTGCACCACACGCTGGCGCTGAATCGTCGCGTGGTGGCGGCGGAGCGCGGCGCAGCCCTGGACGAGACGGAGTCGCGGCTCGTGATGATGCACCTCGATACGGCCATCCGGCTCAACCCCGCGTTCGGTCAGGCTCTGGCCCTCAAGGGCGAGATCCTGACCGAGTCCGGTGATGATCGCGGGGCTCTGGAGTGCTTGGAACGAGCCGCCGTGGCCGAGCCGGCAAATCAGAAGTGGCTTGGGCAACTGGGTGACGCGCTGGCGCGGTCCGGTCGACTCGATGAAGCCGCGGCGGTGCGATCTCGTGCGGCGGCCCTGGCTGTTCCCGCAACCACTCCGCGTTTCACCTACTCGGCCTACTCGCCGCCGGGCGGGGCACCGTGACCACGTCGCCGCGGAAGGGTGGAACGTGCCGTCTCGCGATCCGCCTGCTCGGCGGCGGAATGGTCGCGAGCTCGATCGTCGCCGCGGGCTGTGGAGATCGCGGGACGAGTTCAGGCGGGAAGGCGGCCGTCGCGCCCTCTGCAATTGCGCCCGTCGCCACGACCGCAGCGCCGCTCGAGCCTCCGCCGTTGGTCGAATGCGCTGACTCGACCGGCTTGCGCTTCGTCTGGCAGAGCGGTCATCGGGAGCGATTCCTCAACCCGGAGATCACCGGAGGAGGCGTCGCCCTCATCGATCACGACGGCGATGGCGATCTCGATGTGTACTGCGTGCAGGGCGGGAGCGCCGACGACGGGGCTCCGCCTTCCGCCCGTCCCCCCGCGACCGATCGCCTGTTTCGCAACGATCTCGGGAAGGATGGGGACCCGTCGCTCCGCTTCGTCGACGTCACCGAGGAGGTCGGCCTCGGCGACCAGCGCTTCGGCATGGGCGCCGCGGTCGGCGACTACGACAACGACGGCGACAGCGATCTCTACGTCACCAACCTCGGGCGAAACACGCTCTACCGCAACGACGGTGGAACCTTCGTCGATGTGACGGAGGCGTGCGGCGTGGGCGATCCGGGCTGGAGCAGCAGCGCGGGGTTCTTCGATCTCGAGGGCGACGGCGATCTCGACCTGTATGTCTGCAACTACATCCACTGGTCGATGGGTTCGGAACGGGAGTGCCAGGATCAGCAGGGTCGTCCGGACTACTGCAGTCCCGCCGCCTACCGCGCTCCCTCCCAGGACGCGCTCTATCGCAACCGCGGTGACGGCACGTTCGAGAACGTGAGCGCAGAGTTTGGAATCGATTCGTCGATTGGCAACAGCCTCGGCGTCAGCTTCGGCGACTTCGACGGCGATGGCGTGCTCGACATCTTCGTCGCCAATGACGGAATGATGAACCATCTCTGGATGCGGCCGAAGGACGGCCCGTTTCACGACCGGGCCCTCGAGCGGGGGGTGGCAACCGACGGGTCCGGCCAGGTGAAGGCGGGCATGGGTGTCGGCAACGCCGACCTCGACGGCGATGGCGACCTCGATCTGCTGGTGGTCAATCTCACTCGCGAGACCGATTCATTCTTCCGCAACGACGGCGCGTACTTCAGCGACCGGACCGCGGCCGTGAAGCTGTCGCCGATCAGCAGGGCGTTCACCAGGTTCGGAACCGGGTTCGCCGACTTCGACAATGACGGAAGGCTTGATCTCTTCCAGAGCAACGGTCGAGTGCAGCGAGGAAGCGTGCGCAGCGGAGCGCTGCGCGACGATCCCTACGCCGAGCCGAACCTGCTCTTGCGGGGGGTCGAGGGCGGATTCGTCGAGTGGCTCCCGCGTGGCGGCACCGCCCCGGAGATCGTGCGGACCAGTCGCGGGGTGGCATTCGGCGATCTCGACAACGACGGTGGTGTCGACCTGGTGGTGGTGAACCGGGATGAACCGGTCTCGCTGCTGCGAAACGAGGTCGCGGCCAGAGGGAACTGGCTCACGCTTCGCGTCCTCGAGCGGAGCGGGGGTGATGCCCTCGGGGCCGAGGTTCGCGTCCGCGTCGGCGAGCGCTGGATCCGCCGGGACGTTCTGACCGCATACAGCTACTGCGCCTCGAACGACCCGCGGGTCCACTTCGGCCTCGGTTCGGCCGAGCGGGTGGATGACGTCGAGGTTCGATGGACGGACGGTTCGCAGGATCGGTTCGGGGTGCTCCCTCTGAATCAGATCGCAACACTTCGACGCCCGACCGCGTCGACCGAGTGACACGCCGCGACGAGCGGCCGAGGCCATCTGCGGCCCAAGTTGGCACCTTTCGCCCCAGAGCGCTCTGCATCGGACAGGGGGCGTTTCCGAAGGCTCCTCGCCCACCGGGCGGCGCGGCGCGGTCCCGGGACGTCTTGACCCAGCACGAGCCGAATCATGACACTGAGCCTCGCACTGGTCCTCGGGCTGTTGGTTTCGGCCATCGTGATGTTCGCGATCAATCGGCCGCGCATGGACGCGGTGGCGCTGATCATGCTCACCGTGCTGCCGTTCACGGGAGTCATCACTCCCGGTGAGGCCCTCGCGGGTTTCAGCGATCCGAACATCGTCCTGATCGCGGCGCTCTTCGTGATCGGTGAGGGCCTGGTTCGGACCGGGGTGGCTCGGCGAATCGGCGACTGGCTGATCGCCACCACCGGAAGCAGCGAGACGAAGCTCCTCGTGCTGCTGATGATCAGCGTCTGTGCCCTCGGGTCGATGATGAGTTCGACCGCAGTCACCGCGATCTTCATCCCGGTGGCCCTGCGGATCTCCCAGAGCACCGGAACGGCGCCGAGCGAGTTGATGATGCCGCTCAGCTTCGCGGCCCTGATCAGCGGCATGACGACGCTGGTGGCCACCGCTCCCAATCTGGTGGTCAACAGCGAGCTGGTGCGGCAGGGGCAGGAGGGCTTCGGCTTCTTCGCCTTCACCCCTTTCGGCGTGCCGAGTCTGATTCTCGGCATCATCTATAGGTGGTTCGCCAGGCGGTGGCTCTCCAAGGGAAAACTCGATGACGCGGCGGCCGCGGCGTCGCGAGGCCCGAATCTGGCCTCGTGGATCGAGATCTATCGGCTCGCCGACCGCGAGTCCCGGCTTCGAGTTCTCGCGAGCTGCCGCTGGTGGGCAGGACGCTGGGCGAATTCGACCTTCGCAGCACTTCGGGAGTGAACGTCCTGGCCGTCGAGCGCGGCGCTCGCTTCTCGCAGGAACTGATCCAGCCCGACCTCCACACCGAGCTGCATGCAGACGACGTCCTGCTGGTCGACCTCTTTGGTCCGAAGTGCACCGTCGACGCCCTGCGTGAGCGGTACTCGCTCGAAGCGCTGCCGCTGGTCGGCAGCTACTTCGCCGACCGCTCGCAGGAGATCGGCATGGCCGAGGTGATGGTGCCCGCCGAGAGCGACCTGATCGGGAAGACCGTGGTCGAGTCGGGATTCCGCACGCCCAACGGGGCCACGGTGATCGGTCTCCGCCGCGGCGCGACGGCGATCCACGGCGGGCTTCTCGAGGAGCGCCTTCGGCTCGGCGACACGCTGCTCGTCGCGGGCCGATGGAAGGACATCGAGCGGCTGCAGCCTCGAGAGTCGGGCGTGATCCTGCTCAACATGCCGAGCGAGCGGGCGGACGTGCTGCCGATTGCCGGAAAGGCGCCGCGCGCCGTGGTCTGCCTGCTCATCGTCGTGGGCTTGATGGTCAGCGGCGTCGTTTCCAACGTGCAGGCCGCGCTGATCGGCTGCCTGCTCATGGGAGTCCTCGGCTGCATGGATCTCTCGACGGCCTATCGGTCCATCGGCTGGAAGACCCTGGTTCTGATCGTGGGCATGCTGCCCTTCTCGATTGCTCTGCAGCGGACGGGAGGGGTCGATCTCGCCGCAGATGCGCTGATGTCGGTGACCTGCGGCGCGGGCCCGCGGATGGTGCTGGCGGCGCTCTTTGCAATCACCGCCATCCTGGGGATGTTCATCTCCAACACTGCAACTGCGGTCTTGGTCCCCTGAGCTGCGAAACGTCTCCCGCGCCGCGACCCCCCTCGTGGTCGCGGCCACAGGTGCCCCCCATGAGCAAGTCGATCGACTCCCTCCGGGCTTCGTGAAGCCCCGTCTCGAAGGGCATGATGCAGAAGATGCTCGACGTGGTCGAGCGGGTCGGCAACAAGGTCCCGCACCCCGCGATCATCTTTCTCGCGCTGATGGGCATGGTGATCGTCGTGTCGCAGGTCCTCTCCCGGACCGGGGCGAGCGGGGCCTTCGACACCATCGATCCGGTGACCGATGTGGTCGAGACCACCACCGTCACCGGGCGCAGTCTCCTGAGCATCGACGGACTGCGGTTCATGTACTCGACGTTGATCCCGAGCTTCATGGGCTTCACAGCCGTCGGGCTCATCATCGTGGCGATGGTGGGTGTCGGAGTCGCCGAGCAGGAGGGACTCATCAACGCCCTGATCAAGAAGCTCGTGGCGGTCTCGCCGCGGGAGCTTCTGACCTACATCCTGGTCTTCCTCGGCATCCTCTCGAGCATCGCGGCCGACGCGGGATATCTCGTCCTGATTCCGCTCGCCGGAACGGCATTCCTGAGCATCGGTCGTCATCCGCTCGCGGCGACCTGCGGCGGGCTTCACCTGGGTCGCGGGAGCCTTCACCGTCAACATGGTGGTGAAGCCGCTCGATGCGATCCTCACCGAGTTCACCAACGACGCGATCCACCTCGTCGACCCATCGGTCTCGATCGGACTCACCGCGAACATCTGGTTCTCGATCGCCTCCGTGCTGTTCCTGACCGTGATCATCTCGCTGATCACCGAGCGAATGATCGAGCCGCGACTGGGCAAGTACACCGGTGCTGGCGATGCGGAGTCGAGCGACAAGGGCGAGGCCGCGAAGGTGGCGGGCCCGACCGCCGCCCAGGAGTCCCGAGGTCTGCTCGTCGCCTCGATCGGTCTCGTCGCCGTGCTCGGCGTCTTGGCTCTGCTGACCATCCCCGCGGGCGCTCCGCTTCGCAATCCGGTCGACGGAACGCTGATCGGCAACTCGCCCTTCATGAACGGGCTGATTGCGGTGATCATGGTGCTCTTCCTGGTGGTGGGCGTCGCCTACGGCATCGGCGCCGGCACCATGAAGAGATCACGCGAAGTCATCAGGGCACTCGAGAAGGCGATCTCCGGACTCGGGAGCCCGATCTTCCTCGTGCTGATCATCAGCCAGTTCATTGCCTGCTTCAACTCCAGCAACATGGCCGCGATCCTCGCGGTCAACATGGCCAACGGACTCAAGAGCGCCAACACCGGCCCGCTCTGGCTGCTGATCGGCTTCATCTTCGTGGTGGCGCTCCTCGATCTGCTGATCACCGGGGCAATCGCCAAGTGGGCCATCTTCGCCCCGGTCTTCGTGCCGCCCTTGATCATGCTGGGAGTCGACCCCGAGGCCGTGCTCGCCGCGTATCGCGTGGGCGATTCGCCGGTGAACGCGATCACCCCGCTCAACGCCTACTTCGCCCTGGTGGTGACATTTGCCCAGAAGTACGACAAGAAGGCTGGCGTCGGCACGGTGGTTGCGATCATGCTTCCGTACGTCGGGCTGATCTTCGTCGGGTGGACGCTGCTCTTCGTGGCGTGGTACCTGTCGGGACTGCCGTGGGGAGTGTGAGTGGGTCAGGAATGAGGCACCATGGGTGTGAATGACACCAGCGTTGATGTGAAGTCGGCTGAAGATCGTCTGCTGCGCTATCTGGCAATCGAAGGTGTGAGCGGCAAGGAGAAGGCCATCGCCGAGGCGATCGTGGCTGATCTCAAGAAGATCGGCGTTCCGGAGTCGGCGATTCGATTCGACAGCGTCAACACCCGGATCCCCCTGCCC
>CAYXKH010000014.1:12312-29866 GCA_964465255.1 uncultured Isosphaeraceae bacterium
CGTTCCGGAGTCGGCGATTCGATTCGACAGCGTCAACACCCGGATCCCCCTGCCCACGGAGACCGGCAATCTCTTCGTGACCTTGCCGGGAACGACCAAGGGCGAACGCATCATGTTTGCGACCCACCTCGACACCGTGCCGCTCTGCACGGGCGCCAAGCCGAAGAAGGACGGGAACCGGATCGTCTCCGACGGCACCACCGCCCTCGGAGGCGACAACCGCACCGGATGCGCCGTGCTGGTCACGCTGGTCGAGAGCCTCCTCAAGAACAGGATCCCGCATCCGCCGTTCACGCTTCTCTTCACCGTGCGCGAGGAGAGTGGGCTTCAGGGAGCCCGCTTCCTCGATCCCAAGGATCTCGGCGGCGCCACCATGTGCTTCAACGTCGACAGCAGGATTCCCGCGGACCTGATCACCGGCGCCGTCGGTGCCCAGGTGTTCGAAGTCGAGATCAAGGGCAAGGCCGCCCACGCAGGCGTCGCGCCCGAGAAGGGGATCTCGTCGACTCTGGCCGCGAGCCTCGCGCACGGCGAGGCCCATCGCGGCGGCTGGTTCGGCAAGATCGAGAAGCCCGAGGGCAAGGGCACCAGCAACGTCGGCATCTTCGGCGGCAAAAAGAATCGCGCTGCCGGTGACGCCACCAACGTCGTCACCGACTACGTCTACGTCCGCGGCGAGACCCGCAGTCCCGAAGAGTCGTTCGCGGCGGCCATCACCGCGGCGTACCGCAAGGCCTTCGTGAAGGCCGTCGGCGAAGTGAAGGATGTCGGCGGGGCCACGGCCGAGCTCCAGTTCGAGGGCCGCGCGGAGTATCCCTCGTTCAATCTCCCCGACGACTCGCCCGCCGTGAAGCACGCCAAGCGGGCCGCCGAGTCCCTCGGCTTCACGCCCAAGACCGTCTTCTCGAATGGTGGCCTCGATGCCAACTGGTTTGCCAAGTACGGCGTGGCGACGGTGACCATCGGGGCTGGTCAGCACGAGATCCACACCATCAAGGAGTTCGTCGAGCTGGCGGAGTTCTTCGACGGTTGCCGGCTGGCGGTGGCGCTGGCGACGGCGGTGTGAGCTCGAAAGAGATGAAAGTCCGCTCGACGATCGGCGTGCAGCCCCATCAATGACCACTTCGCCTCCTTCCAATGACGCTGCGGAGAAGTCGTCGAAGGTCGCCGAGACTCGACTGCTGCTCGAGTTCATGCTCCGGCCGGCCCAGTCGTATCTGGCATGCGGCGAGCAGACGGCGCTGGTCGAAATGACGCTGCGGCGGATCGCCTCGGCGCACGGCATGCGCACGTCGCGAGTCGTCGCCTTCCCAACCGCGATCTTCGTGGTGGTTCACGACGGCGAGGAGGAGTACGTCACCCTCTCCGAAGGCCCGCTTCGCACGCTGCGACTGGATCAGGTCGCCGAGGTCTACACCGTCGGAGAGTTGGCCGAGCGGACCGAGATCACCCCACAGGCGGGTCTGGATCGGCTCAATGAGGCGCTGCGCCGGCCTCCGCGCTTCGGTGCGGCGGGGTGTGGTCTTCGGACACACCGTGCTCACCGTCGGTCTCTCGCTGGTGCTGGTGCCGACGATTCCCAACGTGCTCACGTCGCTGGCCCTGGGGGCAATCGTCGGTGGCCTCAAGGCCTTCAGTCGTGATCGGCCGATCCTCTCGGCGCCGCTCTCGGTGGTCGCCGCCGCGGTCGTGTCCATTCTTGTCTTCCTCGGAGTGCGGTACGGCCTGCCCGTCGACCCGCTGCATGTGCTGGTGCCACCACTGGTGACGTTTCTTCCGGGAGCCATGCTGACCTTCGGGATGGTCGAGCTGGCCTACGGCGACATGGTCAGCGGCTCGTCGCGACTGATGACGGGATTCGTGCAGCTCATCCTGCTGGCCTTTGGTCTTGCCGCGGGCGCCGCGCTCGTCGGCGTGGCCCCGGCCCAGCTTCTGGACACCAGTCGCGCTCTCGCCGAGATGCCGTGGGTGCCATGGCTCGGCGTCGGCGTCTTCGGCATCGGCGTCTTCTTCCACTTCTCCGCCCCGCGCAAGGCCCTGCCGTGGATGCTGCTGGTCCTGCTCGTGGCGTTCACCACCCAGCGCCTCGCCGCGGGCCAGTTCGGCAACGAACTCAGCGGCTTCTTCGGCACGCTCGCGGTGACGCCCTTGGTCTACCTGATCCAGCAGCGATTCCACGGACCGCCGTCGATGGTGACGTTCCTGCCCGCATTCTGGCTTCTCGTTCCCGGTTCGGTGGGGCTCCTCAGCGTCACCCAGATGCTGAGCGACCGACACGCCGGCCTCGACGGCCTCACCAGCGCCATCTTCGCCTTCGCCTCAATCGGCCTCGGCACCCTCGTCGGGGCCTCGATCTACAAGTCACTGGCCGAGACGTTTGGGTTGGGGCGGCTGCAGGTGGGGAGAGTCGGGCGCAAGTGAGGGGGCGAGGAGCAGGGAGCAGGGAGCAGGGAAGGATGGCAATGGGTTGCACGACTCGGCGGGGGCGCTGCGCACGCGCAGCGGGCGGTCACGCGACCCCGCGCACGCATCCAATCGTGCAACCCACTGCTGCTCCCTGCAAGGCCGCGACGCGGCCGGTCTGCCCTCGAAGTCATCGTCATGGCATATTCGATTAACTGCGTGTCGAGCAATCAGCAGTAAGTAGAGTAACTCCATGGCCAGGATCATCGGGCAACTCGAAGCGTCGGCGATCGCTTGGGTCCAGTTGAGGCGACGACGTGTCGTCGGGACTGGCGACCTGGCCACCGCGCTGCGAATCACGCCCAAGCAGGAGCGAGAGTTGCTCAGTCGGATGACGCGGAGCGGGATGATCGCCAAAGTCCGTCGTGGTCTCCACCTCTTCCCCGAGCGTCTCCCGCTGGGTGGCACATGGGTCCCCGACGACGCCACGGCAATCAACGCCCTGATGACGGATCGCGACGCGCGGTATCAGATCACAGGCCTCAGCGCATTCAACCGCTACGGATACGACCAGCAGATCCCGAGCCGGATCTCGCTCTACACCGACGCGCTGTCGGGAGAGCGTCGGATCGGAGGCACCAGACTCACCCTGATCAAGGTCGATCCCCGGCGACTGGGAGCGACGGAGGTTGTCACGGTTCCATCGGGCCAGACGCTGGTGTACTCGTCACGCGCTCGCACCCTGGTCGACGCGGTGTACGACTGGTCGCGATTCGACACGTTGCCCCGCGCCTACGGCTGGATCGTGGACGATATCGAGCAGGGGAGAGTGGATCCGCCTGATCTCGTCAGGACCACCATTCGATACGGCAACCTCGGAACAATTCGCCGCATTGGAGCCATCCTCGAGCGCGTCGCAGTCGACGAGAAGATCCTGAAGCGGATGACGGCGAGTGTGACTCGCTCCACCGCAAAGATCCCACTCGTACCCAACCAGCCGACTCGGGGTGAGCACGTGCGACGGTGGGGAGTGGTGGTGAATGACTGAATCGCCGGTCCCCGCACTTCACGCCGATGTCCAGCTCTTCGCGGAAGCGGTCAACTTCACGGCGGCCAGGACGGGATTCAATCCGCGACTGATCGAGAAGGACTACTTCTGCACGCTTCTCCTCGCGCAGCTCTTCCGCTGTGTATCCGACCGCCTGGTCTTCAAGGGTGGAACCTGTCTTGCGAAGGTGCACGCCGGCTTCTATCGCCTGAGCGAAGACCTCGAGTTCATGGTCCCACTGGCCGGGGATGCGACCCGTGGTGCGCGGCGGGCGGCAATCGAACCGATTCGTGCGGCTGTCGCCGGTGTGCACGAGCGTGTGGACGTGTTCAAAGTTGCCGTGCAGCTGGATGGGGCAAATCTCTCGACGCAGTGCAACGGCGCCGTCGAATACCAATCACCGACCACGGGCGAATCAGAGAGCATCCTGATCGAGGTGAGCCTCCGTGAGTTGCTCCTTCGACCCGTGAAACGTGGCGCTGCACGGACGCTGCTGCTCGACCCGATCGACGGAGTGGCGGCGGTGCCGGAGATCGAAGTCAGTTGCATCGCTCTGGAGGAGGCGATGGCCGAGAAGTTTCGCGCAGCCTTGTCTCGGAGAGAGGTCGCGATCCGAGACTTCTACGACCTCGACCACGCGGTTCGACACCTCGGACTTGATCCGCTTGACGTATCCCTCGTCAGCCTCGTGCGCCAGAAGCTCTCCGTGCGAGGAACTCCGCCCGTGGACGTGGGTGGCCGGCGGCTTGAAGAGTTGCGGCGTCAGCTCGAAGCCCGATTGAGACCGGTGCTTCGCGATGTCGAGTACGAGGCGTTCGACCTTGAGCGTGCAATCTCAATCGTGATGGCTATGGCAACACGCACGGCCGCACGATGAGTGCCGCGAGGGGGCGAGGGAGCAGGGAGCAGGGAGCGGGGAGCAGGGAGCGGGGAGCAGGGAGCAGGGAGCAGGGAACGATGGCAGTGGGTTGCACGACTCGGCGCGGGCGCTGCGCACGCGCAGCGGGCGGTCACGCGACCCCGCGCACGCATCCAATCGTGCAACCCACTGCTGCTCCCTGCAAGGCCGCGAAGCGGCCGGTCTGCCCCCTCTCCCTGCGCGGCCGGTCTGCACTAGAACGCGAGTCTGAATCTTGCCGTGAACACCGCCAGATCATTCTGATCCGGGTTGTTCGTCGGGTCGAAGATGCCTTGGATGCCCACTGAGAACTGGGTGTGTCGGGTGAGCTGCCAGCGGTGGAAGAGTTCGACGACCTTCTCGCGGTGGTCACGAGCATCGCCGCCGAAAAGCCGTCGGCCCGAAGGGCAATCCCCAGTGGCGGCGACCAGTCGCCGACGACGAGCGTCAGGGCCGACTCGCTGTCGAGGATCGCAACGACGATCCAGACTGCCAGAAGCAGTCCGAGTGGGGTGGTGCCCGCGGCGACGCGCGACCCGAATCGCCCGCCGGCGAGAAAGACGGCGAGGCTCGCAACGATCGGCAGGAACAGAGCCAGGGCCAGAAGCAGGCCATTGGCGCTGCTGAGCGCGGGGGTGAGGGCTGCGGGAATGGGCAACGCCTCGATCATGGAGCGTCGCCGCCCTTTGATTGGGGCGGCGCAACCGGCGGGAATGTGGTTCGTCCGGTGAGCGCGTGATAGCGCATCAGAGGCGCCACGGCCATCGCCGTTCCTGCGAAGGCCACGACGATGCCGGTGATCACCATGGCCTGCGGGACTGGATCGCCGCCGAAGGAGTGATCGACGGCGTGCTCCACCGCAGCGCCGCGTGCGTGGAGCTCGCTGCGCCGGGCGATGATCCCGAGAGAGGAAGACTCCGGCGCTGAGCAGATTGAACGCAACGATCTTCCGCAGGAGCTGCGGGTGGGTGACGATCCCGTAGAGCCCGAGGCCCACCAGGCATGCGCTCAGCGCACTGAAGAGGACGATGCCGGTCATGTCGGCGACTCCTGGCCGGGAGGGCCGAGCAGAAGGAGCGAGAGCGTCGCAGCGATTGAGAGCAGCATCATGGCTTCGACCAGGACGATCACCGCCTTCGCCCAGCGCTCGGGATAGGCGAGGAAGGCCCCGGCGAGCGGGTAGCCGGCGAACGCGATGACGATGAAGGCAACCGGTCCGGCGACGACGATCAGTCGCACCCAGCGCCGCGAGATCGACGGAGCCTTGCGCAGACCGGCGACGAGGACCAGAAGCACCATCGCCGCGAGCACCGCACCGCCGGGAAAGGCACCACCCGGTTCGATCGAACCGTTCCACGCGAGGTAGATCCCAAGGGCAATCCAAAACGGCGGCAGAACCCGGGCGAGAAACACGAGTGCACCCGACTGGTTCGGGCCGAAGTGCGGCGCCAGCGGCACGCTCGGCTCGGTTCCCCAGGCCCGATCCGGCGCCAGGCACCAGACGCCAACCAGAGCGAGAAAGAGGACGACCTTCTCGAGGAGAGTGTCGAGACCGCGAAAGGCCATCAGCACACCGGTCACGGGATTCTCGAGTTGCGTCGCGGGAAGTGCGTCGCGCACCAGTCCTGCGAGTGACGGCGCCGGAGAAGGCAGCGAGGCCACGGCGACGATGAGACCGAAGACGACCGCGCTGCACAGCACCCCGACGACGATCCGACGCACGCGCTCGGGCGAATGGTCGGATGGCGTCATCGCGCGTGATCGCAGTCTCGAAGCAGCCCCGAGCAGAAGCATCCCGTTGAGACCCGTTCCAATTGCGCCTTCCGTCAGCGCAACGTCCGGCGCCGCGAGACGCATCCAGATCAGCATCAGGACCAGTCCCAGCGACAGGAAGCCGACGATTGCGCTGAAGGCCTTGCGGGTGACAACCGTCCAGCCCGGCCAAGGCCAGCGCCAGCAGCAGCAGGGCCGCGTCGATCGCCGCCTCGCCGAAAGGAGTGTCGCCGATCCCACTCCCGCCAATCCCACTCCCGCCAATCCCACTCCCGCCGATCCCACTCCCGCCAATCAGGGCCTCGCCAATCATCGTCCCTCCGCTTCGCGGTGGGCCACGGCGCCGAGCAGTTGTCCAACGGTCGCCCCGGCGAGAAGGACCAGCAGCCAGATGGCCAGACGCTTGAGTCCGCCAAAGGGCCAATCGGCGCGCGGCAGCAATCCGAGGACGATCAACCCGACGCCGAGGGTGTCGGCTTTGGAGAGCGCGTGCGCGCGTGAGAGATTGTCAGGAAAGCGGAGCAGGCCGGCAGTCCCCGCGAGGAAGAAGAACGCCCCGAGGGCAACCATCACCACGGTGTAGATGTCGGTGATGAGGCTCACGGCTGGGAACCGCCCTTCAAGGACGAGGCGTCGGAGGGCGACCGGTCGACCGGCGCACTTCGCGCAAACGCCACGGTGGCCAACGGGGCCAGCAGACCGAAGGCAATCGCCGCGTCAAGGGCGGCGTCGAGTCCGCCGGCGCTGGCGGTCAGGAGAAGTACGGCGATCCCACCCGAGCCGAGGAGCTGCGCCGCCATCATCCGGTCGGAGGCCTGCGGTCCGCGGACCACTCGAACCAGCCCGACGGCCACGGTGGCGAGCACGAATCCAGCGGCGCTCCAGAGGAAGACGGTCATCGCGGAGCCTGCTCCGGCGCGGCGCCGAGTGCGCTCCGCACGATGGTGCGGTCGATTGTCAACGCGGTCGCGTTGGGCTGATCGAGATCGAGGCAGTGATAGAGGATGGTGCCATCCGGTCGAGTCTCGAGTGGCAGCGTGCTGGGAACGAGGCTCGTGAACGCGGCGAAGAACTGGGTCGATTCGGCCGAGGGCAGGTCGCTGCGAAAGAGAATCGTGCCCGGGCGGATTCGCACCGTGGGCGAGAGGGCCCGCAAGGCCACGTCCACTCCGGCGCTGGCCGACTGCCGAGCGAACCGAAGGACGAGATGGAAGAGCGCCAGTGGTCGCACCCGGCTCGCTGTTGGGGGAAGCAGCCGCAGGCTTGCCCACGTCGCGAAGACCGTGGCCACCGCGCCGGCACCAAGGTGCGCAAGGCCCACATGCAGCGACTCGCGACCGACGAGCGCCAGCCAGAACGCAAAGAGAATGCTCGCTCGCAGAAGCGCCGCCGCGGCGAATCGGATCGGGGAGACGGATTGGTCGGATCGTGTGGTCATGCGAGAGACGCATTCGCAGGGAGCATCCGTGGCTCCGAAGTCGGGCCGGCGGGCGGATCCTGAGACATTCGGGCGGAGCCGAATTCACCCCCCTCGACGCTGGCCATCCCGGTACCTTCTCCGCTTCTGGTTCTCTGCTGTCGGTCGCGACCACGCTGCCGTGGAACCTGCCACCACTGCCACTCCCTGCTGCGAGCGATTCATCATGCTGCACGTCGGCATTCCCACTCCGACCGCCTTCGAGGCCCTGATGCGGACGCGCGGAACGGGCGTGGTCTCGTTCGACGCCGCTCCCAGCGCCGCCAACTGCGGGGTCGTCGACGAGATCGCGGGAAGGGCGCTGCTGACTGGAGCCTGTGTTCTCGCCGTGCGGCGAGAGGACATTCCGGGAGGCGGCAGCCTCGCCGCGATCACGCGTTACGCGATGTGACCGGAGGGGCATCGATCAGCGATCAACACGAACCACCGCCGCCGACGTCGACCGCCTCGCCAGCGCTGCTTCCTGCGCCCGAAGCGTTCCGCGCCGATTTCGCCGCGTGCATGAAATGCGGGTACGACCGCAGCGGGATCGAGTCGACTGCGCTCTGCCCGGAGTGTGGGGCGATGCCCTTGCCGCGGCACGCGATCGTGGTGCGGACCGGTGGTCCGGGACGACGGCGCGGGGTGGAAATGGCGGTGATGCTGGCGTTGGCCCTCGCGATGCTGGTGCTGGCTCTGGTCTACGTCATCGTGGTCCCAATCGGTGGCGTGATGGTCTTGCTCCCACTGGGACTCATGGCCCTGAGCGGATACTTCGGGGTGAAGGCCGTGACTCGGCGCCCCGCTCGAGAGCTGCATCCTTTTGTCTTTACCCTTCGAGGAGTGGCCCGCCAGCCGCTGCTCCAGAGAAGTTGGCACGACATCCGCACGGTGACGGCGCGGAAGTCGCGACTCACCCTTCAGTACCGCTGGCTCGCCGAGATGATCACCATCGACGCCGATGCTGCGGTCGTCGCGGAACTCGCCATCGCGCTCGAGCGCATGCGCCGGGTGGCCCGGTCCCACCCCGGGGCTTCGCCACCCACCGGTGCCGTCAATGCAGCCCAACTCTGTTCCGCCTGTGGTGCTGCGTCCCCTCTCGACATCGAACCAGTCACCTGCCCCTGTTGCGGCGAGCCGCCCGATGCGACCGTGCGGGCGATTGCCTTCGGTCGGACCTCGCCGGCTGCACTGCGCAAGGGCATTCAGCTTGTGTTCGCAGTGGGAACCGTGCTCCTTGTGGCTGCGACCGTGGCGATCACCAGCGGTGTCTTCATCCTCGCGATGCTGTCGTTGGCCTTCTGTTGGTACGGATGGAGCAACATCGTGAACGCGCTCCGAGTCGCTCGTCTGGGACGTCGCTACCTCGATTGCGCCTGGGTGATCCGGGCGCATCGAATCGACGTGATCGAGTCGAGGAACTCGTCGAGCGTTGGCTGGGGTGAATTCAAGAGTGCCCAACGAAGTGACGCAGTGCGCAACTGGCGCCTGATTCGGCTCGCCTTCGCCGACCCTCATCGCCCACCGCTGGTGATCTGGATGGATGAGCAGACTGGTGATCCCAGCAGGCTCGTCGAGCTCGTCGACGGACTCAATGAACGGATCGGTGAAGGTTCAGCGACATCAGATCCATCAGCGACAACTGGTACGCCGCCCAGCTCTGGAACAGATTGAGTCCGCGCAGCAGGACCACCGTCACCGACATCCACCACGGTCCGCGTCGCCCGAGAGCGATTCCGCTGGCACGCAGAACCAGGGTCACGCTCCCCATGATCACCAAGAACCATGGTTCGGCGATCTGTTTCTGCGAGTGCGCGATGGCTCCGACCAGGAGCCCTGGCAGCACGGGCCACATGCCCAGCCACGGACCCTGCTCCGACCATTGGGTGACGACCAACAGGATCCACGAGTAGGGCAGGTAGCTGACCGCCAGCACGAGAACGACTGAGAGAATCGTCCGCCGTCGCTGCCGTCGCTGCCGTCGCTGCCGTCGCTGCCGTCGCTGCCGACGCTGCCGACGCTGCCGACGCTGCGACGCCGCGATACCGCGATGAACGCGGCATTGTCGGTGGAGCCCCCGCACTCCGGACAGCGTTCGATGTGACCCGGGCACAGGGAGTTCCCGCACTTCGCACACCGCACCTCGATGCCGGAGGCTTCGGGCATGAGCCGACGGAAGGGGGCGAAACTCGGGTACCACGCCTTCGCGAGCGCAGCGAGCAGAGGCGTTGAGCGGCGCGTCTGGGTCGATGGTGTGAAGCACGCCCCTGCTCGCTGCGCTCGCGAACGCGTGGCACCCAACGCAGGCCCGGCATCCACCGAGCGTCCCGGCACCCACCGAGGCGTGGAGCGGAACGGTGAGTCACTCCGCCGCGCCGCGAAGGCGATCGCGCAGGTCCTGGGCACCGATCATCCGGGCCTGATGGCTCGGGTTGTTCGGACGGGCTGTCGTGAGCTGCTCGACCATCGCGCTGCATCGTTCAGCCAATCGCCGCGCCTCGGCGAGGTTCTCGTCTCCGCCAAGCATCTCGAGAACTCGAGCATGAACCGAGAGTGCGCTCTGGAGACGGGTGGTGGATTCGATTCCCAGCAGATTGTCTCGGGCCAGTCGCTCCAGTATTGGACGGGCCTGGGCAATCAGCGGGAGGGCCTCCTCGGGCCGTTCCTGGAGCAGAAGCTGGAGCGCCTTGAGGGTGAGGGAATTGGCGTAGAGCTCGACGAAGTCCTGCTTGTCGGGATCGAAGGCGACCAGCGCCGCCGCATCCGCAATCGACGCATCGATCAGCGCGGCCGCTCGTTCGAACTGCCGGTAGGGAAGCAGCCAGTGAATCAGATGACTGCGGGCGACGCACACGTCCCAACGAAGCGTCTCCTCATCCGGATGGGCCGCGCGAAGTCGCTCGGCCTCGACCAACTGCTCCTCGTTGCAGCGTTGGGCGAGGTCCGGATCCGGCACGAGTTCGGCGAGATCGCCGAGTCGCTCCAGCCCGAAGGTCGCCTGTCGGGCTGCCGGAAGATCGCCTGGGTCGAGACGCACCAGCTCTCGATGGGCAGCCATGGCCGCTTCGTAGAACGACTTCGCCTCGGCGATCCGGCCCTCCTCCTTGTCGATGTCACCGCGCAGGATCAGCACCATGGCATGGGCCCGTCGGTCGTCCGAAGTCGCCTGCCCCGAAGCCAGCACGCGCTCGCGGATTGCGTGTGCTTCCGCACGCAGTGCACGGGCGATCGACAAGTCGGTCCTGGACGTCTCGCGCTCGAGTGACGAGAGGGCGACAAGCACGCTCGCGTGGGTGCGGAGCGTGTCGAGGTCGTTGGGGGCGGCACGCAGCAGCTCCTCCGAAAGCCGTGTCGCATCTTCCAGCAGATCGCGCCTGATCTCAATGGCGCCGCTGACCTGCTCCATGCGGACGACGGCCCGCAGATAGCCCTGCACCGTGCGACTCGCGGTCTCGACCTGGCGTTCGGCACCGCGCACGACCGACCAGCCCAGCACCACCAAAACCGCGAGGAATGAGACGAGGAGCGCCGCCATCGACGCCGGTACGGGATGGCGGCGCGTCCATCGGGCGAAGCTCTCGACGGCGGTCGGGGGACGGGCCATCACCGGCACGTCTGCGAGCACTCGATCCAGATCGGCCGCGAACTCCGCCATCGACTGGTAGCGGTCCTGGGGGTCGACCGAGAGGGCCATCGCCACCACTCGATCCAGATCGCGAGAGGTCGACGGCGCCAGCGTGCGGAGCGCAGGTGGCCGCTGTTGCTTCACCATCCGCGCCGCCTCGATCGGTCCAACTCCAGCGAAGGAGTGCGGTCGTCGCGCCGCAATCAGCTCGTACAGGATCACGCCCATGGCGTAGACATCGGTGCGAACATCGACGTCATCGACACGACCCTCGAGCTGCTCGGGGGCCATGTACGGGACCGTGCCCACAAGCTGGCCGGCCACGGTTCTGAGCGACGAATCGTCGACCGGGGTGCTGATGGCCTTGGCCATTCCGAAGTCGATCACCTTGACGGCGAAGGCGTGGGAGCGCGTCGAATCGTCGTGCGAAGGGCGGGCGGCCCGCCCGCCCCCCTCATCGATTGCCGCAAGCAGGATGTTCGCCGGCTTCAGATCGCGATGGACGATTCCCTTGATGTGCGCATGGTGCACCGCGCGGCAGGCGTCTCGCACCAGACGAACTCGTTCGGCATGGGAGAGATTCTGTCGAGCCGCGCCGGTGTCGAGCGGTTCGCCATCGACGAGTTCCATCGCGAGGTAGAGGCGATTGTCGGCGGTCAGCCCGGCCTCGTAGAGGCGGGCAATCCCGGGATGCTCGAGCCCGGCCAGGGCCTGCCATTCGCGTTGAAATCGCTGCGCGGCCGAGCGCTGATTGAGTTCGGCATGCAGCACCTTGACGGCCACTCGACGGCGAACGGGAGTGTGTTGTTCAGCGGCGTAGACGGTCGCGAAGGTGCCGCTGCCGAGGGCCTCGCCGAGGGTGTAGGCGTGAAGCCCTTTCGGGAGCGGCCGCTCCACCGGCGCCGCCGCGTCATCGAGCGCTTCGCGCACGTGAAAGCCCTCGCCGAGAAAGGGCCGACTGAGGAAGGCGCTCTCCTCGGACCGCCCGACGCGAGCAGGGGACGCGTCACTCGCCCGGTCATCCGCCCGGTCACTCGCCCGGTCATCCGCCCGGTCACCGGCCCGGTCACCGGCCCCGTCGCGTGTCGCGTGACGGCTCACCGGGGGGCGCCTCCCGACAATCGCCGCCTCAGCCACTCCTTGGCGAAGGCCCAGTCCTCGGTCACTGTGCGCGACGAGACGCCGATGGCCTGGGCGATCTCGTGGTTGCCCATGCCCCCGAAATAGCGCATCTCGACGACCTGTGATGGTCGGGGATGCTCGACGGCGAGCGCCTCCATGCTGTCGTGCAGATCGAGCAGATCGGTTGATCGCTCAGGGGCGCCGTGAGCGTCGGCGTCGACCAGCGTCACCTTCCTCCAGCCCGCGCCGCGCTTGATCTGCTGCTCGCGACGGGCGTGGTCGACGAGCACGTCGCGGATGACTTTCGAGGCTACTGCGAACACGAACGGCCGCGACGCCCCATCGAGCACCGGGTTTCCCGCGAGCCGCAGATACGCCTCGTGGACCAGGGCCGTGGTCTGGAGCGTGTGATCCTCGCGCTCATGCCGAAAGATCCCGCCCGCCAGTCGACGGAGTTCGGCGTAGAGGGACGTGAAGGGAGTGTCCGGATCAGGGGTTGGCATGCAGCGGGGGAGAGAGCGGCAGGTGGTGTCGGGGCCGTCATGAAGCGTTCAGGCGAATTCGCAGGAATGTGCTTCCGTGGTCGGCCGGGATTATCGCACGTCGAATCGGTGGGGTCACCACAGGAAGTCACGACTGGCGTGGTTTCCAGGCGGAACTCGGCGCGAACAAGCGTTCAAGGGTCGTCAGCACGGCGGCCCGGGCCGGTCCGCGTCTACTGCCGTACCCGAGGAATACGCACATGATCCGAATGCTTCAGACAATTCGATGCTCCCGGCGGCTGCTGGCGGCTTCGGCCGCGGCAATCGCGGCCACCTCGCTCTTCGCACTCGAGCGAGGCTTCCCAGATGCCCCTGAGCCGAGGTTGCTTCGCCTCAAGGACTCGCCCGTGGCTTCCGTGTCGGCGTTTGGAGTTGCCGGGGGGGTGACGGGCCCGGGGTCAGTGCCGCACGGCAAAAGACTCCTCGCTCCGACCGCTCAGGCGTTCGAGTCGTACGTCGCGCCGGTGGTGCGATCACCAGATCTGGATGGCAGCGGAAGCGTCGACGCCCTCGACCGCGACCTTCTCCTCGCCGACTGGGGAACTGCACGCTCGGATGCCGATCTCGATGGCGAGGGCGTCGTCGACGGTCGCGACCTGGGGCTCCTCCTGGGCGCGTGCTCCACGCGATGAATCCACTCACACTCTCGAGGAACAGATCCGCCATGCGACTCGTTCTTCCCACGCTGTGTACGTCCGCGCTGGCGCACTCGGCGCTCGCCGCGCTATCGAGAACGGCGCAGTGGACTGCACCCTCAACGGCCAGCCGGATTCATGCCAGCTTCAAGGCGGTGATGTCGATGGCAATGGCGTGCTGGACCTCTGCGAGACGCTGCCGGGAGTTGTGGTCGGACCGATCGTCAATCCGGCGAACTGCCATCACTACGACCTGCTCGCTCCGAGCAACTGGACGCTGTCACAGGCCGCGGCACAGGCACTCGGAGGGACGCTTGCGATCGTCAACGACGACGATGTGATTCGTCATCCGAGCAGTCACACGACTGTTCATAGGGTTGGGGGGCCTCGGTCCAGTTTCGGTGAGTCCACGCGCTCACTGACGGACCGAGGCTCCGTTCCGTTCCCCGCCTCGCTCACTGCCGCGCGACTTCGAAGTCGAGCGTGACCACCGCCTTGACGCTCTTCTCGATCGAACTGGTGTCGTACGCCCCGTAATCGGTGATCTCGGTCGAGCCGCGTCCGGTGATCTGGAAGACGCCTTGGGCCGCCGAGATCAGCCGCCCGACGTTGCCGCCGCTCCCCTGGGCGAGGGTCGTGGCCCGCTCGCGCCCATTGGCGGTCGCGGCCGCGAGAAGCTTGAGCTTGATCGGGTCGACGTTGCGCACGGTGAAGGAGGGCGCCGACGACTCGACTTCGATTCCCTTCTTGATCAGGCCGGTCGATGTCCGACTGAGTTCGAGCACTCGATGCACGTCGCCGGAGCGGACGGTCACGGTCTGCGACAGCGAATACTCCCGAAGCTCGTCGGTGGAGTTGCCCGCCTTGTCGCTCTTGTAGTGCTTGCGGAACTCGACCTGGGAAGCGCTCTGTTCAACCTGCGGAATGCCGGCCTTCACGATGAACGCCTGAAGCTGGGCCGTGGCGTTCTCGAGGGCGGCAAAGCCTTCGGGCAGGGTGGTGCCGCGAGCGCGGACGGTCGCGGTCCAGTGCGCCGCATCAGCGACCACCGGGGCTTCCGCGAACCCCTTCACTCGAATGGCGCTGGTGGCCCGCATTTCGAGAAGGGTCTGCGAGATGCTCTGGGCTGCGATCACGAAGCCGAGAGCGAGCGAGACGCCCAGCAGGAAGAGACCGGCACCGGAGCCGATCACCGACCAGAGTGCGAGCGGGACGGAACGACGAAGGGAAGTGAGCATGGGACCGCGCCTCCTTGCGCGGAATGGAGAATCAAACGCCGCGCCGTCGGCATCGCCCGCCGCGGAGGCGGGTGAAGACGTGGCGCGGACTTTGAATTGTGGAACCAACCCGAACGACGGGGAGGCTACCGCGCGAACCGCGCAGTGCAATCCGAGCGCACGACGAACGGTGCAGATTTGTCTCGCTGGCGGCGACGACCCATCGGCGAGTTCACCCGCTCGGCCGTCAGCTCCAGAGCGAGAGCAGCAGTCCCAGGTCGGCGCCGTCGACGGTGCAGGAGCCATCAAGATCGGCCGGGCAGGGCACGCCGTCGCCGCAGTCGATGCAGATGCCCCACGCCGCCAGGAGGAGGCCGAGATCCTGGCCATCGACGATGCCGTTGGCGTCGAGATCACCGGGGAGTGGCGGTGGCGAGACCAGGAGGAGCGCCGCGGCCGCATCGACTCGCCCGTGACCGGTGAGTGGATCGAAGCCCGCGGTCTCGACGTCCTTGGCCGAGTCCTCGATGGCGGTGCGGATCTCCGCGGCGGTCAGGTCGGGAGCGACGGTCCACAGCAGCGCGGCCAGACCCGAGACCACCGGCACAGCCATCGAGGTGCCGGTCTTGTAGGTGTATGAGGCAGTCCCGCTCAGCGAGTAGACGTTGTGTCCTCCGGCGGCGACGTCAACCTCGGGGCCGAAATTGGAACTCGACCAGCGCTTGTCCTGGTTGTTGGTGGCGGCGACTGCAATCGTCTGATCCCACTTCGCCGGATAGGCGACGGCGGTGTTGAAGTTTCCGGTTGCGGCGACGAGCACGGCGCCGGTGGCGGCCGCGTACTGCACCGAGTTGAAGAGCAGGGTCGAGCCGCCGTTGTACTGGAGGCTCATGTTGATGATGTCGGCTCCGGCGTCGGCCGCGAGCGTGAGACCGGCGGCGACGTAGGACTCCGGTCCACCGCAGGGATTGACCACCACAATTGGCATGAAGTCGACGTTCCAGCACATGCCGGCGATGCCCACGCCGTTGTTGCCAGTCGCGCCGGCGATTCCCGCGACGTGGGTGCCGTGGCTGTTGCATCCGTCGACGGTGTTGCCGTTGTCCTGAGGCACGTTCCAGCCCGGCACGATTCGGCCCGCGATCTCGCTGTGCTCGTTCAGTCCGCTGTCGAGCAGGACGATGAGAAGCGAGCCGTCGCCAGTGGTCGTCTCCCACGCCTCCGGGCCGTTCACGTCGGCATTGGCAACTCCGACCATGCCCTGAATGACCTGACCGGTGTTGTGCATCGCGTACTGCACGCCGAAGTTCGGGTCGTTCGGAACTCCGGCAACGCCACCGATGCCGTCGAGTTCGGCGATCTCGACCAGTCCACCGAGCGTTCGCAGCTCGGCCACCAGCGCGGGAGCGTCGTGACCGGGGGCGAGCTCGAGCTTGACGAACCGGTCCAACCCCAGAGCCCGGGCGAGTTCGACCTGGGCGGGGGCGCGGCGAAGGGCCGGGCCGATTGCGGTGACGCCGTGCCTGGAGAGCACGGCGATTGCGGCAGGGGAGGGAATGCCGTCCCGGTCGCGAAGCAGGAGCGCTCCCGACGCGGCCCGCTCGGCGACGACGCCGTCAACCAGCCTGGCCATGACGTGCGTCGAGGCATAGCCGCCGAAGACATCGGGGCCGGCGGAGAGTCCGACGGGGAGGTCGGGGTGCCTCGCGGGGGCCGCCGCGTCAGTCGCCTGGTTCAGACGGCCGCGTACGCCACCGGGCAACTGTCTGGGTAGGGCACCACCGGCGGCGGGCGCCCCTGCGGAACCGCTGACGCGCGACTGGGCCTCGAGTGTCGACGCGGCGGCGGCCATCAGGACCCCGGCGACGAGCAGGCGGACCGAACCGACTGGAGAGAAGGGAAGCGTCGTGTGACTTCGGGAGGCGTGCATCGTGTGGAGTGTCCCGTGTGAGTGCGTCAGACCAGTGCGTCAGACCAGCCCGTCAGACCAGCCCGTAAGACCAGCCCATCAGTCCAGCCCATCAGTCCAGTTCGCGGGATCAATACACTCGAGCAGTTCGGGTTGGGCGACTCCACCGTGGAAGCCGTCCGTTCGATCCCGATTGACCTTGGAGAGTTCGCATCGCGTGAGCGGGCTGATGCCCGGAAGCCCTGCTGAGCGCGAGATTCCGGGCGGCGGCTCAGACGATCATGCCGAGTTGCCGGAGAGACGCAACAGAATCCGCGACCGCAGCGCGAGGCGATTTCGAGATCTCGGTGACCCTTCCCACAGGCCGATTCGGCAATTCCCGCAGGTTTGCGGACGGAGCGCACGGCCGAGAATGTCACGCTGGGCGATCATGGCCACCGAAATTCGGCGTTTTTCTGGCCTGCGCGTGTCAGGCGAGCAACTCGGCCGTTTGGAGCTTCGGAGAAGTACGTGCTGGCGCGAGCGTCGTGCCAGATGTGCAAGAGGTTGCGGAGAAGAGTGTTGAAGCGGTCGGACGAGAATCGCCCCGAGCCCCCCGAACTGAGTTGATTCAGCGGTGACGCCGGGAACGAGCATTCGCCAACGGCCGCGACGACGGAAAGAAAACACTCGAGCGAATCGGCTGGAGAGCCGGTGCGCGATCCGTGCGCCTCCCTGTTCGAGAAGTGAGAGGAGCGAGGACATGTTTGCAGCTTCGATTCGTGCGTCCTTGATCGGATGTGCCCTGACAATCCTGACCAGCACCGCGTCGGCCGCGCCGCATGATGTGCCCTTCGACGCGGCGATCTTCAACTCGCCGACGGCGACCTTTGCGGCCGACGCCCTGCGGAAGTTCGGGATGGTCGCGAACACCTCCTACACGCTCT
>CAYXKH010000015.1:0-5977 GCA_964465255.1 uncultured Isosphaeraceae bacterium
CCCGGGCGTCGCGACCAGAGACTCGGGGCGAGCTTCTCGGGCGACGCCCAGCCGGGCCGAGGGGGCGGCCGCGAGGCGAAGGTGTCAGCGTTTCTCGGGCGACGTCGATTCGTGGACGCGTAGGAGTCTCTGCAAACACCCGAAACGCGTTGTGGACGCGGCGCACTTTCGCGGAGGACGCCCCCCCCACTTTCGTGGAGACATCGCGGACTCGCCACCGACTTCCGCAGTTCGATCGTCTATCGTGCGAGCCCCATGAGTTTTCGGCGGAAACTTCGCTCTCAGCAGCACCATGCAGCCCATCAGGGCGCTCGCGTGCATGCGCCTCCGCCGGAGCACCCGCTCATTCCGCAGGGTGAACCGGAACTCATCGCCGAACCCACGGCACTCACCTCCTTTCTCGAGCATCTCCGGGAGATGGGCACGTTCGCTTTCGACACCGAGTTCATAGGTGAAAGCAACTACCAGCCTCGGACCTGTCTCATCCAACTCGCCACGTCCCGGCGGGTGGCGCTGGTCGACCCGCTTCGGCTCGGCGACGTGACCGAGGTCTGGGAGGTCGTGGGCGATCCGTCGGTGACCACGATCGTCCATGCCGGTGCCTCCGACCTTTCTCCGGTGCGCCGACATCTCGGCCGCGATCCTGCCAACCTCATCGATGTGCAGGTGGCCGCGGGATTCGCTGGAATGCCCTATCCCTCCTCGTTGGCAAATCTGGTCGAGCGGTTCGCCGGACACGGTCTCGCAAAGGGCCACACCTTCACCGACTGGGACGCGCGACCGCTCAGCGCATCGCAACTTCTCTACGCCGCGGACGACGTGCGCTTCCTGCCGCTGGTGTGGGACGTGCTGCGCGAGGAACTCGTTGGTCGCGGGCGGGTTCGCTGGGCAGAGGTCGAGTCGAATGGGCGACTGGATGATCCGCACGTCTTCGATCCGGTGGCGCAGGCGCGACGGGCCGCGCGCGGCTACGAGTTGAACAGCTCCCAGGAGACTCTGCTCCGGGCGCTGTGCATCGCTCGCGACGCCATCGCCCGCCAGGAGAACCTCCCCCACCGAACCACGATCCCCGACGGCTCGCTGCTCGAGATTCTGCGAGATCTGCCGCAGACGCGGCTTCAACTCGTCGACGTGCGCGGAATGCCTCGGCCAATCGTGGCCCGACATGGCGACATGCTGCTCAAGGTGCTGGCCGACAATCCCACCGAGCGGACCACCTGGTTCACCGGCGGGAAGCGCCATGACCACGACTCCGGAACTCGGGCTGTGGTGGACGCCATGCTGGCCGAGTCGCTGCGGGCCTGCGAGGAACTCGGGATTGCCCACATGCTCGCCGTCACCCGCGCTGAACTGACCCGCTACGCGGCCCGCTCGAGGAACCTTCGCGCCGAGGGCATCGAGCCGCCTCCGCTCTTCGCGGAGCCGAACTGGCGACGCGAGGCATTCGGCGGACGAATCGAGAGCGCCGCCCAGATCACACCTGCTCAGCCGGGGCTCGAGCTCGGGTGACCGATGAGTTGAGGCGCGATCAGTTCGCTCGTCGCTTCACGGCGGGCAGCAGTACGGCGCAGCGCACGGTCGGCGCGTTCTCGTCAAATGGCCGTGGCAGACCACAGCGCGGACAGATCCCGCGCTTCACCCGCAGCCTCGAGTGGGGAAGGGTCTCAGTCATGAAGAGGGACCCAAGGTAAGTCGCAATAATGATTGAGACCGGAACCCACGATCAGTCTCTTCGAGCGACCGGGGCCGATTCGTTTTTCCATACCTGACACCAGCCCCGGAAGGAGTTACGCATGTCACGGACAGATTTCTGTCGCGGGGCTGTCGTTCGCTTGTTCCGTATCGGAGCACTCGCCGCGGCCATGGGAGCACTCGCACTCGCGCTCGCAGCCGGTGCCGGACCGCCGATCGATCCTGGACGGTTCGACCACGGATCGTGGAGCGATCTCGCTGGCGGCATGTCGGGGCCGAACCTCTTTCAAGTGAGCGTTCGGGCCTTGGCCTCATTTGACGACGGATGGGGAGACGGACCGGTGCTCTATGCCGGGGGCTACTTCACATCCGCAGGCGGGGTCGACGCACAGTCGCTGGCGCGCTGGGACGGTCGGGCGTGGCAGAGTCTTGGCGAGGTCGTGTTCAACACATCCCCGGGGCTGGTCGAGTCGATGGTCGTCTGGGCCCGACCCAACGACACGCCGGTTCTGGTCGTCGGAGGCAGTTTCACCAGTGTTGACGGAGTGCCTGCGAAGAGCGTCGCCATGTGGGACGGTGCGGCCTGGTCCGCGATGGGTGACGGACTCGCATTTGGCAGCAACGTGGTCACCGACCTTTCGGTCTTCGATGATGGGACGGGGCCCGCGGTGCACGCGGTGGGCAGCTTTGTCGCCAGTGGCCGCACGGTGGTCGGCCCCGGCGTCGCCCGGTTCGACGGTCGGGCGTGGTCGTCGGTCGGTCCGCAGATCACAGGTGATCCGCTGACACCGCGGATTGCATTCTTCGATCCGGGAGACGGAGCGGGCACGCGTCTGGTGGTAGGCGGAACCAATCTCAAGTCGAATCGCGAGCCGCTGGGCGGCCTGGCCTGGCTTGATGGGCGGCGCGGTTGGACGCCACTTCCCGGGGTTCTCGTTGGCGCCAATGACGGCTTCGCCAACGATCTCGACAGCGCGGTCTGGCAAGGTCGCTCGACGCTCTTCGCGGCGGGCGGGCTCTATCTCGATGGCATGTCGGGGCGTGTTCCCGTGGTGGCGTTGAGCGACGGCGCGTGGACTCGACCGGGCGGCGGAGTGGCCGACCGCGAAGCCTCGATGGTCACGGGGATCTCGGTGGAGGTGCTCGCCGACGGCGACGAGCCTGCGGTCTACCTGGGAGGCCTCTTCGATATCGCTGGCGGAACACCCGTCCGCGGCGTGGCCCGTTGGAACGGAGCGTTCTGGCTGCCGCTGGCGGAAGGGATCTCATCGTCCGCGCCGGCCTCAACCGATGCGCAGTCCGACGCACTCCTGGGGGGACCGACAGCGCCGCTGGCCTTCGCACTTGATCCGACGGCCGACGGGTCCCAGGTCATCGTCGCTGGTCGGTTTCGATACGCCGGGGCCACGCCGGCGATAGGCATCGCTGCCTTCACCCCGCCGCTCGATCCTCGGCCCGGCCCCTTCGTGCATCGGGCCGCCCTCGAGATCGAGGTACTCGATGCTCCTGGAGAGTCGGCGCTCCGCTTCCGCGAGGACGACGCAACCGGGACCTATGTGCTGGCGACAAAGACGCGACTGATGACCGATGCTGGCGAGGTGGTGCTTGAGTCGCCTCTTGAAGGAGCCGCGGTCCAGATCGCCGACGCGAATCTGGATGGTGTGGTCTCCGGGCTCCTGACCTTCGGGCCTTCGTCCAATCTGGGCTTTCGATTCGATCGTGGAACCGGCCAATGGACCATCGCCGAGGGCGACGAAGGGCCCTGCACAATCTGCGGGGCCAATGCCGTCGCTCCGAATGGGCTTGTCGTCGGCAGCACCTACGACGCGGCGCTCGGCGGCACTGTGGCGTTCATCGCCGACGCGGAGTCCGTCGAGGTCATCGCTTCGCCGCCGGGTGTCTCGATCGTCAGACCAAGCGATGTCAACGACGACGGTCTCGTGATCGGCCGCGCGTTTCTGTCGGGGGTCGGGTACAGGCCGTTTCTCGGCTTGGGATCAGCATTGCAGGTGCTTTCGACGCCGGAGGACGCCAGCAGTGTCCGAGCGATTCGAATCGCGCCGAATGGACTGATCCTGGGCAACGCCAAGTTCGCGGCGGTCTCATCCGAGCTCGCCCTGTCGTGGGCGCCCGATGGCACGACGTATGAGTTCCTGCTCCCCCTCGAACCGACAGGAGGGACCGTCGCCTTCGACGTCGGTCCCGGTTCAATCGTGATCGGCACGGCGCGGGCCGGTGGCGCCGTGCATGCGGTGCGCTGGATCGACGGCACGCCGCAGCCGCTACGCCCGCTTGTTCCCTGGACCGACGCCTGGCGCCTCGGGTCCGTCAAAGCGATCGCCCTCACTGGACGTCTCGCCGGCGAGTGGCGATTCGGGGCGCTGGAGCCTGACGGAACCTCGGGCATCGAATGGCGCCTCGCCCTGTTTCGCGACTGCACTGCCCCGACGGGTGACATCGACGGCGACGGGCAGATCGACGCGTACGACCTCGGCCTGGTACTGGTCGAGTTCGGCCGCACCGACTCCGTCGCCGACCTCGACGGCGACGGCACGGTCGATGGCGCGGATCTCGGCGCCGTCCTCGCACACTGGACCGAGGAGTAGGTCCGACGACGCCGCGTGAATTCAGGCGCCGCCCGCAGTTTCGACGGCCGATTCGGTTCTCTCCACTTCCCATCACCCGGAACAACGACATGGATCGCGATCAACTCGTTCGATGGTGGGACGAAGCCTTCAGCGAGGGCGTCTGGTGGGCGCCATGGCGACTCGCCCTTGAAGGGCTGACGGCCGAGGAGGCGGCATGGCAGCCCGCCGCCGAGCGCCATTCCATCTGGCAACTGGTCAATCACCTGATCTTCTGGCACGACTACTTCGCACATCGGATCGAAGAAGGTCAGCCCTTTGCCGAGCAGGAGGTCGCTCGACTCAACTGGAAGCCTGTTCCCGACCCGACCGAAGCGTTCTGGAGCGCAACTCGCGAGCGCTTCGCCGAGAGCCACGCGCGGGTGCGGGCGCTGCTGGCCGATCCGCGGACACCCCCGCCGCCCACGTCCCAGCTCGATCTTCGGTATCTGCTCTTTCACGACAGCTATCACATCGGTCAGGTGATGTACGTGGGCGCGGTGCTCGGGAAGCAGGCGCTCGAGGCGTGAGCGGGTCGCGCGAGCCCATGGGTCTGCTGCCATTGAAAAGGAACCCGCGCACGATCGCGCGGGTTCCTTGATGGCATTGATTGCCGACCACGCGCCGAGCGGCGACGTGGTCGTCAGTCCGTACGACTCACGCCCGGCGACGACGGGCACCGGCGAAGCCGGCGAGCCCGAGCAGGGCGAAGGCGGCGGGCCCGGGAACGGCCTTGTCGACGCCGTGCAGCGTGATCTTGATGTTGTCGAGGGTCATGCTGGAGCCCCCGAAGCTGTACCCGTTGCCGATGCCGACCACGGCCGACTGGTTGGAGTAGACCACCGAGGCGCCGGATCCCGTGCCGACATAGTTCCCCGAAGCACCGTTGTTCGGGAAGCCGACGATCGTGCCAAGGTAGTCCGACGCGCCGTTGACGAAGACGTCGTAGCCGCCCCACTGCAGGTCGTCGACGGTGACGCCGGTGTCCTGAACCCACGAACCGCCCGCGGCGCCGGAGTAGCTCAGCGTGACGCTGATTCCAGTGAGCGTTCCAACCAGGTTGGTCGTCGTGACGGTGATTCCGGCCCCACCATCGAGGACCTGCGGTCCTTCGATGCTGACGACCAGATCGGCCTGCGCGGCAGTGGCGGCGACAAGCAGCGAACCCACGGCGATCAGTGCATGCTTCTTCATTTGAGTGAGCTTCCCTTCATCCCAAGAGTCATAACGAACGGTCATGCAGCCCCCGCGAACTCCGGCGTGGTCACCAAGGTCAGGATGACGGGTCGCGGCGAGTGCGTTCCACACGGTGTGGCACACCATCGCTCGATGCCGTCATCGAGCTGCTCGGAGTCGACACGACTCCGATCAATGTCACGAAGACATGCAGCACGGTTCGCGGCGCGACCAGCGACTGTTCCGAGGAACTCGATGCGCCGCTCGTTGCGTGTCACTCGCAACGACGTCTCATGAGGTCGAGAACTCCGACGAGCCCTCCGGAGGTGTGATGGACATCCGATGCATTCGATGCTGTGCGGCGTCCCCTTCGTCATGGACCGTCCTGAAGGTCCCTTCAGCGACGTTGGGAACGCGTGAACGCCGCGGGCGTTATCAGAGCCAGCGCCTCGCCTCGCGAACGCATCGCGAACGCATCGCGAACG
>CAYXKH010000015.1:6077-8312 GCA_964465255.1 uncultured Isosphaeraceae bacterium
TCGCGAACGCATCGCGAACGCATCGCGAACGGACTGACGCGCTCCTCGCCACAGCATCCATGACCGTTCCTGAGCTGCCACTGCCAGGACCCGTCACGCAGCACGACCCGTCACGCGCCACGAAGCCGAAGCGCTGTGCGCGCTGCGCAGTAGGATGCAGCCAACATGACTCCAACGGTCCTGGTGATCCTGCTCTGCCTGTTCGCCGGCCTGGCCGCGCTGATTGGAGTCGGCGTCCAGGCGCTGCGGCACGGCGAGCGATGGATGTGGGGATGGCTGCTCCTGCCCGCTGGCGCCATCATGATGCTGGGCGGCTTCGCTCCCGCATCGATTGGCCTCGCCGAAGGAGCGTGGACCGGCAGCAGCGTCGGACTCTGGTGTGCGCTTGCAGTCGGCACCGTCGGTGTCGCCTTCCAGGTTCTGGGCTGGCGGGCGGTGCTGCGACCACCGCTCGGCGCCGGACACTGCCTTGCCTGCGGATACGACCTCGCGGGGCTGGAGCGCTGTCCGGAATGCGGCACGGGGCGCGAGGAGCAAGGCCACGCCGCCAGCGACTGAGTCGCCCCCGCGGCGGTTCGCGACCGGGCTTGATTGAATTCGCGCGCTCGCCGGAATTCGCCAACCGCGGCGCGGCTCGAGCGACTCTCATGCATCGATGTCCCGGTCTGTCGACACCATCCACGAGGAGATCCTCGTCCTTGCCGTTCAGGCGGGAGAGGTCGCCGCGCTTGAAACCCTTGTGCGGAAGTGGTTGCCGATCATCCGCCGCCATTCCTGTCGCATGACCGGCGACGCCGTTGGGGCGGAGGATGTCGCCCAGGAGGCGCTGCTGGCGCTGGTCAGCACCCTGAGCCGCCTGGATGATCCAACCAGCGCCCGTGCCTTCATGCTCCGCCTCGTGACTCACAAGGCGGCCGATTGGATCAGGCGCCGCCAGCGCGATCGCGCGCTCACGAGAACGATTCGAGACCGTCAACCTCGGGCCCACTCGATCGACTCTGTGCGGACGGACGAGACCATCGACAGAGCAGCGCTGATCCGGGCCGCGTGCCAGCAGCTCCCTCCCGACCTCCGGGCCGTGGTGAGCTTGTACTACGGCGAGAGTCTCGCCGTCGCGGAGATCGCCCTGACCCTTGGCGTTCCATCCGGCACCGTCAAGTCGCGGCTGCACGATGCCCGCGAACAACTGAGACCACTTCTCGAAAGGACCCGATGATGAAGACCTTTGACGACGATCTTCGCAACGCACTGCATGAAGGCCCCGACGATCCCTCGCTGCGCACCGCCGGGGAAGAGGGCATGATCCAGCAGATCAGCGCCACGTTCCGTGGGCGGATGCGGTCGTGGGTTCTGCTTACGTGGTTCGCGACCCTCTTCTGGACCGCCGTCTGCGTCTGGGCCGCGATTGCATTCTTCCAGTCGACGGAGACCCGCGACTGGATCATGTACGCCTGCATCTTCCTCTTCGGCGGAATGGCGGTCGCGATGCTGAAGCTCTGGTACCTGATGGAGCTCAATCGCAACACCCACACCCGGGAGATCAAGCGGGTGGAGCTCCAACTCGCCCGGCTGGCGCAGTCGCGAAGTCTCTGAGTCAGCGCGGCAGGAGTCTGATCTCGTGTTCCACGAGAGTCACGCCGCGGGCGTCCTTGACGACCTCCTCCACCGTGGTCATGTCATTGGGATGGCGGCGCTCCCAGTCGCTGAGGGCCACTTGAATACGTGCCAAAGAACAGCTTGACCGTCAGCCTGTCGCCGCTATTCTTGCATCGTGACGCAAGTGAACAAGCAACGACCAGCCACGCCCAAGCTGGCCGCCCGCTGCTGCGGGCCAATCGACGAGCTGCTCGATCCCGAGCTCTTCAAGGCTCTCGGCGATCCGACCCGGAGCACGCTTGTCGCCTGTCTTGCCAAGTGCGGCCGGCCGTGCTCGGTGACCGAGGTGGCGGAATGCTGCGCAGTCGACCTTTCGGTCGTGTCGAGGCATCTCGCCCTGATGGCGCGGGCTGGTGTCCTCGAGTCAGTCAAGGAAGGTCGCACGGTCCACTATCGCGTGCGATTCGAGGCGCTGGTCATCACCTTGCGCAAGCTCGCCGACGCCTTCGAGTCGTGCTGCCCCGAGGCAGCGGGCCGCGGGCGCGGGAGGAAGTGCTGCGGGCTCGGCTCCGGCGCATGAGCACCTCAATGAGCTCCAATCCCAGAGAACACAGGAACACCATGAGCAACGCATCCAAC
>CAYXKH010000015.1:8412-14088 GCA_964465255.1 uncultured Isosphaeraceae bacterium
CCAACACACCCAACACACCCTCGACCATCTCCTCCCCCGACAGCGCCCCCAGGCGATCGTGCTGCGGCGATGACTGTTGCACCCCGGGTTCAGTCGCGCTTCCAGTTGCGGCCGCCGCGACTCCCGTCGTCGCCGACGAGGTGCGCTCGCAGGTTCGCGCCGGGTACGCCCAGATCGCCGAAGCGGGCTCATGGAACGCGACGAAGCGTGCCGACTCGAGCGACGCTTCGAGTTGCTGCGGTGGTGGCGGCTGCTGCGGACCGGCGACCTTCTCTCCCGAGCAGCTCGCCGCGGCCATTGGGTACTCGCAGGGCGAACTGGCCTCCGCTCCCGAGTCGGCGAACATGGGGCTCTCGTGCGGCAACCCCACCGCAGTCGCCTCGCTTCGCCGAGGCGAAGTCGTTCTCGATCTGGGCTCGGGTGGCGGCTTCGACTGCTTCGTGGCAGGACCCAAGGTCGGGGCGACCGGTCGCGTGATCGGCGTCGACATGACGCCCGAGATGGTGACCAAGGCTCGACGCAACACCGAGATCTATCGAGAGCGCGTGGGCCTCGACAACGTCGAGTTCCGGCTGGGCGAGATCGAGCATCTCCCGGTCGCCGACGCGAGTGTCGACGTGGTCATCTCCAACTGCGTGCTCAATCTCTCACCCGACAAGGCCAGCGTCTGGCGCGAGATCGCCCGAGTGTTGAAGCCGGGTGGACGGGTCGCGGTCTCCGATCTGGCGCTCCTCCGCCCGCTCCCGGAGGCGGTGCTTCAGGACGTCGAAGCACTCGTTGGGTGCGTGGCCGGCGCGGTGCTGGTCGAGGAGACGCGGCGCATGGCGGTCGATGCGGGATTGACCGATCTCGCACTCGCCTCGAAGCCCGAGTACATCGACGCCATGACCAACTGGGAGGATCCGCTCTATCGCCGCATCGTCGAGAGTCTTCCCGCAGGATCGACGCCGAGCGACTTCCTCACCAGCCTCGACCTCACCGCGCGGAAGCCCAGTCCCTGACCGAGCGCTCGCTGCGACTGGTCGGGGCCCGGCTCCAATCGCGCCGCCGGGCCCTCGGCGAAACCGAGGCCAATCCGGCTCAAGCGGCGCGGGAGTGCGAACAGCTCCGCAAAGCTCCTGAGAGCGGCCCCGCCAACCCGCTTGATCCCGTGCGGGCCGAGACCGCGGTGAGCTCGGTCGATGCCCGCCGGGCGCGACCGCGAGCCGAGATCGCCGTCGGCGACGAGGAAGTGAGCGTCTGCCCACTGCCAGCGCCCTTCGCGAGGGATATAGATTCGTCGCCGCGTCACGCCCCGCGGGAAGACCCGGGCGCTGATCCGCCCGCGGTCCGAACGACTCAGCACTTCGTCCGATGAGGACAACGCAGAACGGGCGTCCGGTCAGGCCTCCTGGGAGCGAAGCAATGGACTGGACGCCCGGTTGTTGTACTGCGTTGTCGCCGTCGCGAGCCCGGCGGGCGGACGTTGCATCCCATGCAAGGCCTGCACAGTGCCTTGGACCATTGGCCCAACCACGCAACCTCAAATGCGAGGATCCCCGTTCGAGCAGAGCCCGAACGGGGATCCTGCGTGGTCAGTGTCATCAGCCTGTCGCCGATCTTCGCCTCTCCACAATCGGACCACATCGCCGGAAGGACGGAGCCGGCTCGTCGCCATCACTGCCGAGTCGGAGTCCGAGTGGTGTCGCGATTGCCATCGCGATAGAAGTCACGGACCTGAGTGTCGAAGGTCGCGTTGCCGGTCCGCGGCCAGTTCTTCTTGTCGAAGCCCGGCGCGTCCTTGAGGCGGTCCTTGTCCACCGCCAGACGGCAGGTGCCGTCGCTCTGATGAGTCAGGGCCTCGAGGGGCACCGCGAAGAACTTGTCGTTGAAGCCGAGGAATCCACCGAAGGAAAGGACCGCGTAGGCGATTCGACCGGTGCTGGGATCGATGGCCAGATCCTCGATCTCGCCGATGTTCTCGTCAGCCGTGTTCTCCACATTGCGACCGAACATCTCGGATGCCTTCATCGCTTCCCAACGCATCGCACCGCCGCTCTGCTGGTCGCCATACGGCTGGCGGCTGTAGTACGTGGCGAGCGACTGACGGAACTGGGTGTCGTTCCAGTCGCGCGGCCAGGTCGCCCGAGCGAAGGACGGGGCCCCGCGGAGGCGCTGACGATCGAGCCCTTCGATGGTGGCATGCTCGCCGTCGCAGCGGAGGGCGCTCCAGGGAACGGCGAAGTAGCTGTCGTTGACTTCGTCGAGCTCGACGATCGCGTAGGCGATCCGTCGGTTGGTGGTGTCGAGGGCCAGATCGTGGATCCTCCCGACCTTCTCGCCACCGCTGACGATGACCTTCTTGCCAACCACTTCCGTGCCCTTGACGATTGCAGTCGCCACTGCATGCCGGTCGCCGTCGGTGCCGGCGCTGCCGCCGAACACTTCGAGCACCCGGGCGTTCCTGGCGTCGACGCACACCGTGGACATCTGGCCCGCGGAGTCGAGGACGCTCACGTCGACGACGGGCATGTCGCGCTCGAGACGGCTCCGCGCCTCGACCGCCGTGCCCTTGACGTGCCCCTCGGCAGCAGCGATCACGCGATCGAGGGTGATGTTGTTCTCGCGCATCGCATCGGCGACGCGGCGCATGTCCGCGAGGTTGGCAGAGCTGCCGCCGTTGCGGATAGCGGTCTTGTGATTCGAGTCGGTGTCGCGAGCGACTTCGCGATCGCGATTCCGAGGCGGATCCTGCGACGGGGTCGGCACGATCGCCGCGGCGACGCCACTGAAGGCGAGGACTGCCGCAGCACTGACTGTCCGCTGGACTCGGTTCGATCCCATGATGGTGTGCATGATGTGCATGGTGTGCTTGTGCATATGTCTGCCTCCTGGAGGTGTGAAACAGCGAAACTGAAGAACCGACGCTTTCGGTACGGGGTGTCGGGACGGAGAGACGCCGAAACGTCTCGCTACTCCGGCCAATCACCTCATCATGATGCAGTTCGCGGTTCGCCCGGTCTGTAGGGCAATCGACCGATTCACCTCAGAATGCAGGCAAGGCGGACGCCCTATCACAACGGCGCTCACACGACCGATGTACCGCTGCGATCGAAGGAGAAGAGGGCCGCGTCGGGATGATCTCCATCGTTGATCAGCCCTTCGATGACGTCCGCCGCAATCACCGAGAAGGTGATGCCGTTTCCTCCGTACCCCAGCGCGAACAGAGCCCGAGGAAACGCGGGGTTGGCGCCGATCAGTGGAAGCGTGTCGCGGGTCTCGCCGAAGACTCCGGACCATGAGAAGGCGACCTCGAACTCGATTCCCGGCAGCACCTTTCGCAGCGCCCGATCGAGCCACGCCGTCTTCCGTTGCAGCGTGCGGCGAGTCTCCTCGGGTCCCAGCCGCGGTGTGTCGCCACCGCCGATGATGAGTCGGCCATCGGGGGTCGAGCGGAAATAGAGGTACGGCCGCGCGGTCTCCCACATGAGCGGGAGCTTCCGGGCCGGTGACCTGGCGCCGAGCGGGTCGGTCACCATCGCGTAGGTGGTGCGAAGCTGGGTGAGCCGTGGCCGCATGAAATCGAGCGTTTCGTAGCCGGTGGCGAAGATGACCCGCCGGGCCACGACCGTCGCGCCGCGGTCGGTGTGGAGCTTCACGCCACCACGATTCACGGAGTAGCGCAGCACGGTGGTTCGATCGTGGACGCGGGCACCGTTCTCGATGGCCCGCCCCAGGAGGCCGTGAGTGAATGCGTACGGATCGATCTGGGCGGCATCGCGGGTCAAGAGCGCTCCGTCGCGGTCGAACCCGTACTTCCGCCGCACTTCCGGCCCGCTGAGGAGCCGAGTGGCGAAGCCGTGAGCGCGGCGGATGGTGTGCTCTCGCGCCAGACCGGGCAGGTGGGCGGAGCGACTGGCGAGCTTGATGCTGGGACGGCGTGAGAATCCACAGTCGCACTTCAGCGACCCCGCAGTCTTCTCGATCGACCGGATCGACTCCAGGCCAAGGGAGTAGATGCGGGCCGCCGACTCCGCGCCGATGCGACGAGCCAGCAACCACAGGGGCGTGTCGACCTCGTACTGGAGAAGCGCGGTGCTCGCGGCGGTCGATCCTTCACCGATGCTGCGCTGATCGATCACCACCACGGCCTGCCCACTCCGGGCGAGGCGATCCGCCAGCAGCGCGCCGGTGATGCCACCGCCAACGATGGCCAGATCGCATCTGGCCTCGCGGAGCAGCGGTGGGTAGTCCCCAAGAATGCCGTTCTTGAGGAGCCACCACGGATGCCCTGTTCGCAGTTGCACGGAGTTTCGCACTTTCGAGAAGGCTCGACGCGGACCACCGCGCGGTCAGCACTGTCGCCAGAAGACCCTCACGATTGCCGATGCGACTCCCGCCCGACCTGCGCTCCGCCACGACCGCGAGCGGTGCCCGCAGTTTCTCGAGTGCTCTCGTCCTGCACCACCTTCGTCCCCAAGGCAAGCAGCATCGGCGCCGCCAGCAGCAGTCCATACGCGGTGAGGGCGAAGGCCCCGACGACGATGAGCTCACGCTGGTTGCGGAACAGGAGCGCGCAGACGATCAGGGCCACGAGCAGCACGACTCCGCCGATGACCGCTCCCCAGCGCATCGCTCGCTTCCCGCCTCGGTTCGCGCCGACCGCCGCAGCCTCGTGATCGGTCCGCGGATCAGCGCCGGGGAGCTCGACGACCGAGGCATCGTCAGTGAGTTCATTGGCCAGCGGATGCGGATGGATGGCCCCGACGGCGCGATCGAGGTCGTGGTCGTGGTCGGCTTCGTCGCGCGGCGTCTCGAGTGATGATTCCGCTGGCATGGGGCACGCTCCGTGAAGACGTTGTGAGGACGTTGGCCGAAGGCGTTCGCCGAGGAGGACCTTCGCGCCGCCTCCTGGTCGCGATGACCCAGCGCATCAGGACGTCGCATGGCCCAATCGCACGAACGCGCCCGACTGTACTTCGAGGCTCGCTCACGCCTGATGAGGCATCCACCTTGTTCGTCGACTCTCGCCTTCGGAGAACGCACTCGAGCGGCCGCACGCAGTCTGGCGATCCCCGCACGTTCCGGATCACGCTCGCCGTTCTCGCGAGCCACTGCGCGAACCACCGCCCGATGCATCGCCAGAGGTTGCTGGCGAGGTTCGTGCGGCTGCCCTAATGGCGACGGGAGTCCCCCTCGATACGGTGTCGATCATTTGCGGATCGGCACTCGATTCGCGACCACCCAAAGGAGCATCTCATGTCTCAGATGAGCAACCGATACGACCGCCAGCAGCAGGACGACGCCTCCCGCAACCAGGGTCTGCGCGATGACCGCAGGCCCGCCTATCGCCCCGAGGGGGGGAACTTCGACGGTGGCGAGGATCGCTACTCGCCCAATCGCGGGAACTCTTCCGAGGATGCCCGCGGGGGCAACTATGGTTCGCCGTGGAGCGAGGATGGTCGTGATTCGCGTCGGTCGACTTCGGATGATCGACGTACCGCGGGCCAGTCCTCGGGCCAGTACGACACGCGCGGCAGCGAGCGCGGTGAGACGCGGCGAAGCTCGAATGCCTACGAGGGCAGCTCTGGTGGATACACCGGCGAGCGCGAGACCGGTGGATATCCCGGATACGCCGATGAGGCCTGGCGCTCGTTCGAGGGCAACCGGGAACAGCGGAACCCGGAACAGCGCAAC
>CAYXKH010000015.1:14188-25343 GCA_964465255.1 uncultured Isosphaeraceae bacterium
AACCCGGAACAGCGCAACTCGGAACAGCGCAACCCTGAACAGCAGGGTTACGACGAGAGCCGTCTGCCGCGGAGCCAGAGCTCGTACGGTCGCGACCGCTCGATGGGCGAGAACGGTGGCCGTGGCGGATACGGCGGCGGCGGTCGCAGCGACTCGGGCTACGGCAGCTCGATGGGCCGCAGCGATTCGCGTTCCGGCGGCGGAGCCCAGTACGGCGGATCGCAGTACAGCGGCGGATCGCAGTACGGAAACACCACCGGCCAAGGCGACTCTCGCTACAGCGGCGATGCCGGCTGGAGCTCCAAGTACGGCGGCGCGTCCGAGTTGAACAACGCCCGGTACGGCGGCGCAACCGACTGGAGCGAACAGCGCGGCCAGTCGGGCGGTTCCCAGTGGGGCAGCTCCCAGTCGGGAGCCGCGGGCACGCGCGGCAAGGCCCCCAAGGGCTACAGCCGTTCAGATGATCGAGTCCGCGAAGACGTCTGCGAACGGCTCATGGACGCGCACCACCTTGATCTGAGCGAGGTGGAGATCGGCTGCACCAAGGGTGAAGTCACCTTGAGCGGCACGGTGAGCTGCCGCAAGCACAAGTCGGCGATCGAGGAGATCGCCGAGGGCGTGTCGGGTGTCAACGACATCGACAATCAGATTCGAGTGAAGCGTTCCAACGAAGCCGATCGCTCAGGCATGACTGGCAAGAGCGGCTCCGACTCGGCCTCGACTTCGACCGGCATGTCCGCGACTTCCGGCCAGGGCGGGTCGCAATCGTCGGCTCAGGGACGAAGCGGGAACGACAACAGGAGTGGCTCGGTGTCCTCTTCTTCGACGTTGGCTGGAGGGGCCAAGCGCGAAGGGTGAGGTTTGAGTTTCTCGGGCTCCCCTGGAAGCCCGGGTGATTCGATGCCCGGGCTTCGCTCCCATCGGCGACGGCAGCACTGTGCTGCCGTCGCCGTTTCTGGATTGCGCAGCGGAGCGCCCAGCCCCCGGCTGGCACCCGGCCGACGTTCAGTCTCTCCACTTGTCGATCACCAGCGAGCTGCGCATGTGCAGGAACGTGGTGGATTGCGTGACGGTCGGCGCGTCCTCGCCACCCGTGCTGAGGATTGACATCAGCGGCTTCTCCTCGAAGAGAGGGACATATGCCCACTTCCAGATCTCGGTTCCATCGTTCAGGGAGGCGCGCCCGGTCGGCTCTCCAAAGACCGCGAGCACCCAATCGCTGGTCGTCTCGCCGACATCGACGCGTTCGAAGAGGGCTTCGGAGATGTAGACGCCCGAGTACTCGACCCGCGGCCCCTGCATCTGCACCTGCATCTGAATCGGCCCTTCGACCCGCATCACGCCCTCCATCTTCATCTGGCCGTCGAGCTCCATCGCGCTCTTGAGATTGAGCGTGTCGCTGCACCCCGCGGCGCTCCCGGCACAGAGGAGGAGCGTGACAACTCGTGCGGGGAGACTCGCACTCCGACCTCGGGGTTGGCCGGCGGTGCGGGGACGGACGCCGGGGCCGTGGAAGGAGACCGTGCGATCGACGGGGCGAGAGTGTTGCATCGTGCCACGCTACCGATCGAGCGACTCGCAGCGATGAGGAGATCACCCGATCCTGAGACGGCCATGAACGATCCCACATGGGGCTCGCCACGCCTGTGTTTCGGACAGCGGCATCCCCGCCGGGCGAATCGGGTGAACACCCACGCGAACCACTGCATCTGGCTTCATATGTTCACCCTCGGCGTGAGCACCTCTGCCCCGCCTTCCACATCAAGCACCTCAGCTCAGGCGGATCTGACCATGCCTCTCAACACCCTCCACGATCTTCTGGTTCACGAACTCAGGGACCTTCTCAGCGCGGAGAAGCAGCTCGTCAAGGCACTGCCGAAGATGGCCAAGGCCGCGAGCAGCGACGAGCTTCGTTCCGCCATCACCGGGCATCTCGAGCAGACTCGAGTCCATGTCACCCGTCTCGAGCAGTCCTTCGAAAGTCTGGGCCTGAGCGCCCGGGGCGCCAAGTGCGACGCCATGGCCGGACTCCTGGAGGAAGCCTCCGGACTGCTCGCGGAGGAAGCCGCTCCCGAGGTGCTGGACGCCGCCATCATCGGAAGCGCACAGCGCGTCGAGCACTACGAGATGGCTGCGTACGGATGCGCCAGGGCCTACGCCGAACGACTCGGCGAGACCGATGTTGCAGCCCTGCTGGCCACGACGCTGGAGGAGGAGTCCGATGCGAACGATCTCCTCAATCAGATTGCTCTGGCCTCGGTGAACGAACTCGCGGCCGCCGCGGGTTCCAGCCACGAGTGAGTGCAGCGTCGGTGGCCTCCGTCGAGACGGGGGCCACCGACCGTTCATCCGCTGCCGACCAGAGCGTGGATCACCCGCGTGATCTCTTCCAGTTGAACCTGCGTGGCCAGGAATGCCTCAGCGCCGGCGAGTTTCGCTCGGCGCTGCGTGGCGTCGTCGTCGTATCCACTGAAGGCGATCACCCGGACCAGAGGCGCGATGCGCTTCAGTTCCGCAATTGCCTCGAACGGATCGAGTCCGGGCATGGTGAGATCGCCGAGCACCACCTGGGTCGCACCTTCCCGAATCGTCGTGAGCATCGCCTCGGCATCGGTCACGTGACCGACGCAGGCGATGCCGTCACTCGCCCGCAGAAGGTGCTCGAGGGCGGAGCCCGGATCGTCGCTGTCGACGACGACCAGAACGCGGATTCGATCGCTCACGGTGGCATCAACCATTGGTTCCGTTCTCGCTTCTCCGGCACGCCCCGCCCGCGAGTCGGGCGGCGATCTGCACCAGATCGGTCGGTTCGACGGGCTTGGCCACGAAGGCGTCGTAGCCCGCGGAGATCGCCCGCTGCTGATCCTCGCTTCGAGCCAGCGCGGACACAGCGATGGCGGGAGTGATGGCGCGGGCCGTCTCCATCATCGCTCGAGTCCCCTTCCAGTCGCCGTACTTCCTGGATGAACTCCAGGCCATCGCGTCCCGGCATGCCGATATCCGAGATCACAATCATCGGCCGCCGCTGTGCGAACTCGCTCAGGGCCTCCTCGACCGACGACGCGGTGTGAACCCGCGCCTCGCGATCCGCCAGGAGTCGGCGGAGCAGCTCTCGGGCATCGTCGTCGTCGTCGACCACAAGGGTCTCGACGCCACCGAGGCGCGGATCTTTATCGTCGGTGCCGCCCAATACCCCGTCGAACTGAGGGCGAGCGGCGCGGATTGGAAGCTCGACGGTGAACGTGGCCCCTCGGCCCGGTCCGTCGCTCTCGGCCCGGACCGTCCCGCCGTGCAGCTCGGTCACGTGCGTGACGATTGCCAACCCCAGATCAAGCCCGCCCTGACGGCGGGTGGTTGATCCATCGGCCTGACGGAATCGGCGGCGGACCTCAGCACGCAGCTCGGCAATTCGCGCCACCTGATCTGAATTGCCGCTCAAGGCCGTGCCCAGTCGATCGACCGCAGGATCGACGAGCTTGATCGCCTGCGAGTACCGCTCCGACCGGCTGACCCCGCCCTCGATGATGATCTCGATCACTTCGGTCTCGACCGTGCCGAGGGCGGTCAGGACGCCGCCGATGGCTCGCAGCGAGCGGGTGGCACGGTCGACTTCGCCGCTGGTCTAGGAGAGCCGGGGAAGACGGGAGGGCGGGGGGATGCCGATGTACAGCATTGCGCCGATCTACAGCAGCCCACCGATTGCGATGAAGAAGACGGCGTTTCAGGCGGCCGGCAGGCGGGCACTGACCTTCACTGGGTTTGCTCGATCCCGAACGGACGCGTCGGAGGGCGAGCCGAAGAATGTCGGCGGGGCTGGAGCGGTCCCTTTATGGAAGAGTAAACGGTTCGTGACCGCTTCCCTCTATAAGGCGACCGCCTCAATAGGTATCCTTGGACTCGGCTTTGGGTCATCACCCCATGCACGCGACGGGGTCACCGCCTCATACTCTCCAGTCTGTGAGCAACCCGATCAAAATCCTCTGCGTCGACGACCACGACTTCATCGCTGGGGGCTTGGCTGCGCGCATGGCCAGCGAGCCCGATCTCAACTACGTGGGTCGTCTGGAGTCTGCCGCACATCTCTCGGACGCCATTCAGCGACTTCGACCGGATGTCGTTCTGCTTGACCTCGAGATGCCAGGACCACCCCCGCTCGAGGCCATGACCGACGCCCTGCGCAACCACCCCAACGTGGCCGTGATCGTGCTGAGCGGACACGTCCGCGATGCCAGCATCCGTGGCGCACTCGACGGTGGGGCGTCGGGGTACTTCTCGAAGTCCGATGCCACGAAGCTGATATTCGACGGAATCCGACGCGTGGCCGAGGGCGGCACCGCCTTCGGGTCGGATGTCGCGGAACGACTCGAAAGCCAGGCCGGGACGACTCGGGTCGAGACCCGATTCGACACCCTGAGTCCCCGCGAGGTGGAAGTCCTCCGACTGGTCGGCCGGGGAATGTCCCGCGCCGACATCGCCAGGGCCCTCTGTCGAAGTCACAAGACCATCGACGCCCATCACACGGCGATCATGCGAAAGCTCGACATTCACGATCGCGCCGAGCTGACCCGCTACGCCATCCGCGAAGGATTGGTCGAGCCCTGAATCGCGAGCCGGTGCTCGCGATTGTGAGTCCATGGACGCTGGCTCCGCCCGCCAGTGCATTCAGGCGAGTGCCTCATGGGATCGGCCGGGGGCTCCCAGTAGCCTCATGATGTTGAAGGTGGGCGTCACCGAACGGTCGAAGACGCCGCGCCACACGAATCGCCGGGCCTCCATCGACGGCTCGGGTCACAGGGAACAACGCCATGAACTGTCATCCTCTCGAGTCGGATCTGCGTCACACTTCCACCACCAATCCCGGCTGGCGTGCGGGACTGGCGGCGGTCGCGTTCGTGATCGCAGCGATGGCCATCTCCGGTTGCAACACGGTGGAGGGCGCCGGCAAGGATGTCGAGAGTGTCGGCGAGGCCGTTCAGGACGCCGCCGACTGACCCCGACTGACGAATGCTGGATGGGCCCACGCTTTTGGCATGCCGCGCAATACGGCTTTTCCGGACTGGGAGAGAGACCATCCACGACCGGTCGGGCGAGTGCGGGGGTGTAGTCGCTGTGCAGTTTCGCGACGCCGCTCCCCGCACCTCGCTCCGATTGGGATGGCGGGCAATCTCGATAGACTCGCCAGCGAGTACCTCGTCTGCGAGTCCGGACGGATCATGATGCCCACCCAAGAGTCGCCGTCCAACCGGCGACGCGCCACAGCCTCGTCCTCCATCCCGACGCCGCCGGCCGATCCCGACTCGCGCGGGGCGCTGTCGACTGGCCCGTCGACCGGTTCGCCGACGCGTGGGGTGCCGGACCCTCCAGCCTCACCGCCCTCCGCAGTGACCTCTCCTCCACCGGTCGCAGCCGAGCGCGATTGCGGTCTGCGCCATGAGGTCGCCAACATCGTGCTCGCCCTGCGGCTCCATCTGGATGTCCTGGAAGGCAAGATTTCGGCCGATCGAAGCCCTTCAAGCAACGACGACCTGGCGACATTGCGGGCCATCGTCGACCGCTTGTCGCGCCTCGCCCAAGCCTCCGACGAGGCGGGTTGAGGGTTGCTCGGCCTGGGAATGGGGAGTTCGCCCAATCGAGCCGGACCGAGCGGACGAGTATTGTCGAACTCATGAACAACGCAAGCCCCACCGCCGACCTCGAGGCCGTCAAGAAGGACCTCAGCGCCCTCCGCGAGGACCTGGCCACGCTCTCTCGATCAATCCTGAGGAAAGGCGCCCGCACCGCGCGGGACGCCAGGACCTCCGTCGAAGAGTCGGTGACCAAGGCCGCCGACGAGGTTGACCACTTCGTCGAGGAGCGACCCTACACGACGATCGCGATGGCCTTTGTCGCAGGCCTTTTCGCCGCTGCGCTCGTCCGACGACTGTGAAGGAACGAGGGCTACTCCATGGGATTTCTGGTGAACCTGCTTCTGCGTGCCAGTGACCTGATCGAAGCCGAAGTCCGTTACGCTCGCCGCGCCGCCCATGACGTCGTGGCTTCGACGCTTCTGCTCACTGCCGCGATGCTGGTGGGGCTGCTGGCGCTTTCGGCGCTGGCCGGAGCGCTGTTGTCCGCGCTGATGGAGGTCATGTCGACGGCTGCCGCACTCGCCTTGATCGGAGCGATGCTGGCGGTGATCGCGGCGGTGGTCTTCGCCATCGCCCGCACCATGACCGGACGGACCGGACGGACCGGACGGACCGCACGGACCGGACGCGGCGGCCGGTAGCCGATTCCTCGAGTGAGTCCGAACTCGCCTCCGAGTCACGTCGGGGACATCTTTCAATCCCGCCTTCCTCTCTTGCGGCATGCGAGCCACTCGCTCGGTCGATCGAATGGACCCTTCTCCCCCCGCCTCCGACCGTGCTCCCGGCCGCGATCGCCCCGACAGAGGGGAGATCCCACGTGCAGCGGGGCGACCGATGTCAGTTGCGGGCGCCGCTCCGACCGCCGGCGTCTCCCAGCGATCCGACGCGGGCCGGCTGGTTCGGCTCCTCACCATCGTGATCGTGATTGCCGTACTCGCTCTTGCCCGCGAGCTCTTGATACCGGTTGCGCTCGCGGTTCTCGTTGCGTTCATCCTGGGACCGGTTGTCGAGCGGTTGCAGCGGGTCGGAGTGCCCCGGGCGCTGGCCGTGGTCATCTCGATGATGGGCGCTGTTGCGGTGGTGGTGACCATCGCCGCCGTGGTCGCGATCCAGTTCGTCGATCTCGCCGGACAGCTCCCCGAGTACCGCGGAACCATCCGTAGCAAACTCGAGCGAATCGGCACCGAAGCGGACGGGTGGCTCGGTCGCGCCCGCTCGGGGCTGGACGCCCTCGAGGACGAGGTGCGCGACGCAACCTCCGATGATCCCGATGAGCTGACGGTGGCTGGCAACGGCTCGGGATCATCCGACGCGGTGCCCGAGCAATTGCGGTCGGGGGAGCCCGTGTCGCCGGGCGAAGTTGCCCCTCCCGCTGCGCCCTCGAACTCCGAACCCGTCCGCGTGATGGTGGTCGAGAAGGATCGCCCCGTCTCAATCGGTGCTGCCGCCGACCTCGCGCTGCCGTTTCTCACCCCGCTGCTCGGCGCATTGATCGTGATCGTGGTCGCGAGCTTCTTCCTCGTCCGACGCGACGATCTGCGGGACCGGCTGGCGGCGCTGGCCGGGCGCGATCGACTGCGCATGACGACGACGGTGCTCGAGGATGCATCGCGGGGAATCAGCCACTACCTCGTCGGCCAGTTGATCGTGAACTGCCTCTTCGGGGTGCTCGTCGGACTGACTCTCGCGCTGATCGGCGTGCCCAACGCCATCCTCTTCGGCGCCATCGCCGTGCCGCTGCGCTTCGCGCCGGTGATCGGCCCGTGGATCGTCGTGGCGCTTCCGACCCTGCTCGCGGCCGTGGTCTTCGAGGGCTGGACCACGCCGATACTCACCGTGAGCCTCATCGTCGTGGTCGAGATGCTCGTGGCCTATGTCCTCGAGCCCCTGGTTCTCGGGGCCAGGACTGGCCTGTCGACTCCGGCCATCATCCTGGCACTTCTCTTCTGGACCTGGCTCTGGGGCGCCGCCGGACTGCTGCTGGCCATTCCGCTCACGGTGTGCGTGGCCGTGCTCGGTCGCCACATCCCCCGCTTCCACTGGCTGGCCATCGCCCTCGACAACGCCCCTGCCCTTTCGCCGCCGCTTCGCTTCTACCTGCGGATCCTCGGGCTCGATGCCGACGACGCCCTGAACATTGCCCGCGAGGCTCGCAGCGAACACGGATTGCTCCACGTGAGCGAGGAGTTCATCGGGCCGGCGCTTCGCCTGCTCGAGAGCGATCGCCACGGTCGGGTCGGCCTGCCGCGCGCCCCAGATCCGCACCTCGATCCGCACCTCGATCCGCACCTCGATCCCCACCTTGTGGTGATGCGCGAAGTGGTGGATGCCCTGATCGAGGACGAGCCCGGCGAGGCCGATCGAGCAGCGCCGCTTGACGGAGCGGTGGGCGAGGGTGTGGCCCTTCCCAGTCCCTCGGCATTCTGCCTCCCGGCGCGGGACGAGGCGGACTCGATCATGGCCGCACTCCTGGCGCGATCGCTCCGACTGCGCGGCGTGCATTCGACGAGTGGCACGCTGACTCGTCTGGCCTCGGAGCGCGCCGACGCGGCGCGGGCATCGGGCGCCGATGTGATCTGCGTCTGCACCGTTCCTCCGATGGCCGAAGCCCACGCTCGTCAGATGATCCGCGGAGTCAAGGCCTCGGCCGATCGTGCCGGAGTCGAACTGGCGGCGTCAATCGTGGTTCTCCTGTGGACCGGCGAAGCCGGCGACGCCTCCGCCGCCCGACTCGCCACCAGTGGGGCCGCAGCCGCCGAGACCCTCTTCGAATCGGCGATCCGTTCAATCACCGCCGCGGCGAATGGGGCATCTGCCCGACGGAAGAGCGAGTCGCTTGCGCCGACACTATGAGTCGCCAGATCGACCATGAGATCTTCGGTCGTACCCGACCGTCCATGGCGCACGCATTCACACCTCACTGGACGACACTCTCCATGACTCACTCTGATTCGACATCCAACAAGCCCCGCGCCGTCCGTAGCGACGCGGATCGTCGCGATGATCCGAAGAATCGTGACCCGATCTCGGGCACTCCGGGCGCGCATCCCGTCGGCACCGGCGTCGGTGCCGCCGCAGGTGGTGCCATCGGCGCCGGCATTGGTGCCGCTGTCGGCGGACCGGTGGGAGCAATCGCCGGTGGCGTTGGCGGTGCTGTTCTCGGAGGCCTCGGTGGCAAGGCCGCGGCGGAGGAACTCGATCCGACCCTCGAAGAGACCTACTGGCGCGACAACTACAAGACTCGCCCGTACGCGACCGTCGACACGCCTTTCGATGTGTACCGGCCCGCGTATCGCCTGGGCTGGGAAGGCTGGGGCAAGCGCGGGACCGACGGCACTCGGAAGTCGTTTGAGGACCACGAGCAGGAATTGCGCGCCGAGTGGGAAGGCATGGCCCCGAAGCCGAAGCTCACCTGGGACAACGCGAAGGACGCAGTTCGCGATGCGTGGGATCGGCTCGGCGACGGAGATCGCAGCGACTCCGCACGCCGACGCCCCGATTCGCGCAGGTGACGTGATCGCACCGAGTATCTGGGCGTGACGCGCTCCCACCCCCTTTCCCCCCCCACGGGAGTCGTTGCGACCGCAGCACGGACGAGGCCCAAGGCCTCGTCCGTGCTGCCTTTTGCAGACACTGCGCGGGCGGCATTCCATCACAGACCGGTGCGCCACGCGGCGCTCGAGCCGACTCGCCATCTTGCGTGCGGCGGTTTCGCCCCCACCACCGCCACGCTCATTCGGTGCCGCTGCGCCGCCTGCCGGCGCCGGGATGGGCCAAAGGGCCACGACAGTCGCCAGCAGCTCCGCGGGCTCGCGGAGAAGGTCACGTCCTGCGGCAAATTGCTGCGGCAACTTGCCCGGCAGCCATCGGTAGACTCGGAACGCCGCCGTTTCGGCCCCGGCTTCCGGAGCGGTCGGCACATCTCGAATCGAGCCTCGACCTCAGCCGCGAAGGGCCGTTCCGGGCCCAGGAGTTCGTCCATGAACCGAACCATCAGCGTCTGAACACGGGAGCCGGGAAGGAGGGCGCCGGGCGCCGCGAATGAAGATCGCGACGCCGGCGCCGCTGCTCGAAGCGACCCGGGTGGAGTGAGCGAGGCGCCCCCGCGATCCGTCGTCGGCACTCGCGCCTCGCTGCCGCGTCAGATGCACGGTCCCCATGCGGCGAGAAGCAGGCCGAGATCAGCGCCGTCGGTGGTCCCGTCATCGTTGAGATCGGCGCTCGTCGTGCCCCATGCTCCGAGCAGAAGCCCGAGGTCGGCTCCGTCGACCTGCCCGTCACCATCGAGATCACTCGGGCACGGCGGCGTGGTGTCTCCAACGACGAGAGCACGACCCTCGCCGAGAACCTGGAAGACCGGACCACCGCTGCCGTGGAGCCAGCGGGCAGTCTTGTTGCTCGCCCCGGTTCCGCGGGCCCACGTCCACGCCGCGAGATACTGGTGGCTCCGGCCCGACACGCCGATGAACCATCGCGGGTTCTGCGGGGTGTTGGGCTCGAGCGTGAACGGCACCGCAAGCTCGAGCGAGTAATGGGTCAGTCCGCCAGGGCCCGCGGTGATCGTGAGGGCGTTGGTCTCGAACATCACCGTCGGGATCGGCTTGGGATTCGCGCCGGCATAGTAGAAGAAGCCGAGCGGTGTATACGCAATCGTGTTCGGATCCTGCTTCCAGACCTCGATCCGGAAGCCGAGTTCGCTGGTGCCCGTCCCCCACCATTCGAGGTGATTGATGGTCGTCGGGGTGGTCAGCGTGAAGTCGGTCCAGCAGACGGTGTCAAGGTCGGAGTCGTTCTCGTCCGGCCCCGGATCGACCCACATGTGCGACTCGCGCATGGTTCCGCCGACGACCGGCTGCGAGTCGACGATGACGGCCGCTCCAAGCGTCGAAGCGGCGGCGAGTGCGAGGCTGGCGACGAGAGCAATGCGGTCGGAACGTGTCATGGGAAGGCTCCTGAGGGTGGCGGACGACTGCATGCAGGATCGCCTTCGCCCACCGCCGTCGCCAGCAGGGTTCTCCCGCGTCCGTGACGTTCCCTGCCGGGAGATCCCCGGCAGGGCGGAGCCGCCTGGAGGAGGCGAGTTGATTCCTGGGAGCCGGATGCCGACGGTCGAGTTCCTGTGCTCGGGGCGGTACGCGCTCGACGAACCGGGGGCGGCGACGAGTTGAGTCGGGAACGTGAGCATGGCGAGGTGGACGTGCTGGGATGCCAACGCTCGTCGGCGCCTCGCGGTAGCATCGCCCCTCGCGCCGCCGCGGAGCGCTCGCTTCGACTCGCCCGGGCGGCACACATAGGAATCTCCACCATGCCACGATCGGAATCAATGAAGGGCCAGCGAACCAACACCACCAGCGCCAGCGGACGGAAGGAGCGGTCGGCCACCAGCACCTCGCACGGGGGAAGCCGAGTCGAACCTTCGCACGTTCTCGAGCATGCTCGGGAAGAGCGGGCGAAGACGGTGACCCGGAAATCTGCGGGGAAGGTCGCCAAGAAGGCGGATGCCGAAACGACCGGCACCACGAAGAGTG
>CAYXKH010000015.1:25443-28416 GCA_964465255.1 uncultured Isosphaeraceae bacterium
GCGAAGAAGAAGACGACCCGGAAGTAGATCTGTCGGCCTCAGTCGGTCATCTTCCAGATGCGCCGAATCGCCTGCAGCATCTTGTCGATCGTGGCCGGCTCGAGTCCGCGCAGCTCCATCACCTGTCGGGCCATGCCGATTCCCGTCTCGCCTTCCTCGAACACGGTCCTGGTGCTTCCGGCCAGGCGAAGGGCGTCGCCCTCCGCGAGGTAGCGCGCCCGCATGATGATCTTGAGGTCCGGGTTCAGCTCTCGCGCCGCGTGAATCAGGTCGGACCGGCTCCTCGAGTGCGGCAGCGTCACCACCAGATAGGCCGCCTTTCGAACGCCCGCCTGTTCCAGAATCTCCGGACGGTTGGCATCGCCGTAGATCGCCGTGCGGCCGCTCCTGATCAGCGACTCGATCGACTTCAGGTTCATCTCGACAATGACGGTGTGGATTCCCGCGTCGCGGAGAAGCGCATCGACGACGCGACCGACGGGGCCGTACCCCACGATCACCGCGAGCGTCTGCTCCGCGGCGGCGATGATCGGCTGGGCCTGGGCGTTGATCGATCGTTGCCGACGCTCCGCCCGGGAGTTCATGAGCCTCCACAGTCGGGGTCGCCGTTCGAACCAGCGCTCGATGCGATCGATCGAACCGAAGAGCAGCGGATTGAGGGTGATCGAGATCATCGCCACGCCGACCAGAGTCTGTCGGCCTTCGTCCGGAATCAGATGATGGTCGTGCGCGACCTGGCCGAGGATGAAGGAGAACTCGCCGATCTGGGCGAGGCCGATGGCGACCGTGAGCGCCGTGCGGGCGGGGTATCCGAGCGTCGCCACGATCACCAGCGCCGCCAGCGGCTTGACCAGAAGCACGATGGCGAGGCCGCATGCGATCATCACCGGCTGTTCGAGCACGAAGAAGGGATTGAAGAGCATGCCGACGGCGACGAAGAAGAGAACCGAGAAGGCATCGCGCATCGGGAGCGCATCCGCGGCCGCCTGATGGCTCGTCGGCGACTGGGCGACCACCATGCCGGCGAGGAATGCACCAAGCGCCACCGACGCCCCGAAGAAGGCCGCCGAGCCGACCGCGATTGCAATCGAGAGGACCAGCACCGTCAGCGTGAAGAGTTCGCGGGAACGAAGCTTGGCCACCTGGGCCAGGACCCACGGCACCACCCGCGATCCGGCGAAGAAGACGATGGCGACCAGGGCGATCAACTTTCCAACGGCCCATCCGATCGTGGCAAGTCCCCCACCGCCACCTGTGGACTCGACTGCGGCTTCGGCGGCATTCCCGGCGACCATGCCATCGACGGCCATCAGCGGCACGAACACCAGGGCGAGCACGGTGAAGATGTCCTCGACGATGAGCCAGCCGACGGCGGCATGACCGTGCGAGCTGCCGAGCATCTCCTTGTCCGTCAGGACCCGCAGCAGGACCACCGTGCTCGCCACCGACATGGCCATGCCCAGCACCAGACCGGACTGCCAGGACCAGCCCAGGAAGTGAAACGCCAGCATGGTGACCACGGTGGCCGCGACACTCTGGCCGATCGCCCCTGGAATCGCCACGCCCTTGACCGCGACCAGATCCTTGATGTGAAAGTGCAGACCGACGCCGAACATCATCAGAATGACGCCGATCTCCGCGAGCTGCTGGGCGAGCTGCTCGTCACCGACGAAGCCGGGGGTATACGGCCCGATTGCCACGCCGGCCAGCAGGTAGCCGACGATCGGCGAGAGACCGATGCCCTGGGTGATGATGCCGAGGACCCACGCGGCGGCGAATCCGGCCGCGATGGTGGTGAGAAGAGGCAGGCTGTCGACGCCTGCAGCGAGAGTCAGCACGGGTCCGCAGTCGAGCATCGCCGACCATAGAACCCGTGCCGGTCAGTCGAAGCGGACGTCGATGATTGAGAAGTCGTCATCGAGCTGCGTCGAGCCGTGAAGCTCCCTCACCTGGCAGCCTGTGGCGAGGAGTTCCTTGATGAGGGCACTCCTTCGCTCTTCACCTCACGCGCACTCGCCCCAGGCGCCGAGGAGCATGCCCAGATCGGCGCCATCGACGACGTCGTCGTTGTTCAGATCGGCCGCGGTGTCTCCGCCCCAGTCGCTGAGCAGGATGCCGAGATCCGCGCCGCCGACGGCACCGTCACCATCGAGGTCGCCGACGCACGGTTCCGACAACTGACCGAGGGCGCTGGCCCAGGTCGTGGCGACGCGGATCTCGTCGGTCGAGTAGCCGCCGTCGTTGTAGAGCACGACCGCCTGAGGAAGCGCCGTACCGGGAATCGACATGGTCGCGGCGGCAGTCTGCGGCTCGGATCCGCCAACTGATGGATTGACGTGAAGCGACCAGGTGATCGTGTTGCCGGCCGTCTTGCGTGCGCTGGCCACCAGGAGGACGGTCTCGTTCTGCGCAACCGACTTCGAGGTGAGACTCGACGGACCGGTGAATCCGGAGAGGCCATACTTGCCGCTGCCCGGGACCAACCCGACGACCATGCCGTTCTCCCACGTCCCGAACGCCAATCCACCACCGACGCCGAAACCGACGTTGGGTCGGAAGAGGAACGAGACGTAGACGACATCATCGGGCGCGGTGAACGGGGCGATGGCGCGGGAGTAGCGGGTGTAGTCGACGGACGCAAAGCCGGCGGTAAAGGCGCTTCCGACGGAAGTGGGCAGGCCCGGCCATGACAGGCCCTCGGTGGTCACACCGGTCGGAATCGAGCTGAGCTTGAACCACTGACCACCCCAACCAGATCCACCGTTCGCGCCGGCGAGGTTGGGGGACGATCCGTACGTGAACCCTTCGTAGGCGATCTGCTCGCCGCAGGCGCTTGATGCGGCCATGCCGAGCGCAAGGGAGAGGAAGGTGCTGGTGAAGAGCGACGTGAGTCTGCTGGTGTTCATCTGAGTGCCTTTGGGGTTGGAGGGACTTGCGGTCAGCCCCCCGATGTGACTGGTGTGACTGGTGTGA
>CAYXKH010000016.1:0-5441 GCA_964465255.1 uncultured Isosphaeraceae bacterium
GCCCGACGGCGACGGGTACCTCGGCTATCTCGGCAAGGAGCAACTGAACTGGCTCAAGAGCGAACTGGCCGCGAACACCGCGATTCCCACCGTGATCGTGTCGCACATTCCCATCCTGAGCGTCACCACCCTGGCCCGGTCGAAGCCCACCGCCGACAACACGATTGCGGTGAGCGGAGGCCTGCTGCACATGGATGTGCATCTGGTGACGGCGCTGTTGGCCGAGCATCCCAACGTGAAGCTCTGCCTGAGCGGTCACATCCACCAGCTCGACTCGATCGAGTACCGCGGCTGCCTGTATGTGTGCGACGGGGCGGTGAGCGGGGCGTGGTGGAAGGGACCTCACCGCGGCGTCGACGAGGGTTACGGGCTCATTGATCTGTTCGACGACGGTTCGGTCGCGTGGCGATATGTGACCTACGGCTGGACGGCCCGACCGGAGTGACCGTGCCGTCACGCCTTGCGCGGTGACGACCGTGCCGGCTTCGTCGCACGACTTCGGGAAGTGGCTTTCCCCGGCTCGACGACCAGACGCTCGGCGAGCGAGAGCGAGATCGACTGGCGGGTGGTCCCGATTCGCACATCCATCATTCCCGCGGCGCGATCGCACGTCACGACCTCGAGCGTCGCCCCGGGGCGCAGCCTGCGTCCGTCGATGGCGTTGAGGAAGTCGGGCGTCTGGTCGACCACCCGCACGATTCGCAGGTGATCTCCGGCGGTCGATTCGCTGAGCCTCGTCTCGGGGCTGCCGGCGATGGTGCCGTCGGCCCGGGGAATCGGGTCTCCGTGCGGATCCACGGTGGGGTAGTCGAGGAACGCTTCCAGGCGAGCGAGCACTTCGTCGGAGACGGCGTGCTCCAGCCGCTCGGCCTCGTCATGGACCTGGGCCCAGTCGAGCCGAAGGCACTCGGCGAGGAAAGTCTCGATGATCCGATGCCGCCGCAGCACCTGGATCGCCGCGGCCGACCCGGCGGCGGTGAGCCGGACACCGCCGTACCGCTCGTATTCGACCAGACGCTCGGAGTGCAGCCGCTTGACCATGGCGGTCACCGTGCCGGGCACGACCGAGACGGCCTCGGCGAGGGCGCCCAGCGCCACCCAGCCGGATCGACGTCCCTTTTCGGTCCGCTTCGCGAGGAGGAGGATCCGCTTCAGATAATCTTCCGCCGTCGGCGTTGGCATGCGAGTGTTCCGGACGGGACCGCGTGAAGGATGCCAGACGAAGTTTGCGCTGTCAAAGGCAAATCCGCGTCGGTCCCCGTTTCCGAGAGCCAGACGAAAACCCAGATTCGGCTCAGGCACTGCTCATTCACCGGCGCCGGCGGCAAACTCACCTCTTGCCGCCGGCGTCTTTTGTCAATAGACTTTGAGAACTCAAACTTGGAGTTCGTCTATGGGTGAACTTGAAATGGGCTGGAAGCGTCGGTCGGCGACACGCTCGTCAGGCGGCTGCGCCGATCTGGGCGAGGTCTGTCCGGGGTCCCGACTCGACGGTGTGCGAGCGGGCCTGCCATCGAACGTCCTCCGGGCGATCCTCCTCCTGCTCGCCGGCGTCTGGTCATCGCTCCCTGCGTGTGCGGAAGGCAGTCCCGACGACGTCGCGCCGCGACGCACGCCGCTCGTGGTCGTGGCCACGACAGGCATGATCGCGGACGCGGCTCGGGTGATCGCCGGCGATCGAGCCTCGGTGACGGCACTGATGGGGGAGGGCGTCGACCCGCACCTGTACAAGGCCTCGCCGGGCGACATGCGTCGGATGCTCGATGCGGACCTGGTCCTCTTCAACGGCCTGCACCTCGAAGGCCGGATGGGCGATTCGATCGCTCGGCTCGGAAGCCGAACCCGCGTCGTCTGCGTCACCGACGTCATTCCCGATGCGGCCCTGCGCGGCGCCGAGGCCGATTCGGCCGCGCCGAGTCCGGCACACGCTCCGGCGGTGGCGAGTCGCGATCACGCCGACCCGCATGTCTGGTTCGATGTCGAGCTCTGGATGAAGGTGGTCGAAGGAGTGCGCGATGGACTGGTGGAGGTCGATCCGTCCGGGCGCGAGCGCTATGTGACCAACGCCCGGATCTACCTCGATGTCCTGCTCAGGTTGCACACCGAGGTGCGGTCGACGATCGCCTCGATTCCCGCGGAACGGCGCGTGCTCGTGACTGCTCATGACGCCTTCGGATACTTCGGCCGGGCGTATGGCCTGGAAGTGCTGGCCATCCAGGGACTCTCGACCGACAGCGAGGCCAGCCTCCGCGACATCTCGGTGCTGGTGGGCACGCTCTCCACGCGGCGCATCCCGGCGGTCTTCATCGAGAGCAGCGTGCCGCGGAAGACGGTGGACGCGCTGGTCGAAGGATGCGCCGCTCGCGGACACGCGCTGCGCGTCGGCGGCGAGCTCTTCAGCGATGCGATGGGTCGCGACGGCACTGCGGAGGGGAGCTACGTCGGCATGGTCCGGCACAATGTTCGGACGATCACGAGTGCCCTCGGCGGAACCGTGCCGGGCGAGCCCAAGGTCGCGCCTCCGAACGAGTCGCCCACGCCGTCCGCACCGGCTCCATCACCAGAGGAGAAGCGCGAACATGAATCGCATGAATCGCATGAATCGCATGAATCGTGAGCTCATTGCGACCGGGCCCGCGACGACTGCCGCGAAGCCCGTCTCGGCTGGCGTCACGCAATCACCGATCGCGGTCGAGGTCCATGACCTCACGGTCGCATACCACCGCAAGCCGGTGCTCTGGGATGTCGACGTGCGCCTCCCGGCCGGTCGGCTCATCGCAATCGTCGGTCCCAACGGGGCCGGCAAAAGCACGCTTCTCAAGGCGATCCTCGGACTGGTCCCGATTGCCAGCGGCAGCGTCCGGATCTTCGATCAGCCCCTCGCCCGAGTGCGGCGCCGCATCGGCTATGTGCCGCAGCGCGAGAGCGTCGACTGGGACTTTCCAATCGACGCTCTGGGCGTGGTCCTGATGGGTCGTTACGGCCGACTTGGCTGGTTCCGGCGACCCAGTCGGGCCGATTGCGACGTGGCCGAGGCGGCCCTGGCCCAGGTCGGCATGGAAGCCTTCGCGAAACGTCAGATCAGCGAGCTCTCGGGCGGTCAGCAGCAGCGCGTCTTCCTGGCGCGAGCTCTCGCCCAGGAGGCCGAGCTCTACCTGATGGACGAGCCCTTCGCTGGCGTCGATGCCGCGACCGAACAGGCCATCGTCGGATTGCTGCACTCGATGCGGGCGGAGGGTCGGACGGTCATCGCGGTGCATCACGACCTGCAGACGGTCTCGCGCCATTTCGACGAGGTCGTGCTGCTCAATCTTCGACTCGTCGCAGCCGGGCCGGTGAAGGAAGTCTTCACCGCCGAGAATCTCAAGCGAACCTATGGCGGCCGGTTGGTTGCGCTCGAAGAAGCCCAGCACGCCGTGCAGAAGGCCAGCGGATGAGCGGACTGGTCCATGAGCTTGCGTCGATGGCCCGACTCGTCGCCGAGCCCAACACTCGCACGGTCCTCCTCGGCGCGTCGCTCCTGGGCATCGCCGCCGGCGGGATCGGTGCGGTGATGGTGCTGCGTCGGCGATCGCTGGTCGGCGACGCGGTGGCCCACGCGGGGCTGCCCGGCGTCTGCCTGGCGTTCATCGTCGTGGGTGAGCGGAGTCTTGCAGTGCTGCTCGCGGGAGCACTTCTCTTCGGACTGCTTGCGGCCGCGTTCATCAGTCTGGCCCAGTCGATTCCGAAGATCCGATCTGACGCGGCGATTGCCATCTCAATTGGCGTCTTCTTCGGACTCGGGATCATGCTGTCGCGAATCATTCAGTCGCGACCGGGTGGCAACGCCGCGGGACTCGACAGCTTCATCTACGGCAAGGCTGCCAGCATGGTCCGCTCCGACGTCCTGCTGATTGCCATCCTCTCAATCGCCCTGATTGGCGTGGTGGTTCTGGTGAGGAAGGAGCTCAAGCTCCTCTGTTTCGACCGCGCCTTCGGTGACTCGCTCGGCTGGCCGATGGGGTTCACCGACTACGCCCTGACGGCCCTGGTTGCCCTCTGCACGGTGGTCGGTCTCCCGGCGGTCGGCGTTGTGCTCATGGTGGCGCTGCTGGTGATTCCGGGAGCGGCGGCTCGCTTCTGGAGCGATCGCTTCGAGACCGTGATCACGGTCGCTGCCATTCTCGGCGGAGTCAGCGCCGCAATTGGAACGGTGCTGAGCGCGGTGGTTCCCGCGCCCGAGGGCGGCGGTTCGCTCGGGTGGCCGACCGGCCCGCTGATCGTGCTGGTTGCGGCGGTTCTTCTTGCCGGATCGTTCCTCCTCGGACCTCGTCGCGGGGTCCTGGCGGCGGCGATGCGGCACCGCGCGGTCAAGCGGAGCGTCCGGCTGAACGTCGCTCCGGCGGGAGGGGATCGGTCGTGATTGCCCTCTCGATGATCACCGACTGGCGGGCGGAGGACTGGTGGGTCGTGGCCATCGCCGCGTGCGGCAACAGCGCCTGCGCGCTCCTCGGCACCTTCCTCGTGCTGCGCAGGCTGTCGCTCCTGGGCGATGCGATCTCTCATGCGATTCTGCCGGGGCTGGCAGTTGCCTTTCTCGTCACCGGGACGCGAGCGCCCTGGGCGATGCTCCTCGGCGCCGGACTCGCAGGGCTCGCCGCGGTGGGACTGGTCTCGGCCCTCTCGCGGCGCGAGCGGGTGACCGAGGACGCGGCCCTCGGCGTGGTCTTCTCCAGCTTCTTCGCCGTCGGCGTGATCCTCATCAGCTTCGCCGCCCGGCGCGTCGATCTCGACCCGGGCTGCGTGCTCTACGGCATGATCGAGTTCGCCCCCTTCGACACCGTCGACGTCGCGGGCTTCATGATCCCACGTGCATTTCTCTGGCTCTCGATCGTGCTGGTGATCGATCTGAGCCTGGTTGGCCTGTTCTTCAAGGAACTGCGGATCGTGAGCTTCGACCCGGGTCTGGCGACGACGATGGGAATCAGCGCCGCCCTGGTGCACGCGGGACTTCTCATCGCGGTGACCTCGACGGCGGTGGCGGCGTTCGAATCGGTGGGATCCATTCTGGTGATTGCGATGCTGGTTGTTCCGGGGGCGACGGCACAACTGCTGAGCGACCGACTGGTGCCGCTGCTCTTGATTGCCGTGGGGCTCGGTCTGGTGACTGCGGTGCTCGGATATGCCCTTGCGGTCGAACTCAACACCTCCGTCGCCGGATCAATGAGCGTGGTCGGCGGCGCGCTCTTCGCCCTCGCGGCTCTGGCGTCGCCGCGACACGGGCTTCTCAGTCGAGCGCTGCGCCGGCTGCTGCTGTCGCTTCGGATTCACCGCGAGGATCTGCTGGCGGCGCTCTGGCGACACGAGGAGCGGGGGCGTGCGTCAGCGCATCCGCTTGCTTCCGGGGTTGCTTCCGGGGTTGCTTCCGGGGTTGCTTCCGGGGTTGCTTCCGGGGTTGCTTC
>CAYXKH010000016.1:5541-27899 GCA_964465255.1 uncultured Isosphaeraceae bacterium
TCCGGGGTTGCTTCCGGGGTTGCTTCCGGGGTTGCTTCCGGGGTTGCTTCCGGGGGTGCTTCGGAGAACGCAGCTCGATCGGCCGCCGGCGGCGTCCTCACGCGGCTTGCCCGCCTGGCAGCGCGGCGCGCGGGCGAGGTTGCCACCCGCGATGGGGCGCTGGTCCTGACCGACGCAGGGCGAGAGCGGGGCGCGGCCCTGGTGCGCGGACACCGGCTCTGGGAGGGCTGGCTGTCACAGAACCTGGGATTGCCCGAGGATCACCTTCACGAGCCGTCGCATCGGATGGAGCACTTCATCGACGCCGAACTCCGCGAGCGGCTGGCCCGCGAAGTGGGAAGCGATGTCGATCCGCACGGACGCCCGATTCCTGAAGTGGCGAGCCGAGGCGCGCCGCCACCGGGCGGGGCCAAACCTCCTGCGGGCGGCGTCACTCCCGATTCGCAATCGGGGCGCCCTCCTCGCGCCAGGCGCGAGTGACGACGCCGTCGGTGACCTCGAAGAACGCCCGGCTCTGCTCCGATCGCGAGGTGGCCCCTCCGAAGATCAGAAAGACCGCGCCTGCCGAGCGTTCGGTGCGGGAGAAGTCGTAGCGGAGAATCTCGACCTTCGGCCCCGCCGGTGCCGTCGCGTTCGCCACCGCGTTTGAATCGGTGGGCACGCCGGACTGCACTGCGGTGCGACTGGTCGGTTCGCCGAGCGTGGCAATCAACCACTGCTCGGTGGTTCGATTCGGCTCGATCTGTTCGAGCGTGGTCGAGGAGACTCGAACACCGCTCTCCTGGGTCGAGTTCGACGAACTGACGAGACAGCCGGCGAGGAGCGGGCAGAGGATGACGGCGAGGCTCAATCCGACAGTGCGACAGGCGTTCATGGTGTTTTCTCTGATAGAAGTCACGGAATCGGTCCGGGGACTGAATCGAGACCCCCCGGGCCTCAGCGGAGTTCCATGCTACGGAATTGCCCACGGAGAATTTTGACTCCGCCGCGGAGCGATCGACCGTCGAGCGAGCGGGACTTACGCTCGAGCACGCTCTACCGGCCGGCCTCGGGGTCGCTGCCGTCCCATCCGCGGAGCGTGGGGATGGGTCCTCGCCATTCCCCCAGTTCACGCAGCAGAAGATCCGCCGAGGCATCGACATGCGCACGCCGGGCCGCGCGCGGCTCTTCGTCGGCATCAACACCCTCGTGCCATGCCCGCGACTGGACCGCGAGGCGGGCAAACTCTCCCAGCCGCCCGCGCGGCCACACATCGGCCGGCGGGCGCTCCAGTGCGGAACCCAGCGCCGCCCACGCTGCCGAGGGGAGCAGTTCATCGAGCGGGATCAGTCGGGCGTCGAGGGCCACGCAGAGCCGCGGCAGCGCGGTGATTGTCTCGAGTCGGCGCAGCTCCACTTCGGTCGGTGGCCGAGCGCGTTCGAGGAGCATCCGAATCGGTCCGATGGCCTCCTCCGCAACTGCCGTGACGGCCGCAGTCGGGATGCTCCACGCTGCGAATCGAACCAGCCGAGCGTGGATTCGATCGCGGGTCGTCGGATCGAGCATCGCGTCGACGGCGTCGATTGCTCGAAGAAGCCTCGTCCACGCGAGAAGTTCGCGACTGGCATCACTCCCGCCGTCGCCTCGCGACCACGCCTCGACCCACGCGGCGCGACCCGACTCGATCGATCGCAGCATCGCTTGGGTCGGCTCGGCGCCGAATCGCGCTGCCAGCGACCCTTGGCGGAGTCGAGCTTCGGCGGGCATCGCCGCGAAGTGGGAGAACTGCTGATCGAGCTGGGCAATCGCCTGCACCGCCTCGGGTCGTCGGTTGGGGTCGATCAGCCACCGGATCATCTTGATGAGCTGACCTCGGACAGCGGCGGTGAGAGTCGGCGCCGCAGCGGCGACCGACGCGCTCCAGTCGTCGAGACGGGCGACGCGCCGGAGATCGCCGACAAGTTGGGTGTGGGCCCCGACGAGACTGGCGATCCCGGGATCGGTCCGCGGTGACGGCGACGCCACGATCCGCTCCAACGAAAGGAGGAGGGCGGTCTCGGTCTCCCGATACTCGAGCGAGAGCTTCTGCCGCGCTTCGGCCAGATCGGCGCCTCGAACGCGGCCTTCGATCTCGCGCGACTCCGCCATCCGCTGGAGCGACCCCAGGATGAGTTGCTTGGTGGCGACGGCGCGAGCGAGATCGGGCGGCGGGCCGGGGGCTGCAACTGGAGGCGAGTGTGGAGGCGAGTGTGGAGGCGAGTGTGGAGGCAGGTTGGGATTTGCGGCGGTCGCGGGGCCACCCAACGTGCGCAGTGCCGCAACCACCGGCTGAAGCTGCCGGAAGGACCCGGCGAGCATCGGTCGCAGCAGGGTCATCTGCCGCAGGATGGAGGCCGTTGCCTCGAGGTCCGACGCTTCAAGATCCCGCTGGTCGAGGTCTGCGGCGGGCGCTGGGCCTGCGCCGGGACCGGGTGGATCGGCGGCGTTGGGCCCATTGACGGGAATGTCCCGATCGGGCGACGTGCCCTGTGGACGAAGCGAGTCCAGCACTTTGCCGCGAAGGGACTCCTGATCGCGGCGCTCCAGCCAGGTCGCTTCGGTGAGGGCAGCGTCCAGAGCGAGGGCCGCCGCCACCCGCCGCCGGTCGAAGAGCGCCGCCCGTGCGGCGGCGACGGTCGCGGGAAGTGGATGCGAGTCGAGGAGGCGGTCGACCTGCTCGGCGAGCCCGCCGGCGCGCTCGCGCAGCGAGCGGTCTGCTTCGGTTGCCGGCGGCAGCCACGGACCGCCGTGCCGCGTCGTCGGCCAGATCGAGGGCAGCGGCTGATCCGAAGCCAGAAACGCGGCGCAGGCGAGGGGCGCGAGGGCATCGGCAACGAGCATTCGAGTCGCGGGCGCCGGACCATCGGCCGAGAGATCGAGTGGTTGGGCCTCCGCGGAGTCCCGGAGAAGCGCGCGAACTCGATCGCGGCGCGGATCGCCCTCACCGAGTGTGATGGCGCGTCGCAGGGCCGCGGCGATCTCGGCGCGGGCCTCGTGCAGTCGCCATCCCTGGGCGAGGCGCTCGCTGGCGCCGAAGCCGCGTCCGCTGGCGGAGTGGACCTCGGGCTGATCCGCGAGTGCGATTCCAGATACGAGGAGTGCTCGCGTGACGCGTCGCAGGGCAATCAGTCCATCGACCAGTTCCACTTCGATTCCTGTCGCCGCCCGACGAGCAATCGTCAGGCGTTCGAGCTCGAGATCGACTGCGGCGAGAGTGGCTGTGGCCGGATGCACCGCAAGCGGGGGCGGTGCCGGCGGTGGCGACAGATCGAGGATCTGGGCCGGTGCCCGAGAGCCAATGGCAAGCGCGGCCGCGACGAGGGCGGCCCCGCGCCACCATCGGCAGCACTGGGAGCGAGTGCGAAGACGGCGCATCTAGGCGCGAGCCTCGCCAACAGGGAATGGGGCAACCGCCGACGGCAACCGCGTGGCGGCGGGATACTCGACCCACATCAGGCAGAGGCCCTTGGGCGGGAGCGTCTGCCCCCCGCGGGTTCGATCACGCGACTCCAGGAGGGCCGGAATGTCATCGGCCTTGAGGCGTCCACGTCCAACCTCGATCAAGGTGCCGGCGATGATCCGCACCATGTTGTAGAGGAAGCCGGTCCCGGCGATCTCGAGGCGCAACTCCTGCCTCTCTGTTTCGATCACGTCGCAGCGCAGGATCCGCCGCACGGCGCTCTCGCGACCGTGCCGAGTGCTGGCCACGCTCGAGAAGTCGCGTTCACCCACGAAGTGACTCGCAGCCCGGGCCATCGCCGGAACGTCCATCCGAGTCCAGCAGCGGTGGAGGTAGCGGCTCTCGAAGAGGTTCGGCCAGTGCGACGGCGGAGCGCCGTGCACGATGCGGAAGCGGTAGCCCTTCGAACGGGCATCCGAGATCGGGTCGAACGAGTCGATGACTGGCCACGCTTCGGTCACCTGCACGTCTTCCGGAAGGGCCGAGGTGATGGCCATCGCCAGGCGATCAAGGGGAAGTTCGACGGTCGAGCTGAACGCCGCGACCTGGCCCAACGCGTGGACTCCGGCGTCGGTTCGGGACGCACCGTCGATGATGGCCGGCTGCCGCACCACGGAGCGGACCGCCTTCTCCAGAACGGCCTGCACCGTGCGAAGCGGCTCCTTCCCCGGCGGCTCCTGCTTCTGCCAGCCGTGGAAGTCGGTTCCGTCGTACTGGACAGTGAGGGCGAAGCGGGGCATTGCAGGAAGGCGGCGTGGCGCGTCTCGTCGGAGTGCCGCAAGTATGCACGCTCGCTGGCATCGCTGCACGCCGCGGGGTCCCACGCGACCGCTCGGGGCGCTTCCCAGACGAACCGCGGGCGGCCGGTTTCCCGACCGCCCGCGTGGAGCCTGCATGCAATGGGGAGCGCGCCGCGGGCATGCCGCCTGCGACCTCCCGAAGTGCGTCGGGGCGAAACCCCAACGCCGCTTACGCGCGACGACGACGGCTGCCGACGAGGCCGGCGAGACCGATCAGGGCCAGAGCGCCGGGCGCGGGAATCTCGCTGCCGTTGAAGAAGATGTCATCGACTCGGTTGGTGCCGCCCGCAGCGGTGGTCACTTCCGAGGTGAGGCGAACGTAGACGGTCGCGAGGTTGTCCGCGGCGTCCGGAAGCACCACCGGCACGAAGACCGAGAGGGGATTCCCAAGGGCGCTCGACCACGAGATGGCGTCGACGGTGTAGCTGACCAGATCGGCGAAGGTGACGCCATCGGCGCTCCACTGGACCTTGAACGCGCTGGGGCCGGTGCTGCTGCGAGTCTGGCTCCAGCCGAACTCGACGTCCTGATAGCCGAGGGTCGAGGTGGTGAACTGGTAGTAGTCGCCGGTGCTCCAGTTGTTGGAGCTGTAGGACTCGAACGAGCCGTTGCCGACCGGGTTCGAGTAGACGGTGGCGGACGACGCGTGGAACCCGCTGGCGTTGCCCCCGAAGAGGCCGCTCTCGGCTGCGTGCGGACCAGCGGTGGTCGGGACGCTCGACTCGAACGTCCACGCAGCGAGGCTGACGCCGGCCTGGGCCGACGTCGCGATGGCGGTGACAGCGACGGACAAGAACATTGCCTTCATGACAGACTCTCCTCGAATGTGAGACCCACTTGAACCCCGCCGCGGTGCCCGCGCCGGGAGACATCCCAACTGCCGATGGAACTGGACCTCGATCGATGGCCACTCGGCCAGCGCACGATCGACGCCCTCCCAGATCGCCTGCCAGATCGCCTGCGAGGCGCTTCGAGTCGCGGCGAGAATGCCGTACCAGAAGCCGCAAGACGGGCGAGCAAGACTCAAAAGCGTACAAAAACAGCGAGCGTGCTGCATCGCATCAAGTGTTCGGATCGTGGTAAATCGCATCCAGACTTGGTGAGGCGGATGCATCCCCCTCCCTCCTGCTGCGAAGTTGGAGTGACTTGGCGGACTGGGGCGGTTGGCGGTGGGATGCAGCCGAGCGCGAGGAACCCGGTTGTTCGGCGACCCAACGGAAGCGGCGGGCGTTGAACGGTCCTGATCAGGGTGAGGACGCTTGCGTGCGGGACCGGGGGGAGACACTGCGCCCACTGCTTACGCTGCGCCGCGTCATGAGACCAACGCCGGATACCTCGTCAGAACTGCGACGTTGCACCGTTTGGCCGGAGCCGCGATGAGTGCGCCTCCGAGATCTCCTGGTCGGGGACGATCGGAATGTACGGGGCCTCGTCGAAGGGAGTAAAGCCGTCAGGCCAGCATGCGACGACGTCGCAGAGGATCCGTTGATCGAGTGGAACAGGTGGCTGGTTCGCGCGGCGAACTCGGACTTCGATTGACGCGTGGGGACCTCCGCAGCCCGCGAGCAGCTTCCAGGCATCCGAGCGGATGTACCGAGGCAGGTAGCCAACGAGACATCGATCGGGGCCGTCATCCGCGGTGCGCAGCGCGATGGCTTGAGGATCGAACGGGTTCTGTAGATCCAGCATGATCAAGAGTTGATCCCCTGGAGCGAGTCGCAACGCTCGTTCCTGCGATTCGCGCGGCAAGTGTCGGAGACCGTGAACAAAGATGGTCGTTCGATACTCTCCGGTCTCCGCACTCTGCTTCGGGGCCGGGAAGAGCTCGAGCTTGTCGGTAGCACGGCGACCGCCGGAGATTGCGAGGATCTGGAACGGCTCCGCGGTCGCAGGGTCAAGCCCGAATGACGCGAGATACTCGCGACGATCCTCCCGGTGCGTTGAGGGCACTCGGTTGGCGAAGACTGGGAACAGTCGGGGGGAGGTATGGATTGCGAGCAGGTCGTCGAGACCGATCAGTGGACGAAAGCCTTGAGCGTGAGCCTGCTCCACGCCCCGTGTGTAACGGAACTCGTACCCCTCGCCGCCCTCCACAATCCGCAATCGGCCGATCGGGAAGTAGCCGCGAGAGCGAGGATCCTGCCACGCGACGAAAAGTGAGGTCGGATTGAAGTGTTCGTGGGAGGGCATTGGACGCTAGCGGAGCGAGAGGAGTCGGCTTCGGTTGAACGTTAGGAGATCGGCCACAAATCGATGCCCCGGGGCGGGAAGCCAGCCGTCCCTCGGGCACGAGCCGGACCGTTCGCTCAATCCACTCCTTCTCCAAACCTTGGAGGCGTTCGAGCCACGCGGCCCCTGCGAGCGGGTAGGCCCGCATCGCAGAGTCGAAGGCATCGAGTGTGGTGAGCGGGCTGCCGTCTGAATGGTGAAGCTTCGAGCGTGCTCGAGCGGCGTAATGGGCCACCGAAAATCCGGAGTCCGCGGTTTCGAGCCGTCGTTGCATGACCTCGGCTGTGAGATCGCGCCCAAGCGACGCCGCATGGTCGTAGGTTGGCGCGAGCAGCATCTGCGGTGCATCATCATGGGCTGAAACGGGTCGCAAGGCGCCCCAGTTCTCGTGATGTCGATCGGTGTTGCCGATCAGCGCATCGAGCATGAGGTATCCGATGAAAACATCCGTGCCACTGATGATTCCGGGCACCTCGGCGAGCGTGGGAGGACGACGGATCTCTAGATGATCCAGGGTATCGAGAACCTGGCTGAGACGATGCTGCGGCGATCGTGGAGCATCCTTCGGGTAGCCCTCGACCAGAACAGTCAGGAGCTCGTTGCCGTGAATCAGTTCGTAGTCGGGAGTCTCAAACGCCTTCGAGATCGTTCCGTGAAGGCCCTCGCGAGTCGCAAGCTCGACGATGGCATGTGGAATGCCAATGGCATCTGCGAGCTCCGAAGCGAGCTTTTCAGACCAATCTTCTCCGCGGCTTGCTCTGCCGAATTTGAACAGCCAGCGCTCCCCCATTTGGTTCGAGTACCAGAACTTTCGCTTCGATCCCATCTGCTCTTGCTTCTCCGGCATGGCGTCGGAGATGTCGAAAATTGTGAAGGTTTCGGGCGGGCGTTGCACGGATTCAGTTCCCGAACAGATCACCCATCGGCAGGAGGCCCTTCTGGTCGAAGTAGCGGAGGGCTTCCTCGACGCTTCGGAAGATGCGGGTGGCGGTCTCGGTGATGAAGGGGGAAGGGTTCTTCTTGGGCTTCCACACCACGTAAACCTCCTTGGTGTGCTCGAAGGCGTGCTGGAGTTCACGCTCGACGCCGCTCGAGAGCCCGGGCTGGCCGTTTGGAAGTTCGGGAATCAGCGAGCAGATCATGTCGGACTGGTCGATCAACTTGAAGTCGCGCATGTAGATCTGGCCGTCGATGTCGCCGGCGATGTCGAGCACTTCCCGCACCGAGAGCCGCAGCGGCTCCTGGCCGGAGCGGCCTCCGAAGGAATGGGGCTGCACCTCGATCCAGTCCTGGCCGTTCTTGGCCGCGTCGAGGGCCCGATCGAGCAGCAGCTTCTCGTCGACGTCACCGGGATCGAAGGAGATGAAGTGCTTCGCCAGGAGGGCTCGGAACTGGTCGATCTCGGCAAGCACATCGGGCATGTCGACGACGTGACTCATCGGGAAGCTGGGATAGACCTTCTTCATGTCCGGTCGGGTGATCAGCCGGGCGCAGGTCTCGTAGGTGTCCCGCTGGCGCCCGCGGCTCAGGATGTAGAAGTTGTTCTGGCAGCCCATTGCCTGGGCCAGGAGCTCGGTGGCCAGGATCTCCTCTTCGCGCCAGACCATGCAGTCCTTCAGCGTCGCGTCGATGATGTGCTCCTGGTGCAGCCGATGGTGCACGGTCTCGACGTTGTCGACGAGGCAGATGAACATGTCGAGCTCGAGCTTGGCGACCTGATCGAAGTCGAAGGCGCTGAACAGCCCGTGTCGCCAACGGAACGTGGCGTGCGAGTTCACGATGACGTTCGGATGCTCGGCGGCCGGCGAGGTCGCCGTGATGATGTCCTTGAAGGCGGCCCGGCGGAGTGACGCCAGCCGCGAGAGGGGGAGATCGAGGATCTTGCCAGGTCGGACGTCTCGCGCTTCGGCGTACATCAGGTCGCCGACATGGAAGAGATCGACCCGGCCACCGCGCGAGCCGATCAGCTCCTCGACGGCGCGGAGGTAGGGCTTCTTGTCCATTCCGATCTGGCCGGTGACGAGGGCGCGCATGGCAGGGAGTGTAGTGGAACACCCGCGGCGCTCCCGGCCCGGCAGCGAGCGCCGCTGGAAGAAGCGATCAACCCACTCGAGCCAGCACGAAGGTCAGGTCGTCCCGCTGGACGGCGCCGGCCCGATGCTTCCGAACGTCCGCCAGCAGCGCGTCGCGGATCGCCGCGAGCGGTTCGGAGGCGTGCGCGGCGATCGTGGCCTGGAGCCGCGCATCTCCGTATTCGTTCCCGGCAAGATCCATCTCTTCGCGGATGCCGTCGGTGGCACTGAGAATGAGCGAGCCCGGCGGAACTTCATCCAGCGAGTACTCGAGATAGACGATGCCGGTATCGATTCCGAGCGGCATGTCGCCACCGCCGAGCACCACCGGCGTGGAGTCGCCGGGCTTGTAGAGGAGGGCCGGTTCGTGCCCGGCATTCGCCCAGCGGATCCGCCGTGTCTTCGGCTCGACCATGAGCAGAAACATGGTCATGAATCGACCGTGCCCGCGACTCTGCAGAAGCACCGAACTGACCCGCAGCAGCATGGCGCCGAGCGTTTCGGTCCGACGCGCTTCGCTCCGAAGCGCCGCTCGGGCGGTGGCCATCAGGATCGCGGAGGCCACACCGTGCCCCATGACGTCGCCGACGGCAATCAGCACCCCGTCCCGAGTGGGAAGCTCGATGTAGTCGAAGGAGTCGCCACCTGCCGAGTCGCACGGTTCGGCGTGACCGAGCAGTTCCAGTCCGGGTCGAAGGAGTGACGGCGGGGGCAGCAGCGCTTCCTGCACCTGTCGGGCAAGCTCGAGGTTCTGCTTGATCCTGATCCGCTCGGCCAAGGCCGCCGACATGCTGTTGAGATCCCGCGAAAGCTCCTCGAGTTCGCGAGCGGCGCGCAGGTCGAGCGTCTGCGAGAAGTCGCCCTCGCCGACCCGGCGCACATGCAACTGGAGCTGCTGTATCGGTCGACTGACTCGCCGGGCCAGCCACAGCGCGGCCGCCAGCGCCGCAATCAGGGCGAGAATGCTGACCACCAGCACCGCCGCCTGCACCGGGCGAGCGGCCGAGAGGAGCTCCGATTCCGGAGTCGCGGCGATCACCAGCCAGTCGGGAAGCGAGTCGGATGCGGGGAGCCGGCCTTCGCTGGCGCCGAGTGGGGTGATTGCGCTCCACATCGACTCGCCGTCGAGCATCACTCGTTCGGCGTGCGATTGCGCCGGCTCTCGCCCCGCAAAGAGCCCCTGGAACTCGATCGGGAGGGATCGTCGATTGCCACCCTCGCCGGCGACGTTGCCGCGCGACGAGGCCACCAGTTCTCCGTCGGAATCGACCACGAGCAAACGCCCCCGCGCCGCCAGCGGCGAGGTCTGCAGGAAGTCGTTGAGTGCCCCGAAGGCGATGTCGATGCTGACCACGCAGTGGAGTTCACCCGAGGCGCTCCGCAGAGCGCGCACGAAACTGGTGCCGACGTCGAAGCCGGGCACGCCTCGACGCACGAAGGCGTATGGGGGAATCCAGTGGGCCGACTCGCTGGCCAGGGCCGACTGGTACCAGGGCCTCGTGCGCGGATCGAAGGGGTAGCGACGGAGCGGATCCCCCACGGCGCGACCTGCGGGATCGGCGGCGCGCTCGATCATCTCGCCCTCTTCGGTGCGGAGGACGACGACGCCTTCGGGATCGCGGATGGCGCCGATCAGCGAGCCGTCAGGCCATGCAATCACCGCGGTGCTGGTCACCGGGAATGCCCGGAGCAGTTCGACCAGGCGCCGCTGCCGCAGCTCGACTTCGGCCCCCGTCGGAGGCGATCCCGGCCCGGTGGCACCGCCGTCGGGCGCTTCCGCGACCTGGGAGACGGCGAGACTGCACAGGCGCTCGCCGGAGCGGAGGAAGCCGAGCAGTTCACCCTGCACCCGCGCGGAGGCGAGATCGAGAGCGCCCCGCCCGAGCTGCTCGGCCACGCCGCCGGCGGCGAGTGTGGCAATCAGGAGAAGCGCAGCGGTGAGCAGCACCACCGGCACGATCAAGGTGGTGGCGACGACCCGGCGAATCGAAGGAGCCTGTCGCGACGGCATGGGCGGGGGGCGGGCGGTCGCGGAACGCGGAACCGGAACCAGGACGGGGACGCTGACGAGTGCGCTCGGCGCAGGAGGGCAGAACCTAGCGGTCCGGGTGGGTGGAGTCCAGTGAGGACGGCTGAAGAGCGCAGAGCTGGCTCTCGAGGTCGAAGATCTCCGACATCGGCGACCACCACGGTTCGGCCGAGGCCGCAGGACCTTCGGGTCGGGCCGCAGCATGCGCCGGCTGCGAGTGCCGCGCCGGCACCCGCAGCTGCCACTGGCGCATGCGCTCGTCCCACGCCTGGGCCCGAGGGTCGAGCGCATAGCGCTGGTAGTCCCGGGCGGGATCGAACTCGTCGTCGGTTTCGACCAGCATGAAGAGCCGGGTCCCGAAGCGCCAGATGGTCATGGTGCGGATGCCGATTGCGCGAAGACCGCGGAGCACTTCAGGCCAGACGGCGCGATGCTCGGCGTCGTAGGCGGCGATGACGTCTGGATCGTCGATGAGATCGAGGGTCTGGGCGAATCGGCGCATCTCCGAACGTAGGTTCGTTCACCGCCGCGACGGCGGGCGGTCTTGCTTCCCCCGCGCTGCGCCACTACAACCGCACTCGCCATGACCCTTTCGACGAGCCGCTCGACCGTGCCGTCCGCTCCGCCACGCCGGTTGACGCTGGCCCGATTGCTGGTCTTGATTGCCGCGACCACGCTGGCCGTCGCCGGCTGCAGCGATTCCAGGAAGCCGGCGGCTTCAGCAGAGAGCGGATCGGCCTCGCCTGCCGCGAGCGGCGCGAAGAACACTCCTGCGGCGAGCCCGCCCGCGCCGAGCGGCGCGGGGTCCAGCGCTGCGGCTTCCGGCGAGGTGCTCCGCATCGGGGTGATCCCCAAAGGCACCATCCACGAGTTCTGGAAGGCGGTCGAGCGCGGCGCTCGCGACGCCGCCACCGCAGCCGGGGCGACACTTCTCTGGGATGGCCCGGATGTCGAGACCGCCCACGACCAGCAGCGGCGCATCCTCGAGAACATGCTCGGGGCCGGCGCCAATGGGATCGTGATTGCGCCGACCGATTCGGTCGCGCTCCAGCGACCGGTCGAGTCGGCCGTCCGGAGCGGAATCCCGGTGGTCATCTTCGACAGCAATCTGGAGGGCGACGCCTTCGTGAGCTTCGTCGCCACCGACAATCATCGTGGCGGCGTGCTGGGCGGAGAGCGACTGGCGGCGGCGATGACCAGGGCAGGGGCGGCGACCACGGCGGCCAAGCGCACGCTGCTCCTCCGCTACACCGAAGGATCGGGGAGCACCCGGGCCCGCGAAGCAGGGTTCGAGGAAGCGATCACTGGGGCCGGTGGAGTCGTGGTCGAGTCGCAGTTCACCGACGGCACGACCGAAGGGGCGATCACCGTGGCGACCAACATGCTTGATCGTCATGTCAAGGACGGTGTCCTGGCCATCGACGGGATCTTCGCGGCGAATCAGCCGACGTCGATTGGCATGCTGCGGGCGCTCGATCGACTGGCCAAGCAAGGGATCACCGTCGAGGCGAAGTTCGTGGGTTTCGATGCCTCCGACGAACTCATCCGCGCCGTCGAGGCGGGTGCCATGGAAGCGATTGTGGTGCAGGATCCGTACCGCATGGGTCGGCTCGCCGTCGAAACGATGATCAGCCATCTGCGCGGCGAGGCAATCGAAAAGCGGGTCGACACCGGCGTCACCGTGGTGACCCGCGAGTCGCTCGGGGAGCCGGCCGTTCGCCTGCTCCTTGGGCTCGATGCAGCCGCTGGAGGCAAGGGAACGGCCGAGTGACCGCCCAACCTCCGGCACTCGAGATGCGGAGCGTGCGGAAGCGCTTCGGGGCGACGGTGGCGCTCGACGGCGTCTCGCTCGAGGTCGCGCCCGGCGAGTGCCACGCGCTCCTTGGTGAGAATGGTGCGGGCAAGAGCACCTTGATGCGGGTGCTGGCGGGCGTGGTCTCACCCGATGCGGGAGAGATCTCGCTCGACGGCGCACGCGTCTCGGCGGCGTCGCCGGGTGAAGCGCGGCGCCGCGGCATCGCCATGATTCATCAGGAGCTGGCGTTGGCGCCGCATCTCTCGGTGATGGAGAACCTCTACCTCGGCGCGGAGCCGCGCCGTCGATTCGGACTTCTCGACCGCGGCGCGCTCGAGGAGGGTGCCCGACGCGCCCTTGCCGAGATCGGGCGCCCGGAACTCGATCTGCGAACACCGGTCGGCCGCCTCGATCTGGCCACCCGACAGCTTGTCGAGGTGGCCCGGGCGGTTGCCGTCGGCTGCCGCGTGCTGGTCCTCGACGAGCCGACCAGCAGTCTGGCCCGTCCCGACATCCTGCGGCTGTTCGAACTCATTCGCGGGTTGCGCGCCCGGAAGATGGCCATCATCTACATCTCGCACTTCCTCGAGGAGGTCGAGGCCATCGCCGATCGCTACACCGTGCTTCGCGACGGCCGCACGGTTTCGAGCGGGGCCCTGGCCGCCACCAGCCGCTCGGCACTCGTCGCCGACATGGTCGGCCGTGAACCCGGCGAGCTCTTTCCGCGCTCGCCGCGGCGCGCCGGCGAGAAGCTGCTCGAGATCACCGATCTTGCCGGGTCGCCGCTCCCGCGGTGCGCATCGCTTTCGGTCCACCGCGGCGAGGTGGTCGGCATCGCCGGTCTGGTCGGTGCGGGGCGAAGCGAACTCGTCCGGACCATCTTCGGCCTCGCGAGGCAGCAGGGTGGAACGGTGCGGGTCGCGTCGAACGTCGCGACGACTGCCGCGCGACCCGCGAGCCCCTCGCAGCGCTGGCACGAAGGCGTCGGACTGGTCTCCGAGGATCGCAAGGGCGAAGGCCTCATGATGGCCCAGTCGGTGGCCGAGAACATGACGCTCACTCGGCTCGCCGAGGAGGGTCGGACGAGCCCGCTCGCCAAAGGAACAGGTTCGAGCCGCGAGTCGCTTTGGCGGTGGGCCTCGCGCCGCGGGCAGGTGCGGGCAGCCCAGACATGGATCGATGCGCTCGCCATCCGCTGCCGCGACGCGAGTCAGCCGGTCGTCGAACTCTCCGGAGGCAATCAGCAGAAGGTTGCACTCGCCCGACTGCTGCATCACGACTGCGATCTCCTCCTTCTCGATGAACCGACCAGGGGCATCGACGTCGGGGCGAAGGCGGCGATCTACCGGCTGATGGATCGCGCCGCGTGCGGCGAGCTGGGGCGTGCGCCACGAGGCCTGTGCCTGGTGAGCAGCGACCTCTTCGAACTGCTCGGCGTGTGCGACCGCGTGGCGGTGATGACTCGAGGTCGGCTCGGCGCCGCTCGACCCGTCGGCGAGTGGAGCGAGCATGAACTGATGATGGAGGCGACCGGGTGATGACCACTGCGCAACCACCGGGGCAGGGCGGCGCTCCTGCGGGCGCCCAGACAATCGAGCGTCCTCGACTTCTGGCGGGAACGGCGCGCTCGATGGCTCGACTGCTGGCGCCGTTCTTCACTCTCATTCTGGTCTTCACGCTCTTCGCGGTGATCGTGCCCGAGCAGCGATTTCTCTCGGCCCGCAACCTCGAGAACCTGCTGGTGCAGAGCACGGTCCTCGCCGCCGCTGCACTCGGGGCGACGCTGGTGATCCTCGCAGGGGGTCTCGATCTCTCCGTCGGTTCCACGCTGGCCCTCTCGCTCGTCGGTCTCACGGCGGTCTTGAAGGCCGGCGACGGGATGCTCCGCAGCGAAGAGCTCAGCGCCGTGCTCTGGCCTGTGATTGCGGTAGTGGCGGCGATGGGCCTTGGGGTCCTGGTCGGTCTTGCCAACGGAGCCCTGGTGACCTGGCTGCGCGTCGGTCCGTTCATCGTGACCCTCGGCATGCTCCAGATCGTGCGCGGCACCGCCAAGGGAATCTCCGGCGGGCAGAGCATCTACACCGCGGACTCCTGGCTGAATCCGCTCCTCGAGTCGGTGCGGATCGGCGACCGCCAGTGGATGCTGCTGCCGCCTGGCGTGTGGATCGTGCTGCTCCTCGCGCTAATCACGGCCGCGATCCTGCGCTACACGGTGCTGGGGCGGCACATCATCGCCGTCGGATCAAACGAGGACACCGCTCGGCTCTGCGGCGTGCGGGTGAAGCGGGTGAAGATCATCGTCTACAGCGCTGCCGGCCTCTTCGCCGCACTCGCGGGAGTGCTTCAGTTCAGCTACATCGGGCTCGGCGATCCGACGACGGCATCGGGGCTCGAACTCTCGGTGATCGCCGCAGTGGTGATTGGCGGAGGAAGTCTGCGCGGCGGCGAGGGCACGATTCTCGGGACGTTGTGCGGGGCGATCATCATCGCGGTGCTCAACGCCGGCGGTGTCCAGATGGGATGGCCGACGTGGCTTCAGGAAGTGATGACCGGGGCGATCATCGTGGGCGCCGTGGCCATCGATCGCTGCCGCGCGCCTGGACGGTGAATCGGGCCCCCCGCGTAGCGCCTACTCCTCGCCCGTGCGAACCCTGATTGCGTCGTTCCGCACGCTCTCGTAGATGCTCGCCAGCAGACCCACCAGCGGGAACTTCCCCTGAAGCGGGGAGGGGCCGAGTCGACGAAGGAGGGCATGGGCCACGTGCGCCGGTGGGGCGAGGGCGTCGAACTCGTCGAGCTGAGGACCCGGTCGCCAGAAGTCCTCGAGGCAGGTCTCGAAGGGTCGGACCGCCACCTTGGTCGCCACCGAACCGTGGGCCGTCGAGCGCCCGTGGGTGTGCAGCGACCGGGCTTCCTGGAGTCGGGCGACGACCGTTTCGTGCGAGAGACCGCGGAGGTCGAAGGCCATCAGCGGGGCGTCGGCAAGCCGTTCGCTGAGGAGCAGGATGCTGGCCGCGTGATGCTTGCAGGGCTTGGGCTCGACGCAGGTGCAGGTGTACTCGTACTGCTCGTTGAGAAGCGGGACGAGTCCGGCGCCGAGTCCGATGCAGAGGGCGTCGATCCCTGGCGGAATCTCGCCCGAGAGAAGCTTGGCCGAGTAGATCGCTTCGCGGGCCATCGACTCGATGGTCCGCGTCCACTGGTCGCGGCTCCACGCGGGAATCTCGATCACCGTGAGGTACGGTCGCGCCGATCGCCCCTGCACCGCGGCTTCGATCCGCGTTCGCAGTCCCTTCGGCGACGTCTTGCTCTCCTCTTCCCTGGGCTGACCGGGGCGATCGGGCTGAAGCACCGAGAAGGTCACGATCTGCCCGGCCTTCGCGTACTCGAGTCCGGCCGCCCGCACCAGCGGATCGATCGGCGCTTCGAGGGCGAGTCGCCAGCAGTCGGCCGGATAGGGAAGCGGTTCCTCCATGCGGCGCCGCACCTTGAGGCCGTGGCGGACGCGGCGAGGACCTTCGTATCGGCGGCGATTGATCGCGTCGACCATCAGGCGCCGTCTCCTTCATCGGAATCGTCGAGTTCACCTTCGGCGGCGAGCGACTGGTGCCGCAGCGAGAAGAGATCGCGAAGCTGACCGGTGGAGAGCTCGGTGAGCCAGGATTCGCCGGTCCCGATGATCTGCGAGGCCAGCTCGGTCTTCTGCTCGATCATCTGATCGATGCGCTCTTCGAGCGAACCGGCCGAAATCATCTTGTGCACGTGAACAGTGCGGCTCTGTCCGATGCGGAAGGCCCGATCGGTGGCCTGGTTCTCGACCGCCGGGTTCCACCAGCGATCGAAGTGGAAGACGTGATTGGCCGCCGTGAGATTGAGACCGACGCCGCCGGCCTTGAGCGAGAGCACGAAGATCGGCACGCCGCCCTCGGGGCTCTGGAAGCGATCGATGAGCTGCTGCCGTCGGGCCGCCGGCGTTCCGCCGTGCAGGAAGAGGCTCTCGACGTCGAGCTGCCGGCGCATCATCGCCACCAGCATGTGACCCATCTCGCGGTACTGCGTGAAGATCAGGGCCTTGTCGCCGGCGGCGACGACCTCCTCGATCATCTCGATCAACCGCTGGGCCTTGCCGGAACGCGAGGCGAGGGCGTTGGCACTCATCGCCGCCGCTTCGCCGACGCTCTCCTTGAGGAAGTGGCCGGGGTGATTGCAGATCTGCTTGAGCTTGACCAGAGCCGAGAGCACCAGCCCGCGGCGCTGGATGCCTTCGGCGCGATCCACCCGCATGAGCATCTCGTTGACCACGCCCTCGTACAGGGCGCCCTGCTCGGTGGTGAGCGGGACGACGTGCTTGGTCTCGACCAGCGGCGGAAGATCGGCAATCACATCGGGATCGGTCTTCACCCGGCGGAGGATGAACGGGCGCACCAGATGCCGCAGCCGCTCGGCCTGTCGGCGATCGCGATGCCGCTCGATGGGGACGGCGAATCGACGACGAAACTCCGCCGAGCTGCCGAGATAGCCGGGATTGCAGAACTCCATGATCGACCAGAGCTCGGCCAGGCGGTTCTCGACCGGCGTACCGGTCAGGGCCACGCGATGGCGGGTGCGCAGCGAGCGGATCGCATGCGTCTGCTTGGTCGGCGGATTCTTGATGTGCTGGGCTTCGTCGAGACAGATGCGCCGCCAGTAGACCCGCTCGAGCGTGTCGCGGTCGCGGGTCACCAGGGCGTAGGTGGTGACCAGGATGTCCGACTCCGCGGCCTTCATGACGAAGTCGTCGCCGAGCGGTCGATCGAGACCGTGGTGCACGTGCACGCGAAGCTCGGGCGCGAAGCGGTTGAGTTCGCGATGCCAGTTGGCGAGCACCGACATCGGGGCCACGAGGAGCGTCGGACCCATCGGCTCGTCGGTTCCTCCGCCGCCCTCCTGCGAGGCCACCGCCCGCTCGTGCTGCAGCAGGGCGATGAGCTGGATGGTCTTGCCCAGACCCATGTCGTCGGCCAGACAGCCGCCGAGACCGAACTTGTCGAGGAAGGCCAGCCAGCTCAGGCCAGCCTTCTGATAGGGCCGAAGCGTGCCGAGGAAGCCGGTGGGCTGTTCCAGCGACTCGAGTCGCGCCGCATCGGCGTCGGGACCGAAGACTTCTCCGACCCAGCCGGTCGCTTCGAGCCCGGCAATTGGAAGCGAACTCGTTCCATCGGCGCCGCCGTGGGCGAGCCGCATCGCTTCGAGCAGCGTCATCTCGCCACCGGGATGATCCGCGAGGAAGCGGGCGGCGCCGGCAAGATCCTGATCGCGCACTTCGACCCAGCGGTTGCCGACGCGCACCAGCGGCACGCCGCGTTCGGCCAGGGCTCGGAACTGCTCGAGCGTGATCGGCTGATCGCCGAGGGCGATCTGCCAGCGATAGCTGACGATGCTCTGAAGCCCGAGACCACGACCGCGGGTCGAATCGATGGCGCTGCCGACGGGTTCGCTGTCGATCACCAGGCGCGCCGCCAATCGGCTGGTCGGCTGATCCCACCAGGCCGGCGCCTGCACGTGGAATCCCGATTCGAGCAGCACGCCGCGGTGCTCGCGAAGGAACGCATAGGCCTCGGCCGTCGAGAGGAACAGGCCCGTCGGCGTCGATTCCGCGAGGGCCTTTTCGAGCTTGGGCCAGATGCGACTGGCCCGACCGAGTTCGGCGAGAAGCAGCTCGCTGGCCCGCTCGCCGCCCGGGGCGTTGCGCCCGATTGCAGCACGGGACCAGAGCACGGTGGCGTCGATGATCTCGTTGGGATCGTCGGGCGAGACCAGATGGAGGCTCAACCACCAGTTGGCCGCAGCCCCGGCGTTTTCGCCATCGATCTCGGAGAGCTCGGGCTCGTTGAGCCGCATCAGCAGTCGATAGGGGAGGCCTTCGCCGGTGTCGTCGAGCAGTCCCAGCCAGGCCCGCACGCCGCGGAGCAACGCGACGTCGCCGCCAGGAGCGGTGGGGACGTCGTTGGAGCCGTTGAGCAGTCCCACGAGCCACGCGACGTGGGGATCGTCGGAGGGACTGCGATCCTCGATGGCATCCTCGAAGCTCTCGCGGCGGAGTGTGGCCCGGACCGCGGAGTCGATGACCGTCGAGAGGAGATCCTCGAGGATCGGTCCGGGCTCGTGCCGGTGGTCGTCGTCGACGGCCCGGGCGATGCCGGGCATCGCGGCAATCAGGGCGCTCATGCGCGGCGAGGCCGATCCATCTCGAAGCCACGGATGCCACGCGGCCTGGAGCGGTCCGCCGCGATCCTGCACCAGAGTCGGAACCACCCGCTGATCCTCGAGGAGGTCGAGGGCGAAGCGAGCGGCCGCAACCCAGAAGCGGAATCCGTGACCGAACCGCAGTTCGTTGGTCGGGGCGCTTCCGGCTGAGAGCGAGTGATGGTGCGTGGTCACCTCGTGCTCGGCCAGGTCGGCCATGCGGGCCTCGATTGCCGTCAGGAGCGGGAGCAGCGACTCGGCCGGAACACCGAGGGCATCGACCTCGACCAGAATCGGAAGCGGTGTCTCCTCGTGCTGATCGAGTCCCAGCGTGCTCGCGAGTCGGACGCTCGGCCAGGGGCCCTGCTGGTCGCCCGGAAGCCAGAGTCGCAGCGGAGACACGGTGCCCGCGGAGGCGCCGGCGTCAGCCGCGTCGCCATCGCTCGGCGAGAGGCCGGCCCCGGCGAGCGCCGCGAGAAGCTCGGGAGCGCGGAGCGCAAAGGGATGCCGCGACGGGCCCCGCGCCGGATCGGGCCTCGCGGTGGTGGCTGTGTCCGTCGGCGAACTCGCGTCGGCGGCGGCGACGGGGTGCGTCTGCTGGGCGTGCTGCCGCGCCGCAGTTTCGGATTCGCCCCAGAGCCAGAGCTTTCGGTGTGACCAGTTCGCGTGAATGACGAGCATCGGGTGGGGGATTCGTCCTGTTGGCGTCGGGCTGCGTGTTGGTCGGAGCGTGAACGAAGCGGAGGAGATCGGCTCGGAAGGAGGAACTCGTGGCGACCGGCCCTGGTTCGCACGAGCGGGTCCTGCGCCCGCAGCCATCGACAACCCATCGCCGGCAATCGCGACGCGTCCTCATCGCGGCGCGTCACCAGTGATCGCGCTGGGACTCGAACCCAGGACCAGCCGCTTAAAAGGCGGCTGCTCTACCGACTGAGCTACGCGATCGCGAAACGTTGAGTGTACGGGCACCCGCCCGATCATGGGCAAATCGGTCGCGCAAACGACCCTTCGCCACAGGCTGCCGGGAGCCCCGAGGGGGTGGTGCGGTCCACGCCCGGCCCGGCGGTTACCATCCGCCCATGCCACGCACTCCCGCGTTCCTTCTCGGTGCAGCGATCCTCGCACTCGCCGCATGCACCGGTCGAAACTCGCCCGAGCGGACGATCGTCCGCATGGGCGGCGGGGTCTCCGACTTCTTCCATGGACACGAATCGGCCCGGTCCCAGGCCCGGTCCTTCGAGATTCCCGGGGCGGTGGGCGTCGATGTCGAAACCTTCGGCGGCAACGTCACCGTCGTGGCCTCCGCACGGGTGTCGAGCGTCACGGTCTCGATCGAGCGGGAGTCAACCCACGGTTTCGGCCGAGGGAGCGAAGGGAAGTCGTCGCTCGAGAACATCCAGGCCACCACCGAGATCGTTCCAGGAAAGCTCGGGCCCGTGCTCCAGGTGCGGATCACCAGCAGCGATCCCGAGCCGCACTTCCAGCGAGCGCACGTGCTGATCGAGGCCCCGGCCCTGGCCGACGTGCGAATTCGCACCGGTCGCGGCCGCATCGAAGTCAAGAGCGAGCGGGGGGTGATGGCCGAAGAGGGCGGCGGCAGCATCGACGTCGAGACTTCGGACGGCCACATCCGGCTGATGTCGGACGGCCCAATCGAAGGCGACGTGACCGCGATCGCTCGATATGGACACGTCGACTTCCGCATGCGCGGCGAATTCGGCGCCGACTTCGACGCCGAGACCCGCGGTGGCACGGTGCGGGTGCGCTGCGTCGACGGAGGGTGGACGGCCACGTCGCTCGACAACAGGCCTTCTCGAACCATGGGACGTCTCAACGACGGCGGTTCCCGAGTCATGCTTCGGACCGTCGACGGCGACATCCGCGTGGCGATCGTTCCCGATCCCACCGCGGTCGGCGCCTTCATCGTCGATCCCTGAGTCGCGGACCTCGCGGAGCACGCCGCTTCGCCTGGCCACTTTTCACCTGTGCGCGACCTTCACGACCATTACTTCAAGCTCGCCAAGGAGCGCGGCTTCCTCTCGCGGTCGGCGTTCAAGCTGATCGAGCTGGACGATCGCAAGCGACTGGTCAAGGCCGGCGACTGGGTGCTCGACGCCGGGTGCGCGCCGGGGAGCTGGCTGCAGGTGATCGCCGGGCGCGTCGGACCGCGCGGTTGCGTCGCCGGAGTCGATCTGAAGGAAGTCGACCCGCGTCGCTTCGAGAGCAACGTGCGCGTGGTCCAGGGCGACATCGAAAGCGTCACCCTCGATGAACTGCTGGGCCCCTGGCGGCGCGAGCGACCAGGGCCGGCGCCCTTCAACGCCATCCTCTCGGACATCGGTCCCGACACCACCGGTGATCCCTCGGGCGACAGCGCCCGCTCGGTTCGGCTCTGTCAGATGCTTCTCGATCGCGCCGGAGAGTGGTTGCGCCCCGGCGGCAATCTGGCGATGAAGGTCTACGAAGGCGGCGATTACCCCGAGCTCCTGCGACGCGCCAAGCGGGAGTTCGACGATGCCCGCGGCTTCAAGCCCGACGCATCCCGCGGCGAGAGCGTCGAGATGTACATCGTCTGCCACAAGTTTCGACCGCCGCGACCGGCGAAGGAGACGGGTGCGTCGCCCTTGACGCCGCGAGCGGCGCCGCCTGCGCGGAGGCGCTCCTCGGGATGGGGACGCCGCGAGGGTGCATAGCGGGACCGACGGGAACATGGGACCGTTTGGAGTGGCGTCGAAATCGTCGCTTGGGTTCCCAGTCGTCGCATGTGCCGATCTTGCGCAGATTGTCGGTCTCGAGCGCAGAGGGCAACCGAAAGGCTGCAAGAAGCGATTAGACTGATGCCGTTTGTGTTTGGACCGACGCGCGTTCTGCGGCCTCTGGAGTCGCCCCGAAGGGCCTTCTTCCCATGCGATTGACTGACGACGAACTCCGCTTCCGTCTTGGCCTTGGCGAGTCCGACGGCGTCGAGAAGAAGGCATTCCTGACTGGCGAGGCCACGAACAAAGTGCGGGAGGCGATCTGCGCCTTCGCCAACAACCTCCCGGGCCACACGGCGCCAGGTGTGATCTTTGTGGGGGTCGCGGACAAGTGGGGGGGCCATCGGGGCTCGCAGTCGACGATCAACTGCTGTTGAAGCTCGCCGACATGAAATCCGACGGGCTCATTCTTCCTCCACCAACGATGACTGTCGAGACGCGGGTTCTGGACGGACAGGAGCTCGCCGTGGTCACCGTCCTGGCCTCTGATGCGCCACCCGTTCGCTGTCGCGGGACGATCTTCGTGCGGATTGGTCCACGTCGGGGGATCGCCACCGCGCAGGACGAGCGGGTGCTCAACGAGCGGCGCCGATCGAGCGACCGTCCATTCGATGTGCAACCGCTTCCTTCGGCGACGATCGCCGATCTCGACGTGCGATTCTTCGAGGAGCAGTATCTCTCCGCAGCGTTTTCGCGAGAAGTTCTTGCGCAGAATGAACGCACCATCACCCAGCGCCTCGCTGCGACCAAGATGATCGTCGATGACCTCGAGACCACGCCAACCGTGCTAGCAGCCTGTGGCGAAAGTGCTTCGACGGCGAGGGTGAGCAGGAGGGCGAAGATCAAGGAGCCGCAACGAAGCAGTATCCGCAGTGATACAGGCGAGTTGCGGCGACGCAGAGATTCGCCCTCCTGCTCACCCGCAGCCCGAATGACTTTCGCCACAGGCTGCTAGGCGTGCTGGTTCTCAGCCA
>CAYXKH010000017.1:0-17039 GCA_964465255.1 uncultured Isosphaeraceae bacterium
TTGCCTGAGCAGGTTGGGCTGGGTCGGGTGTTCAGGGGTTGGGTCTTCCGGGCCGGGTCTTCCGGGCCGGGTCTTCCGGGCCGGGTCTTCCGGGTTGGGTCTTCCGGGTTGGAGTCAGTCGTGGATTCGGTCCGGGGTGTGGGGAGAAGTGCCCGAGGCCGGGGGCTGGGTCAGTTCACGCGAAGTGTCTGGAATCGACATCACCGCCCTTGTGGCGGAGGAGTCCTGCATACATGTCCAAGCGTCCCGTCAACGTTTCCTCACACTCGACCCCCGATGCTTCGGCCTCGGATCCTTCGAGCGGAGCACGAGACGGAATCGATCGGACTCACCGAGCGCCTGATCGCGAGCCCGCTCGCGAGTCCGCTCGCGCGACACCTCCCGAAGAGCGCCGCAGCGATCCGCCGCCCTCCGGGCGCGGTCGAGGCCCGGGACGAACCGATGCCTCCCGGACCGCCGACGGCCAGGCCGCCGAATCGCGCCCGGGTCGCGCTCGACGTCCGCGGGTCGAAGTCCCCTCGGCCGCATCGACCCCGGTTGCGGACGAAGCGTTGGCCGCCGCCGCGATCGCCTCGAGCGAGCCGGCCCCTCCGGAGGTGGTCTCCGCCGTTGCCACGGCGGTTGGACCAAACTCGTTCCGTCGCTGGTTCGCCGACGGCAAGTCCCTTCGCGTCAGCGGCAGAACGCTGCTCGTGCTCGAGAGCAGCCCCTTCGTCATCGAGCGCATGCAGCTCAAGTGCGGCCAGCTCCTCGAGGAGGTCGCCCGACGACTGCGCGATGACGGGGCGATGCGATTGCCCGGCGACGCGCCCGAGTCCCTTTCGCCCGAGTCCCTCTCGCCCGAGTCCCTCTCGCCCGAGGTTGCCGCGGCGGAAGGTGTCGCGCCCCGTGGCGGCGTTCGCTTCCAGCTCGTCGACCCCGCCACCCTCGCCGCCCTGCGACCGCGCGGGGTCGACGCAGACGACGACTCGGCGACCGCGACGCTTCCCGCAGGCAGGCGACGTGGCCCAGAAGGAGGACGCTCCACCGCCCGCGAAGGCCCGCCCCAGCTCCAGTTCGCCAGCGCCATCGATCCCACCCGCGGTCGCCAGCGACTTTCCGAATTCGTGGTGGGCAACTCCAATCGACTCGCCTTCGAGGCCGCCACCCGCATGGCCCGAGGCGAAGCCGGACTGGCCAGCCTCTTCATCCACGGTGCCTGTGGCGTCGGCAAGACCCACGTGCTGCGCGGTCTGTGCGCCCTGCGTCAGGAGCTCTTTCCCCGCCAGCAGGTCCTCTACACCACGGCGGAAGCGTTCACCAACGAGTTCATCCAGCACCTCCGCGGCAACAAGCTCGAGGAGTTCCGCGGCCGCATTCGTCGGCTCGACCTCCTGGCCATCGACGACGTGCACTTCCTCGCCGACAAGAAGCACACCACCGGCGAGTTCCTCCACACCTTCGACGCCATCGGCTTCGACGGGAAGCAGGTGGTGCTCGCCTCCGACGCTCCGCCGCAGCACATCAAGGCCTTCAGTCACGCCTTGATCAGCCGACTGGTCGCGGGCATGGTGGTGCAGATCGGGCTGCCCGATCGCGAGTTGCGGCTCGCGCTGCTGCGACGTCTGGCCACCGACCACAACCTGACCCTCACCGAAGAGGCCGAGGAGGCCGTGGTCGGACGCATCGCCACCAGCGCCCGGGAGATCGCCGGAGCCCTGCACAAGCTGGTGGCCCTCCGCGGGCTGCGACCGCGCGTCGAGCAGGGTTCCGCGGCGAGCGCCGAGGGCACCAGCGCCCGCGACGCCATCGGCATGGATCTGGTCGAGTACCTCCTCCGCGACGTCGCCGAGCGGACCGTGCACGTCCGGCCCGCCTCGATCGTCGCCGGGGTCTGCACCGTGCTCGGGATCGATCGGTCCGAGCTGCTCGGTCGCGGGCGGCATCAGAAGGTCGTCCTCGGTCGGGCCCTCGTGGCCTGGTTGGCACGGGAGATGACCACCATGAGCTACCCCGAGATTGCCACCTGTCTCGGCCGCGACAACCACTCGACCGTGCACTATGCCCATCAGCGGCTCAACGCCATGATGAAGGAGAAGCGGCGGGTCGAGTTCGGCGTCGACGGCGGAACGATCCCGATTGCCGAACTCGTCGAGCACGCCCGGCGCTCGATCCGGCGACTGGGCTGAGTCGCCCGGCCGAATGACACCGCCCGCGTTGCTCGATCCCTTCCGAAGCGACCGCACCGCCGGAGCACCCGGCGGGAGCAATCGGCGCAATCGTCGCCGGATACACTCCTCCCAATGCGTGCGACACCGGCTTGCTCACCTCCGATCCCCCGGTTGACTCGATCCACCCGCGCGCACCTTCACGCTTTCGTGGCGACGTCTGTCGTGGCGCTCTGCGCCTTCGGCTCGGCGGCGCGAGCTCAGGAGCCTGTCGACCTCGAAGCCGGTGCCATCCGCCAGCTCCGCAAGGCGACCGTCTACCGGGCCAACGGACTTCACCACTCGCTTCTGCTGGCCCTGCGCGATCTGCGCGACCCCACCATGCAGCCGCTGTTCCAGTCGCTGGTGCAGGCCGACCACTGGTCGATCCAGCTCGATGCGATCCTCGGACTCGCCGAACTGAGCGCCGAAGGTCGCGTGGATCCGTGGCTGCTGGCCAAGCTGCGTTCGGATCGCGACCGCGCCGATGGCGTGCGCGTGGCCCTGGAACTCGGACTTCTCCAGCGGCCCGACATCGAGAAGATACTCGGGTGGGACGATCTGGCGTCGGTGGCCCGAGTCGTCCTCCTCGCCGAGTACCGTCGCCTCGGCGGCACTCCCGATCCGAGCATGCTCGCCCGTCTGGCGGCGAACCCCGATCCTCCGGTCGCCGGTCTCGCGGCGTGCCTTCTCGCGGAGGGATCACCGACGCCGAGCGGCACCGCCGGTTCCGAGGCCGCCCCAGCAACCCCGCCCGACCGTACCGCCCTCGATGCCTTCGCCAAGATGCTCGACACGCTCAGCCCCGAGGATCGCGACGCGGCCATCGAAGAGGTCGCCAACGCCGCCCGCCGCTATCAGCTTCCCTCGGCAATTGCGCTTCTCGCGCCTCGCGTCGACGGCAGCAACGACTCGCCCGGTCCGCAGGAGAGCGTGGTGGGTCTGGCCCTGGCCCTCGATGCCAAGCGCGGCCTGGTCTTGTGGAAGACCGGTCTCGGCAAGGAACCCTCGCAGTCGAAGCGGGTGCGCTACGGACTGATCCTGCTCCTCAACGCCACCCGCGTACCCGCCGACTCCTTCGACGCCCTCCTGCCTCCGAAGGGCAAGGGGGCTTCCGCCGAAAGCGCACGCGATCCACTTCTTGCGGCGATGGTGGCCGCGGGCAAGGCCCTGGCCTCGGGACGCGAGCCGGCCAAGGCTCTCACCGCGCTCTACGACATGGGGCATCGCCGCTGCTGTCGCTGGGTTCTCGGCGCCGCCGATGAACTCGACACCGAGGGCGCGAAGACGATCTACCTGCACGTCATCGATCGACTGGACATTCCCAAGGAGCGCACGGCCGACGCCCTCGTCGATGCAATCGAAGCGTCGGCGCGGCTCATCGAGCGCGATCCGGAAGCGCTTCGCGCGCGGCTGCTGAGCACCCAGGACGACGGCCCCAAGCAGGAGGCGATGCTCCTCGGTCTGGCCAACTCCCGCTCGCCCGCGGCGGCGACCGCCGCGGAGAGCACCACACGTCTCGGCGCCGGCCGGGCCGACACTCTGGCTCTGGTCGTCCTGGCCCGCCATCGGGACACGCTGACTGCCGACGAGCTGCGCCAACTGGGGCTCGTCGCCGGTGGCGGCGGGCAGATCGACGAATCGCTCCGCGCCCAGGCGGCGTGGCTGTACCTTCGCCACCTCGGGAAGCTCGAGCAGTCGCTTCCGAAGATCGTCGGCGGCACGTAGCGCCGAACCGATCCCCTGGTCGCGGCGCCGCCGCACTCTCGCCCAACCCGCTCGCCCCGGAGCCACGCCCGTGACCGGACTCATCCCGCTCAGCAAACCCGACATCCTCGACGATGATCTCATCGAAGTGGCTGAGGCCCTTCGCTCGGGCCGACTGACGCTCGGACCGAAGGTCGAGCAGTTCGAGCGAATGGTGGCGGCCCGCACCGGACGTCCGCAGGGCGTGGCCGTGGGCTCCGGTGGATCGGGACTTCGCATCTGTCTGGAAGCCCTCGGCATCGGTCCGGGCGCCGAGGTCCTGGTCCCGGCCTTCGCGTGGATCGGCGCAGCCAACGCCGTGCATCTGTCGGGGGCCACGCCGATCTTCGTCGACAGCGACCCGGGCACCCTCAACATGGATGTCGCCCAGGCCGAGCGCAAGATCACCGAGCGAACGCGCTGCGTCATGATGATCCCGGTCTTCGGGAATCCGACCGGACTGCGCGAGCTCGCCTCGCTCTGTTCGAGACACGAGATCCCCGGCCTCGAAGACGCCAGCGCCGGTCTCGGGACCACCATCGGTCGCGACGCCGTGGGTCGCTTCGGTCGTCTGGCGATCTTCAGCTTCTATCCCAACAAGCCGGTGACCACCGGCGAGGGAGCGATGATCGTCACTCACGACGATCGACTGGCCGATGCCTGCCGTTCGCTGCGGAACAACGGTCGTCCGGTCAAGGAGGCTCCCCGCCATCTGCACCTCCCCGGGCTGGGCTCGTGGCTCGATCATGAACGACTGGGATGGAGCTGCCGCCTGAGCGACATGAACGCCGCCCTCGGCATCGCTCAGCTCCGCCGGCTGGACGAGACCATCCGGCTTCGACAGAACGTGGCCGACGGCTACTTCCGACGTCTGAGCGGTCACCCCGATCTGATCCTTCCGACGATTCCGGCCGAGACGATGATGAGTTGGCCGATGTACGTGGTTCGACTCAGCGATCGATTCACCCAGAACGATCGGGACGAGATCATCGCCGGGCTCCGCCGCCACGACATCGGGGCCTGCAACTACTACCCACCGGCGCCGCTCCTCCCGCACTTTCGAAGATCGCTGGGCCACAAACCCGGCGACTTTCCCGTCTCCGAGTCGGTCAGCCAGCGGACGATTGCCCTGCCCTTCCACAACCGCCTGACCCCCCGCGAACAGGATCTGGTGTGTCAGACGTTGGATCTGATGCTGAAGCGATCGGCGTTTGGGCGCGGCTGAAGCCGCGGGGTGGGTCGGCTGCGCCGGCCGGGCCGTCGGCTGGCGCCGACTCGTAAGGTGTGCCGCGTGCGCGGCACCTGTCATTCGCTCGGCACGAGCGACGCGGCGATGACTGCGTCAGCGTGGTCGCTCGAGCCGAGCAAATCAGAGGGGCTCGCTTCGCTCGCCGCCCGCGATGCCACGGCTGGCTCTGCCAGCCGTGCGTTCGTTCTCGAGTCTCGATTCTGGATCACTCGGACACCCGACCGTTCGGCCGAGCTGGTGCTCGGCGGTCCAAGGGGGCGGTACCGCGCGTGTGAACGAAAGCACGGTTGGACAAGCCAACCGTGGCATCCGGCATTTTCGGCTGCCCCCCCAAATCTGTCCGCTCGACTCGATCGACCCGGCGGGCGCAGCCGACGAGCCAGTCGGCGCAGCCGACCTACTCCCCTCTCTCCCACTGCTTCTCCAACCTCACCCGCGACACCGGCACTGCGGTGCGAAGCTCCTGGGCGAAGATCGAGACCCGGAACTCTTCGACCAGCCAGCGAGAGCGGTCGAGCTCCGGTGTGGCCTGCTCGGGGGGAATCGCGGCGCGACGGGCGAGGTAGCGCTTCCACAGCGGCAGCACCTCGTCCATGCCGCGGGCATCCTTGAGGTGGCCACTCTCCTTGAGCTTCTTGAGTCGCGCGAGCGCACCGGCGAGATATCGCGGGAGATGGATGAAGGCCTCCCACGGCGTATCCAGAAGGAACCCCGGTTGAAGCAGATGCGAGACCTGCTCGCGGATATCGGCGAGGGCCGGTTCCCAGGTCGAGGGCGCCGGCGCGTCGAGCAACTGCTCGAGCCGCTGCCGTGCCTCGAGGATCTGCCTCGCCATGGCAATCACATCGCGTCCGGCCTCCCAGAGTCGGCTTCGACCAGCGGCCAGAGTTGCGGCGAACTGCGCCGGAGTTCGCACCAGACCGTCTGCCTGCGGCGGCTCTGGTGGTGCACCGTCGGCATCGACCGGACTCGGCACCTCCGGCACCGCGCCGATTGGGCGCTCGAGGAAGGCCCGCTCGGCGATGCGATCGATCAGCAGCCGCTCGAGCTGCGCTCGCGGCCCCAGCGGAGCATGCAGGAGGGCGAGGGCGTCGATTCCCGGCACACCGCGCTCGTCGGGCATGAAGTCGAGCATCGGTCGAATCGAATCACCCTCGGCGAGAGCGAAGAGACGCCGGAGCCCTCCGCGCGTCGCCCGCCGCGCGTGCGACTCGTCGGCGAAGAGACGCAGCTCGGCTCCCTCGCCGACATCGCTGAGTCCGGGGAAGGCTCTCACGACCATGCCGCCCTGCACCAGCTCCACCGAGCGCGGCAGCTCCGGCAGCGTGAAGGATCGCATCACCGTGCCCAAGGGCAGTGACGCGATCGACAACGCTCCACCATCAGGACCGGGCGGCATCGATCCGTCCCGTCTCTCCTTGCCGCGAGTTCGTGCGCCGTCGTCACCCCGCGTCTCGCGAGCAACCGGCGCGCCCGTTGGCGCCCGACGCATCTCCCCGGCGGAGCCCGCTCGTCCGGGTGAACGGCCGTTCTCCTCACCCCTCTCTCCCCGGTCCTGTGCGCCGCCGTGCAGACTCGCCCGCGCCCGGCCACCGAGCTCCCGTTGCAGAGCGACAAGGTCGCGGCTCGTGGCCACAGTCGCGCCGTCGCGATCGATGACTCGAACGTTCATCCGCAGATGCGCGGGAAGCTCGGCGAGGACGAAGTCGTCGGTCACAATGGGCGTGCCGGTGAGTCTCCGCAGGTACTGGGCAAGCTCGCTTGGCAGCGTTCCGCGACCGAACTCCAGACTCTCGACCGCGCCGTCGGCGAAGTCGGTTGCGGGGACGAACCGCACTCGCACGCGCTTCGGAAGGGTTCGAAGGAGTCCGATGATCTTCTCGCGGAGCATGCCCGGAACGAGCCACTCGAGGCGCTCCGCCGGAAGTTGCAGCACCACCGCAATCGGAACGGTGAGGGTCACCCCATCGTCGGGCTGGCCCGGCTCGTGGATGTAGTCGAGCGGCAGTCGCAGCTCCGCGAGTTCGAGGGTGTCGGGGAAGTCCTTGGCGGAGAGATCCTCGGCCCCGGGCTGGAGCAGATCGGCGCGTTCCATGAAGAGAAATCGTGGTCGTCCGCGCTCGGCATGGCGCCGCCACTTCTCGAACGATGGGGTGCTGTGGATCTCGGGCGGGATGCGGGCGTCGTAGAACTCGAAGCGGGCCCGGAGATCGACCAGCACATCCCTCTGCCTCTTCTTGGCCTCGACCATCTCCAACGCCTCGATGAGTTCCCGATTGTGCTGGAGGAACTCTCCATCAGTCGCGATCTGCTCTTCGACCAGGGCCGACTGGATGAAGATGTCGCGTGCGGTCCTGGGATCGATCGGTCCGAAGGGCACGCGCCGCTTGGGGACGAGGATCAGTCCGTGCAGGCTCACCCGCTCCCACGCCGCGACCTGACCGGAGTCGACCAGCCAATGCGGGTCGAAGAACTCGCGGCGCACCAGGTGCGGCGCCACCCGCTCGACCCAGTCGGAGCGGATGCGCCCGACGCCTCGCGCGTACCTGCGGGTGGTCTCGACCAGTTCCGCCGCCACCACCCACGGCGGATCCTGCCGAAAGAGCGCCGAACCGGGCGAGAGATGGAACGTCAGGCCACGCGGTCCCTTGTACTCCCGCTCCTCGCCCTTGACTCCGATCTGAGTCACGAAGCCCGAGAGCACCGCGCGATGGATGGCTCCGACATTCGGCGGCGCTCCTGGCGTCCGTGCAAGGACGATTCGCGGTCGATCAGGTGTGGGGCGCTCGGGCATGGGTCGGGTAGGCGCGAGTGCTTCAGTGCGTCGCGCTGCGGGTGGCTGCGGGTGGCTGCCGGTGGCTGGGCCGCACGCGTCTAGTTGCCGCCGACGAAGTCGACTTCGCCGGCGGCCGGAGTCAGTCCTGCGGCGTGGGCGTCATCGAGAAGTCGTCGCACCGCCTCGCGACCGCGGTCGCCGTAATCGAGCGTCCAGTGATTGACGTACATGGAGACGAATCGATCCGCGGTGGCCGCATCCATCCCTCGGGCGAAGCCGAGCGCGTACTGGACCGACTCGTCGCGATGGTCGAGGGCGTACGTCACGCTGGCGCGGAGCATTGCGGTGATCGCCTCGATCGACCCGGCGCCGAAGCGCTGGTCGAGTCGGCGGCTGATTGCATTCGCGCCGAGCGGCAGTGGCAGCCCGGTCCGCTCGGTCCACCACGCCCCGAGATCCCGCAGCAATGTCAGGCCGTGATCGCCGAAGGTGAGCTGTCCTTCATGGATGACGACACCTGCCGTGAATCGACCGGATGCAACCTCGTCGATGATTCGATCGAAGGGGACGACTTCGTATCGAAACGACCCGGGGCCCAGCAGGAGACTCGTCGCCAGAAATGCAGTGGTGCGGGTCCCCGGCACGGCAATCGTGGCCCCGGCATCGCGCAACGCTGCGAGCGGAAGCTTGCGCGGCGCCACCAGCTTCGGCCCATAGCCGTCGCCGACACTGGCGCCGCAGGCCGTCAGGCGATAATCCTGTCGGACCCGCGGATAGTGAGCGCAGGAGATTGCGGTGATGTCCAGTTCCGCCCGTTCGGCCCGCTGGTTCAGGGCCTCGATGTCCTCGGCAACGGTCTCGAAGGTGAACGATCCCGTGTCCACCCGCGGCGGACGACCATCGATCGACATCAACGGCCACCACATGAAGGCATCGTCGGGATCGGGGCTGTGGCCGAGGCGGAGGACAATTGGACCAAGGGCAGACATTGACGCGGAGGGTAGGAGAAGGGGGTCGGCTCTGCCGACTGGCACGTCGGCTGCGCCGACGAGTGTTGTGTGCCGCGTGCGAATCCCCTCCCCCGCCAGCGCAGCGCCGCGGGAGAGGGGGGAGCCGTGAGCGAGCGCAGCGAGTCGAACGGCGGAGGGTGAGGGTCGTCGTCCGTCGGACGGCATGTCCCGCGCCTGGCCGAGCTGGTGCTCGGCGGTTGGTGCGCGGGCGTCCCGCCCGCTTCACGACTGCCTTGGAGCAGTCGGCCCGAAATGGGCATTCGTCGGATCGAGGGTCCTGGCGTGCTCGATCTCTCCGCCACGCTCCGCGCCAACGACTCGCAGTCGCGATTCATCGCGTCGCGAGCCAGAGGTTGAATGACTCGGAGAGCACGGAGAGCACGGAGAGCACGGAGGCCACGGAGGGGAGCAGACTGAGAAGAGTGAACTGCCGCGAAGTCCTGCTCCTTCTCCGTGCCCTCCGTGAACTCCGTGTCACCAACCTCCTGCGCACGACGCCACCACATGCGACTGGGCTTCGGTGATGCGCACGTGGCCGTCCGGCCGAGCTGGTGCTCGGCGGTCCAAGGGGGCGATGTCACGCGTGGGGTGGGAGCATGGTTGGCAAGCCAACGGTGGCATACCGGTCCGTGGCATCGAACACTTCACGTGCCCCCCAATCGGTGCGCTCGACTCGATCGACCACGCTGGCGAAGCCAGCGCCGCGTCGATCGTGCCGAGCGCCACACAGGTGCCGCGCACGCGGCACACCTCATACACGGAGGCGCAGCCGAAGCGCCCAGTCGGCGCAGCCAACGACCCTCTCGGCGGAGCCGACAAACTCCTACCGTCGGCGGCATGCTCGCCCCCAATGCCAACTCCCCTCCCTCGGTCGCCTTCCTCGGTCTCGGCGTGATGGGGCGCTCGATGGCGGGGCATCTGCTGGATGCCGGACACCGGCTGGTGCTTCACAGTCGTCGCAAGGAAAGCGCCGAGGCCCTGCTGGCGCGGGGCGGCGCGTGCACGTGGGCCGACACACCTCGGGACGCGGCCAGTGGAGTCGATGTGGTGATCTCGATGGTCGGCTTCCCGCACGATGTCGAAGCGGTACACCTCGGGGTGGGAGATGGCGGCACGCTCGCGGCGTCACCTGCGCCTCGACTGTTGATTGACATGACCACCAGTCGCCCAAGCCTGGCGGCGCGGATTGCCTCCGAGGCGGGGCGGCGCGGAATCATGGCCCTCGATGCACCGGTGTCGGGGGGCGATGTCGGCGCTCGCAACGCGTCGCTCTCGATCATGGTCGGTGGCGATGCCGCCGCGTTCGAACAGGCGCTTCCAATTCTTGAGCGACTCGGCACAACCATCGTGCATCAGGGTGGTCCCGGTGCCGGTCAGCACACCAAGATGGTCAATCAGATCCTGATCGCCGGCACGATGATGGGGCTCTGCGAGGGACTGCACTACGCCAAGGCCAGCGGCCTCGATCCGTCCCGAGTCCTCGAGTCGGTGGGCGGCGGCGCCGCGGGAAGCTGGTCGATTGCCAACCTCGCCCCGCGCATTCTGCGCGGCGACTTCGAGCCGGGCTTCTTCATCGATCACTTCGTGAAGGATCTCGGAATTGCCATCGAGGAAGCGGCGCGACTCGGCGTGACGCTCCCGGCACTGGGGCTGGCGAAGTCGCTCTACGAGAGAGCACAGGCCCAGGGACTTGGCCGCAAGGGAACTCAGGCGCTGGCGCTCGTCCCCAGCGCTGAGTAGTCGCCCAAGAGCCGTCAAAGAGCAGCCGGTCCGACCGTTGACGTCACTCCGTCGCCCAACCGCCGACCACGTCGATTCCGGGCTCGCGAGCAAGCATCGCCAGCTCGTGATCGCAGTCGTCGAGAAGCGCCGCAAGCTGCGCGAAGTAGAGGAGACGACTTGGCGAGAGCCACCGCTCCCGCGCTCGCCGGTCCCGGCTCAACCCGTGCGTCGCCCACTGCCACACCGTCCGCGGCAACAGCTGAAGCCAGCTCGGATTGCGACTGAGGAGGTGGAGCATCACTTCGGCGCCGAACCGGGCGAAGTGTGCTGCGGAGCGCACTGTCACGTTCTTCGGCGCGTATGGCACGTCCGCGATCTCCGGATACGCCCGAGCAATCACGTCGTCGTGGAACCCGGGGTCGTAGCGGATCTCCTCGGGAAGGCCCGCGAGGTAATCGAAGAGCTCGTGATCGAGGAAGGGGCAGTAGACCGTCGGCACACCCGCGAGCATCGCCGTCGACATCATGGCGATCTCGCGCCGGCTCCTGCTGTAGATGTTGGACATCGCCAGCGGATTCGGCCCTCCGCTGACTGCTTCGAGATGCCGGGCCAGTCGGACTGGCAACACCGCCCGAGCGTCGGCGCAGCGAAACCGCTCGGGCAGCACGCTCATCAGCGGCGTCGCGTCGCGACCCAGCAGTTCGTCGGCCAGCGCTTCGAACTTCCCCTGCTGAAGCAGTCGCAGGTGCTCGGGCTTCTGGAGACGGGGCGCCGAAAGCGTGTCGCCGGCGATTCCATCCCAGCTCGTGCTGAAGCCACTTGCGGCGGGATCGTTCGAGCGGCCGGCCATCCGATCGGCCATGCCCAGCATCCATTCATGCTCGTCGCAGCAGTAGCTCGTGCGCCACGTGCGGCGGGTCTCGGCTTCGAAGCGCCGCGGTGGCGAGACCACCACGTGGTTCAGACCCAGACGTGCGCAGAGTTCCGCCGCCGGCGCAACATCCACATTGCCCCGCGGCGGAAGCTCGCGGCTGGTGATGCACTCGGTGGGACGGAATCCCTGACGCACGAGTTCCAGGAGGATGTGCCGCGAATCGCGGCCACCGCTCAACGGCACCGCACAGCGCTCGCCGGTCGGAGGCCGCCGGGCGATGGCGGCGCGAAAGAGGTCGATGTAACCATCCATCGCCTCGGTTCTGCTCACTCGCTGGGCGATTCCGAGCGACCGCGAGGTCTCGATCGTCAGCGTGCCATCCCAGGTGAGTCGCGCCGTCGGCGGGAGCGTGCGCACCCCGCGGAGCGGCGTGTCCTCGTTGACGTAGTAGCCCAGATGAAGGAAGACCGCGATGGCCTCGACATCGGGCGTCCGCAGCCCGGCCCGCTGGGCCACGAGTGCCAGCGACGGCGAGGCGACGAACTGGGTGGCGTCGCACCAGTAGAACAGCGGGCGAAACGCGTAGCGATCGCCGCGCACGGTCATGCGGCGTCCGTCCCACTCCCACTCCGCGAAGATTCCATCAGGCACGCGCGAATCAGTCCCGCTGCTCCGCGGGAGCACATGATCGAGCCGCTGACGCGCGACACCCTCGACAGAAGGCGCGACATGCGGCGCGGCCGGTCGGCCGGGAGACGAACTCCGGGGCGTGACGTGAACGAATGGCGGCAGTGGCATGGCGAACGCAATCCGACGCAGCGAGGAAGCGCTCGAGGAATGGCCTCCGCGGGGTTCCTTGGGGCAGCGGGCCGATACTATCAGCCCCTCTGCGTGATCATCCCGCGGTGCTCTTCTGTTTCTTCTGTTCTCGTCTGTTCTCGTCTGTTCTCGTCTGTTCTCGTCTGTTCTCGTCTGTTCTCGTTTGCGGCTCTTCCTTCATGGCATCATCGCGCATCGTCGTCCACGGTTGCTACAACACGCCGAACTTCGGTGATCTGTTGCTGCTCGACCTCGCCGCCGGACACGTCGAGCGCCGCTTCGGCGTGCGCCCGAGCGTGCCGTGGCCACTGCTGGGTTCTCGCAACGATCTCATGGCCTCGGCCGGCAACGGGCTGGCCACCTGCATCAAGGCCGATGCGGCGATCTTCGGCGGCGGCGGATACCTCGCCGATCGCGGCACCGTCGCGTCGGCTCGGCGGTTGTTGCGCTACACGATTCCTGCCCGGCTCTGGCGAGCGTTGCGCACTCCGTACGTGATCGTGGGCGTGGGCGTCGGCCCGCTGCTCTCGGAGCGCGGCGCGAAGCGGGTCATTCCGATGTGTCGCGGCGCGATGCGGGTCTGCGTGCGCGACGAAGACAGTCGCCAGCTCCTGATTGACGCCGGACTCGATCCGGGGCGGGTCGAGGCAGCGGCCGACATGGTGCTGGCCCTTCGCCCCGACGACATCCCTGAGAAATCGCGGCATCGGGCAGAACAACTGCTCGGGCCGCGGGTCCCGGGCAGACGTCGGCTGGGCGTGCATCTTCAGCTCCTCGGTGAGCACGAACCGGTGCTTCGGCAGCTCGTCGAACAGGCCCTGGCGTCCCTCAAGGGGCGCGACAACGTCGAACTGATCTGGCTCGCCGATCACGACGACACCTACTACGAGTCGGCCCGGCGCTTCGGCGCCGAGGAACTCCCGAACGTGCGGTTTCTTCCCAAGCAGGACCACTGGACGACCGCTGCGCTGATCGGCGGCATGGATGGCGTGATCACCACCAAGCTGCACGTGGGCATCACCGCGTGGGCCCTCGGAGTGGCGCCCTGCGGCTACTCCATCCACCCCAAGACCCGGCGGCTCTATCGACAGATCGGGCGAAGCGACTTCCAGTGCGATCTCGGCGCCCCGATGGCCCAGGTGGACGGCTGGCTGCGACTCTTCGCCGACGACTTCACCGCCTTCGCAGCGGAGTGCCCGACGGCACGGCGCCAGCTTCCGACGCTGGCGCGGCGAAACTACGCGATCATCGACGAGCTCGTGCGCACCGTCGTTCCGGCCCACTCCGCAGCGGTCTGAGGCCATCTGGGCCTGCGGGTTGACTCGGTTCAACGACGGGCGCACCTCACCCGCGGAACGCAGTTGCGCTCGATGTGGTCGGCGATGCGCCGACAACCTGTCCTCCCTCCCGACGCTGGCCCGCTGGAAGGGTCGGCTGGTCCGCACCCTGCTCGGACCAGCGCTGCGTCGCCTGCGGCGCTGAGCGGAGAGTTCGGGGCGTTCGAGATCAGTGGCATCCGGGTGCGAACCCCGGTGACCCTGTGTGCGGTCACCATGTGTGCGGCGCTCGTGTGATATCGTCTTCCCGTGCCCACCCCGACCGACGCGCCGCTCCTGCGCCATGTTCCGCTATCGGCCGAGGCGAGTGACCTCCTGCTGGCGTTCATCGAGTACTGCGAGGCGTCCGGCGTCGAGCCTTATCCGGCCCAGGTCGCGGCCTTCGAAGCCATCTTCGAGGAGCGCAGCGTGGTGCTCGCCACACCCACCGGAAGCGGCAAGTCGTTGGTTGCGCTGGCGGCCCACTTCGCTCGGTTCTGGCGTGGCGCCCGAGGGCTCGATGCGACCATGCCCGATCACCTGCGGCGGTCGGTCTACACCGCCCCGACCAAGGCTCTGGTCAACGAGAAGTTCTTCAATCTCTGCGACGCCTTCGGAGCCCCCGCCATCGGCCTGATGACCGGCGACGCCACCGTGAACGCCTCCGCCCCGGTGATCTGCTGCACCGCGGAGATTCTCGAGAGCATGGCCCTGCGGCTGGGCACGCGAACGCCCTTCGGCTGGGTGGTGATGGACGAGTTTCACTACTTCTCCGATCCGGAGCGGGGCTCGGCGTGGCTGGTGCCGCTCCTGGAGATGAAGGACGCTCGCTTCCTGCTGATGTCGGCGACGCTGCATGACGACGAACCGGGAGCGCTCTGTCTCGATCTCGAGCGCCGCACGCGGGCTCCGGCCACCGCGGTCTCGTCCAAGGAGCGACCGGTCCCGCTCGAGTTCCGCTACCAGGCCGAGACGCTCCTGATGGAGACGCTCGAAGAGGTGCGGGAGAAGTCGCTCACCCCGGTCTATGTCGTCTCGTTCCGTCGACGCGACGCCGCCGAACTCGCCCCCAAGCTCAAGGCCCGAGCCCTCGATGCCAGGGATCGCGAGCGCCGCACGCTGATCGAAGCGGCCCTGGACGAGCACACCTTCGACACCCCCTTCGGCCGCAAGCTGCGCGAGCTGCTGCCCCACGGCCTCGCCGTCCATCACGGGGGAATGCTGCCGAAGTATCGGCGCCTCGTCGAACGACTCGCAACCCAGGGGCTGGTCACCGTCATCAGCGGCACCGACACGCTTGGCGTGGGTGTCAACATGCCAATCCGCACCGTCGTCTTCACCCAGCTCTCGAAGGGCGGCGGGCCGAAGGGCATGCACCACCTGCGCCCGGGCGAATTCCGACAGATCGCCGGCCGCGCCGGTCGCAAGGGACACGACACCATCGGAACCGTGCTGGTGCAGCCGCCCGAGCACGACGTGAACAACGCTCGCAAGAAGCGCAAGGCGGACACCTCGGGCAAGAAGTTCTGGCCCGAGAGCCCGCCTCCCGGGTTCAAGGGTTGGAACGAGAAGACCCTCGAACGGCTCCGCGATCAACCGCTCGAACGCCTTGTGTCGCGCTTCGCAGTGACCGGACCGCTGGTCCTTCAGATCCTGCGCCGCGCCGGCGACGGCAAGCTGGCGCTCGAGGCGCTCATCGCCTCAGTGGGCACTCGGCAGGCGGAGCATCTGGAGATGGCCGAGAAGATCCTCACTGCGTTCGAGGAAACCGGTCTTGCCCGGCGACTCGAGCAGCCCGACGACGCCGGCTGCCTCTACGACCTCGGCAGCGCCGCGGAGCTCATCGAGTCCTTCGATCGTCCGCTGGTGCCCTTCGTCCGCTTCGGCATGGAGCAGCTCGATCCGGCGGACCCCGAGTACGACATGGACGTCCTGACGATCGCGGAGTCGATTCTCGACGATCCCGAGGAGATCCTGCGGGCCCAGCAGCGGGCCGCTCGCGAGGCCCGGCGGCGGGAGCTCTGGACTCCGGGACAGAGCATGGAGGAGTCCAACGCCATGAAGGACGAACTCGATGCCATCACCCATCCTCGTCCGATGGCCGAAGAGCTGGAAGTGTGGTTCAAGGTGTGGGACGCCCGGAATCCCTTCATGGTGGAGAGCGGCGAGCGCCCCGGCGCTCACCACGGTCCGAGCCCCAAGTCGATTGCCCGCGACATCCTCGAGCGAGCCAAGTCGTTTGCCGATTACGTCCGCGACTTCGATCTCACCCACCACGAGCACACCCTCTACCACCATCTTTCCGACGTGCAGAAGGTGCTCGCTCGGGCCGTGCCGCCGGCGACTCGCAGCGAGCCGATTGCCAACCTGATCGAGGATCTCGCCGCCCTGGTCGAACAGATCGACTCGAGTGTCGCCCAGGAGTGGGCCCGGCGCGGGACCGACCCGATGTCGGAACTCGCCGCAGGGCTCGGGGCCCTCGAGAAGCGTCGCGACGAGTCGCGGGAGCGAGCGGTGCAGCAGGCTCGTTTCGAAAGGCTGCTGCGCCGCATGGTCCGCACCCTCGCGTTTCATTGGGTGCAGTCGCTGGCCAGACAGGACTACGGCGGCGTGGCCGATCCGCTCTTCAGTGCCGACACCGCTCGCGGGCAGTTCGCGCCGTACTGGAACGAGCACCAGGAGATCCTCGTCTCCGCCGACGCCCGCGGCCCGGATCTCTTCGAGTTCGACGGCACGTCCGGCACCGTCCGCCAGTGGATTCTCGACCCGGAAGATGAGCGCCAGTGGTTCATCGAGGGCGCCGTCGATCTCGCCGCCTCGCGCGAACAAGGCGGCGTGGTCGCCAGAGTCGTTCGCATCGTTCGGCAGGGATCACTCGATCAGCCTCTGGCCTGACCGGCGGAACGGTCCTCGACTCGCACCATGCCAACCGGCACGGCGAGACCTCCCCCGCCACCGGCGCCGCGCCGACCTTCATCGACCCGCTCAACGACCTTCGCCAGCGCCCGCACAGCCCGGTCCGCGCTCACGGCGCGGACGCCCTGCCGGACCGGCGCTGATGGTGTCGCGGCCGAACATGCCTTCGGAACCCTTCGGAACTCACGGGCTGAACTGGAATCGCCGCCATTCGGTCTGGGGACGGCTGGTGTCGAGGGTTTAGACGATTCCGTCGGCGTCGACGGCGAGGAGCGTCGAGTTCAACGACCGCTTCCGCGGGTCGGATCAATGGTGATCGAGACCGGCTTGCAACGGACGGCGCCGCCGTCAGTCGCAGGCGGCGTGGCCTGCTGCGCCGCCATCATCGCGGCGCCGATGCCGATTCCGCCGATGCCGATTCCGCC
>CAYXKH010000017.1:17139-26494 GCA_964465255.1 uncultured Isosphaeraceae bacterium
CCACTCCCTTCGGACAACCACTCCCTTCGGACAACCACTCCCTTCGGACAACCACCCCGCGCACGCATCCAATCGTGCAACCCCCTGCTGCCCCCTCCCGCGAGCAAAGCGAGCGCCTGCCCCCCGCGAGCGAAGCGAGCCTTCCGTCAATACGTCTCCCACACTCCCGGCGTGGCCAGCTCGACGGAGTGGCCGTCGGGGTCGCGGACGTAGAGGCTTCGCCCACCCCTCGGCCAGGAGACTCGCCCCTCGATGCCGATTCCGTGCGCGGTGAGACGGACCTCCCACTCCTCAAGCGAGTCGCCATCGACCGCAAACGCCAGATGCCAGGGACCGGTGCCATCGTGCGGCGGAATCATGCCGCCAGCGGTCTCGATCCCGCCACGCGATGCCCCGCGTCGAAAGAGAAGGAGGACACTCGATAGACCTGCATCGAGCGAGAGCATGCGTTCCGAGCGCCTCATGACTCGCAGTCCGAGGACGTCGCCGTAGAAGCCAGACGCCCGCTCAAGGTCATCGCAGTAGAGCGCCGTCTCCAGCACTCGGCGGATGCGCGGCGGGCGCGGCACGGCGACCGCCTCGAGCAGCCCGCCGTCGACGCGGGGTCGCGGAGCATGGAGGTAGGTGCCGACGACCGTCCCGCTCGCTCCAGGCGCCACCGTCAGCCACGGCGCCGCGGGAGCGAGCAGCCGCGCGAGAGAGAGGATCTGTCCGACGTGGTAGGCGACGTGGGTACTGCTGCGATAGAGCGCCTCGGCGACGGTGTGGGCCTCACCGCGGATGGTGACGGTTCGCTCGAGATCGTTCTGGCCCAGCGTCCGCAGCGTGCGCTCGAGGGTGCTCCATCCCTGTGCCCACGCATCCTCGAGCGCCGAGCGGGTATCGCCCGGTTCGAGCACGAACTCCCCATCGCGATTGCGGTCAGCCTTCTCGCCGTCGCTGGTCAGGAAGTCGCGCCAGCGCGAACGCAGGTTCCCAGCGAGGTGCTTGACGATCAGGGCCACCGGATTGACCGTGGGTGCGGGGCGACGAAAGAACTGCTCGGTGTCCAAGGCGGCGATCGCCCCTTCGGCAAGCGCCCGGTGGCGGGCGAACTCGTGCTCGGCCATCGAAAGAAGCGTGGGCATGGTGGGAGTCTCCCGCGGTGCGGACTCGACGCAAGGCCGCACACGGACGACGTTGCCACGAATCCGTGGCGGCGTCGGCTGTTTCGAACGAGCAGACGCGTCGCGGAACGGGCAACGGAGCACGCCGACCGAAGTCAGCCCGCCGAAGGCATCTCGCCGACTGTGCCGCGCGTGCTCCTGCTGTTTGCGACTGCGGCGGGAATCGTAATGGGGTGATCTGGGGGCGTAAAGCGAGGGACTCACGCGGCGGTGCGGGCAATCCTGGTCATTGCGGCGGTCCGGAGTGGGCAGTAGGTTTGATCGTGACAGCGCACAAACCTGGGCGGCGGGTCGGTGCCTGACGCAGAGTCGACGAGACCAGCCCCATGGGCGACCAGATGGCGACAAACCCGCACCACCACGGCGCTCCTGAGCGGCCTCTCCGACCCGGCCAACGAGGAGGCGTGGCGGGCGCTCGTCGGGCGATGCCAGCCGATCATGCCCACCGTGGCCGCGCACATGGGCGCCGGTGAATCCGAACTCAACGATGTGGTGCAGTCGTCGCTCTCGACCTTCCTCGACGCATGGCGGCGAGGCCAGTACGACCGTTCGCGTGGTCGCCTGAGCGGATTCCTGCTCACCATCCTGCGCTCCCGCGTGCTCGACCTCATTCGCCGTCGGGGACGGGATCGAATGATGACGCCGCTCGACGCCGCCGACGAAACCAGCGCGGGGAGCGCGGATGCTCAGCGGATCTGGATGGACGAACGCCGCCATCAGATCCTCGTCGCGGCGCTCGCGGAACTGCGGGCCTCGGGAATGGAACAGCGCACACTCGAGGCGTTCGAGCTCCATGCCATGCGTGAAACCTCGGTCGCGGAAGTGGCCTCTCGGCTGGGAATGAGCGTCGAAGAGGTCTACGACGCGCAGTACCGAGTCAGCCGACGCCTTCGCCCGATTGCGGCGAGGCTCGACGAGTTGTACGAGGATCTGTGACGATGCCACGCGGGATTGGGCCGGAACGGACGCAATCGGTCTGTCCCGGCGGACTCGATCCCAACCGGCAGGCTCCTCGGCGCCGCGATTCGAGGACGCAACCTTGAGCGCATTCGACGACACATCCCAGGGAGATCGCAGGCCGACGTCAGGCGGCGACGGGCCGAGTGGTCCCGGCTGTCTTTCGCTCGAGATGCTCGAGCGAGTTCGGGTCGAAGCGAGGCCGACGGACACTGCGGATGCGGCGCGGCTCGGGGACGCGGCCGCCCACCTGCGCGACTGCTCCGAATGCCGCGGTCGCATCGCCGAGATGCAGGAGACCGAGGAGTTCATCGCCAGCTTCACCGCCAGTCTGCGACGGCGATCCGGAGCAGGCGGCGGCGTCTCGTCGGGCGCAGCGGGGTCGGCGGAGCGCTCGCTCCGGGATGACTTTCCCAGCTATGCCATCGAGTCCATCCTGAATGTCGGTGGTCAGGGCCCGATCTATCGGGCTCGGCAGCTCGCCACGGGTCGGGTCGTCGCCATCAAGGTCCCCTTGGGCGATGCGGTGAGTCGACCCGGGAAGCGCTATCGCTTCCGGCGCGAAATCGAACTCACCGCCCGACTCGATCATCCCTCGATGGTCCGAGTATTCGGCGCGTGCGAAGCTTGCGATGGACGCATCGGATGCGTGATGGAGCTGGTTTCCGGAATGCGCTTCGACGACTGGGCCACCGCCCAGCGAGTAGAGGGTCGCGCGGGCCGGCGGCGCATCGTGGAAGCGGTCCGAAATCTGGCCGACGCAGTTGGCCATGCCCATCAGCGAGCCGTGCTGCACCGCGACTTGAAACCTGGGAACGTGATCGTCGACGCCTCAGGAGTTCCGCGACTGCCGACCGCACAGTCCGGGTCCTCCGATGCAGCCCTCGACGCCATCGTCCTCAAGGCCATCGCCAGCTCCAAGGATCGCCGCGACGGCTCGGCAGTGGCGCTGGCCGACGATCTTCGGCGCTGGCTCGAAGGGTCGGCCGTGCATGCCAGGCTCGACCGCCGCTGGTATCGCCTTTGCAAATCGCTGCGACGCCATCGCCGAGCGACCATCCTCGGCGCGGTGGCCCTCGCCGGCTTCATGACCCTGACGTTCCTCTGGCTCGAATCCCGCGCGGCGTCGCTCCGCGCGGAGCTCACCGCCCGCGTGCGCGATGCCGGCACCGTGGAGGCGCACTGGGCCACGGTCGCCGACCTTCGGGCCACGACACGGGACAACTTTCCACTCGGGGAGGCACGCCTCCGGGACCTCCTGATACGGCCCGAGCCGGCGCTGATTGCCGCGGCCACCGAGGGACCGGAGACCCTGGGTCGGCCAATTGGCACCGCCCTGGCGCTCCCGACCAGTCCGGTCTACTGGGCCCTCTGGGAGGCCTGCGTGCGAACGCCGATGGTGGCGTCGCTGCCGTCGGTTGCGGCAGGCCCCGTCCTCTTCGAACGACGTGGTCCGCAGCTTCTCGAACTCACGCCCGAGGGCATTCGCTGCTGGAATTGGCGGACGACCCGAGTCGAGCGCGAACTGATCCTGGCGGAGCGCCCGCCCGGATTCTGGACCTTCGGAATGCTCAACGCGGAGCGGGCCATCGTGCGCAGTCGACCGGGTCGCGGCATCGTGGTCGATCTGGACAGCGGCGCGAGCACCTCTGTCGATTTCGCCGCTGGAACCCTCGATGGTCCGGCCGAACTCGGTCGTCAGATGCTGGTCTGCGTGCGCGGAGCAGTCCAGTCGCCACCACAACTGGAGGTGTTTGATTTCTCGGAGGGCGAACTGCTGCCGCGCTGGTCGAAGCAGCTCCCCGGGGATGTCCTGCGGATGCGCATGGACTCCGCGGAGCGGTTCGTCGGCGTGATCTCGAAGGCTGGAGATGTGCTGGCGTTCGAACTCTCGAGCGGTCGCGAGCTGTACCAGCGATTGCGCAGCGAGCATCCCCGCTACAACCTTCTGCACTCTCCGGGAGTACCGGGCGAACTCCTTCTCGCCAGCCACGAGGGATTCGCCACATTGCGCCTCGAGGGCGGCACGGCGATGCTCGCCGAGGCAACCGCGTGGACCGGCCGGACGCCGATGGATGACCTCGGTCTCATCGAGACCTCACCGGATGGAGATCGCTACACGATCGTGGTGAACCCCGACGATCCCGATCTCTTCGTCACGACCCACGACAGCGGCAGGATCAGGCTCTGGCGCGTGCACGACGACGAACAGTCGCAGGGTGGGTCGACAGCGGGCGCATCTCGCCGCAGCGCTCGCATCGAGCTGGTTTGCGAGATCGGTTCTCACGCCGGCCCGGTGATGTCCGCCGCGTTTCACCCATCGGGGAGGATCCTCGCCACGGGTGGTGGGTCGGCGGAGCTCCGCGACGTGCGGCTGTGGGACATCGAGCGCGGGCGCGAACGTGCGGCGCTGTCTCTCTTCGACAACGGAGTCTTCACACTCGCCTTCAGTCCCGATGGACGCTGGCTGGCCGCGGGAGGGGAAGCGGATCGCAATCGACTCTCCGACGGCGGCCAGCTCTCCCTCATCGACCTGGCCGAGGCCGAGGGCTGTTTCGCGGGCAATCTGGAATACCACCTGGCCCGCTCTCGCCACGTGAACGGCCACGATCCCGAATCGGCGGAGGCCCTGCGGGCCCGATTCAGCCGCTGAGTCCTCGCGAGCCACAACTTCCTTGACAATCCTGGACTTTGGACGACGAGATTCGGCGTCGACAGGCGGAGTTGATCCGGGGGTTTCCTCACGGTCTCGGCACGACCCCGCTCAGTCCGACGGAACCTCCCTCGGCGACCATCCGGGGCCCGCGGCGTCATCATCCCCCGACGGGACAGGCCAGGGCGGCGAGGTCGGGTCGGTCGGCCGCAGTCGAGTGACGGTACTCACGCACCACTCGACCTTGGTGGATCACGAAAGCCCCGGGCATCTGGAATCCGTCGCCTTCGAGCGCTCCGAGTCGGTGACCACCGAGCATGGCTCGGGCGGCGCCGAGCATCACCCGCGGGCCGAACAACTGCGGGAAGGTTCCGCGGGGTACTGCCAGGGCTCGATAGAGCTTTCGGTCGGGGTCGGCAATCCACGCGACGGTGCGGAGTCCGCGCCGCTCGCCGTGCGCTCGAAGGTGCTGCGCAGTCGGCGACATGCCCACGACGGCCACTCCGACACCTGCCGCCCCGATCGAGGCCTCCCACCGCGCCAGGTCCGCCAGCGCTTCCTTGCAGAAGGTGCACCCGGTGTGCCGCAGCAGGACCACCAGCGTCGGGCGGAGATTGGTGAGTTCACGCAGCGCCCGACCATCCTGATCATGAAGCGAGGCGAGGGCCGACTCGAGCGTGACCTCGCCTTCGGGAGGCGCCGGCTGCGAGGCGCGGAAGGCGTTCCAGAGGATCATCGAGAAGGGAATCCACCAGAGCAGGTCGTTGGTGAGAATCGTCACGCCCATCGACCAGGGCAGCGCTCCGCGCAGCGCCGCGTCCACGAAGCCGATCGGTCCGAAGATCTTGCCCAGGAGCGCCACCAGCACGATCGGCCAGTGCCGAAGCGGATTGCGCGACGCGATCAGAAACCCGATGCCGTAGACCCCGACGATCATCCCGATGCAGGCCCAGAGCTGCGGCCAGATCTCGCGGCTCTCCGGCGAGACCCCGAGGAATCCCAGAGTCCAGACTGGCGCCAACGCCATGGCGAGGCCCCAGAGGAGGTTGTACACGGCGGCGGCGAGGAGCCAGCGGCCCATCCAGCGGGGGGCGGGTGTCGAGTGGCTCGGAGCGTGGGTTCGCATGGACTCGCATGGCTTCGCACGCTTCCGCTCCTCGGATGAATCCGAGGCGCCCAGTTCCGGGCGGAGTTCGGGGCGAGCCTTCCTCTGGGCGCCACCAAGACGGCTCAGCTCCGCCGAGGGCTGCCAAAGTGCTGCCGCTGGCGCCCCGCTCAGCACCGCCGACAGCGCACACCCGAGGCCGGAAACGTCGCGTCCTCGACTGGCTCGAGCCCCGCCGGGAGGTGGCCGCGAATGAACGCCGCCAGGGCGATGATCGCTTCGCGCCCGACGTGCGAGCGGCGGAAGCAGAGGCCGATTCGCCGCGCCGGGGCGCGGTCGTCGAAGGCCCGCACCCGGACCAGTCCGGGCAATCCGGCGGGCAGTCCGCAGGCCAGCAGAGGGAGCAGCGAATAGCCCTCACCCGCCGCCACCAGGTACTTGAGCGTTTCCAGACTGGTGGTCACCAACCGCGGTGTGGTCCCGCCGCGGCGCCCGCAGATGGCCAGGGCCTGCTCCCGCAGGCAGTGGCCTTCGGCGAGAAGAAGCATGTCGCTGGCCCGCAGGGACGAGGGAGTGATTCGGTCGATGGCGAGAATCGCCGACTCGCGCGGTGCGATCAGCCGAAACGGCTCGTCGAACAGGCCCATCGACTCGAGGGCGTCATGCGAAACCGGCAGCGAGAGGAGCGCCGCGTCCAACGCCCCGTCACGCACCAGCTCGATCAGCGATGCGGTCTGCTCCTCGGTGATGGCAAGCGAACCGGCGGCACCGGCGCGGCCCAGCGGCAGCAGCAGGTGCGGGATCAGGTACGGGCCCAGGGTCGGGATGATCCCCAGGCGAAGCGACGTGCCCTTCGTTCGCCCCTTGCCCGGCCCGCGGGTTGGAGCGAGTCGTCGAGCCGACTCCAGAGTCTCGCGGAGAATCGGAAGCAGGCGACGGCCTTCCGGAGTGATCAGAAATCGTCGCGAGGTGCGCTCGAAGAGGGTGACCTCCAGGGCCCGCTCCACGCGTTGCACCTGGGACGACAGCGTCGGTTGGGCGATGCCCAGGGCCGCGGCCGCCCGGCCGAAGTGCTGGTGGGTGGCGACGGCGACGACTGCTTCCATGTCTCGGATCGAGAGGTCGTTTGGATCCATTGAGATTCCTGATCGCTGCAATCGCATGCATCGGTTGGACGAATGATCGGAATCACCCTACACCTATGCCGTTGATCTGTCTCCGACCGTCGATCTCGAGGACCACGCCATGAAGCCAGAACTCAAGCCAGAACCGAACGCCCGTCCCGACTCCCTCTGTCCCCTCCTGACCACGGCCGACGGCGCCCCCATCGGCGTGCAGCACGCGCTGACCGCAGGCCCCCGCGGCCCCGTTCTCATGCAGGACGTCGCCCTGCTCGAGCAGATGCAGCACTTCAACCGCGAGCGCATCCCCGAGCGCGTGGTTCACGCCAAGGGCTCCGGGGCGTACGGCACGTTCACGGTCACGGGCGACATCACCCGATTCACCCGGGCCTCGATCTTCTCGAGTTTCGGCAGGAAGACCGAGCTGTTCATGCGCTTCTCGACCGTCGCCGGCGAGCGCGGCGCCGCCGATGCGGAGCGCGATGTCCGCGGGTTCGCCGTGAAGTTCTACACCGACGAGGGCAACTGGGATCTGGTCGGCAACAACACCCCGGTCTTCTTCGTGCGCGATCCGTACAAGTTCCAGATGTTCATCCACACCCAGAAGCGCCATCCGCAGACCAATGTGCGGGACATGGACATGCAGTGGGACTTCTGGAGCCAGTGCCCGGAGTCCCTCCATCAGGTCACGATCCTCTTCTCCGATCGCGGCATCCCCGCCTCGTACCGCCATCTGCACGGCTTCGGCAGCCACACCTACTCCTTCGTGAACGCCGCCGGAGAGCGCTTCTGGTGCAAGTTCCACTTCAGGAGCATGCAGGGCATCAGGAACCTGACCGATGACGAAGCCGGTGCGCTCATCTCGGCCGATCGCGAATCGCATCAGCGCGATCTCTTCAACGCCATCGCCACCGGCGACTTCCCGAAGTGGCGGGTGAGCGTGCAGATCATGACGCAGGCCCAGGCCTCGACCTTCCGCTGGAATCCCTTCGACCTGACCAAGGTCTGGCCGCACCAGGAATTCCCGCTTCAGGAGGTCGGCATCATGGAGCTCAATCGCAATCCCGAGAACTACTTCGCGGAAGTCGAACAGGCTGCGTTCAAGCCCTCGGCGTTCGTCCCGGGAATCGGCCCTTCACCCGACAAGATGCTTCAGGCCCGGCTCATGTCCTACGCCGACACCCATCTGCATCGGCTCGGCGTGAACCACCATCAGGTGCCGGTGAACAAGCCGCGCTGTCCGGTGATGAACTACAACCGCGACGGGGCCATCGCCGATGCCGCCAACTACGGCGCGGCTCCGAACTACTGGCCCAACACCCACGCCTCGGCCCCCAAGCCCGATCCCTCCTTCGCCGATCCGGCGTGGAAGCTCGGCGAGGCGGTGGTCGATCGCTTCGACAGCACCGTCGATCACGATGACTTCACCCAGGTGGGCAATCTGTATCGCCTCTTCGACGACGGACATCGCGACCGACTCGCGCGGCGGATCGCCGGCGTGCTGGGTCAGGCCCGCCCGGAAGTCCAGATGAGGCAGCTCTGCCACTTCTTCCGCGCCGACCAGGACTACGGCACGCGCGTGGCGGCGCACCTTGGCATCGATCTCGGCCAGATGGCGCAGCAGATGGGCTCGCAGCGCATGCCGGCGCAGGTCTGATCTGGTCCGAGCTGGTCCGAGCTGGTCCGAGCTGGTCCTCTGGGGATCGAGCAGCCTGTGGCGATCAACCTCGGCCGCCGGATGGTCAGCGGTCCCGGTCCGCGCCGCGTCGACAGCGCCCGACGCCGGACCGGGACCGGCGAGCCCCCTTGCACACGACTACGCAGTTCCTCAGAACACACCCTTCAGTCCGAGCGCCTTGCGCAGGCCGGAGATCTGGCCGGCGTGCCAACCGTCGTGCCAGGCGACCTTGTCGACGGTGTCGAGCCGATCCTTCAGGAAACCGCTGCTCTCTCCGAACACGGGCTTGGGTGCGTCCTCCTCGCGGAGCGCTTCAGCCGCAGCGGCGAATCGCTTCCAACCGACGTCGAAGCGGCGGCGCAGCTCCGCCAGGGGCGGGTAGGCGTTGGCATCGGGGAGCGGCTTCGAACCCATTCCGAAGAGCTTGTTGTCCTCATCGCTCACACCGGCGGGCTTGCCATCGATGGCCGCCGCGAACCAGTGATAGTCCATCGCCAGATGGCCAAGGTGCCACAGGAGATGGTTGTCGGTCGGGCTGGTCTGGAAGGCCGCCTTGTCCTCGGGGAACTCGGTGGCCAGCTTGAACAGCATGTCGTGCGCGAACTTCGCCGCCTCCAGTGATCGCCGCGGGGCCGAGAGGGTCGAAGTCGTGGTGGTGGTGCTCATGCGGCGATC
>CAYXKH010000018.1:0-2965 GCA_964465255.1 uncultured Isosphaeraceae bacterium
AGCCTGCGCCGCAAGATCAGCAGCGCCGGTGAGCTCCAATCGGTCGTGCGCACCATGAAGGCCCTGGCCGCATCCAGCATCGGCCAGTATGAACGGTCCGTACTGGCGCTCGCCGATTATTCACGAACGGTGGAGCTGGGCCTGGGCGTCTGCTTTCGCGAGCGCACGCCGGCGGCCGCGGCCGTCGAGCAAGGGCGGGATTCAGAGTCGGTCACGATCGGCGTTGTTGTGTTCGGGTCCGACCAAGGGCTGGTGGGCCAGTTCAACGAGATCGTGGCCGAGTATGCCATGCAGAAGCTCGCGGCTCTGCCCGGCAAGCATCGGGTGTGGGCGGTCGGCGAGCGAGTGCATGAGCGGCTCGCGGACGCCGGCGTTCCGCCCGTCGGCCTGTTCGACGTGCCGAGTTCCGTCGAGGCCATTGCGCCGCTGGTCGGGGAGCTTCTGGTGGCGACCGAGTCGCAGGAGCGCGGCGACGCCGAGCTCCATCTCATCTACAACCGTCCCACCCTCGGGGGTGGAGCGGCGGCGGGGCGGACGTATTCGCCATTCGATCAGCGGCTGCTTCCTCTGGATGGGCAGTGGCGGAACAACCTCGCGGCGACGCCCTGGCCTGCAAAGAACCTGCCGCAGATCATGGGCGACGGGGCCACAACCATGCGGGGATTCATCCGCGAGTACCTGTTCGTCTCGCTTTTCCGGGCGTGCGCCGAGTCCCTCGCGACCGAGAACGCCAGCCGGTTGGCGGCGATGCAGCGGGCGGACAAGAACATCGACGACCTGCTGGAGCGGTTCAAGGGAAGGTTCCATCGCGTACGGCAGGCCGGCATCGACGAGGAACTGTTCGACGTCATTGCCGGGTTCGAGGCGCTCTCATCGGCGCACGCGGTACGGAACGGAGCGGGCGCGCGAGGAGAGTACACATGAAGAAGATCAACTCCGGCGATTTCCGAGTCTCTGAGGGCAAAGGGGTCCATTTGAACAAGTGGCCGACGCTCGTGAAACCGGTCTACAAGTCCAAGAAAAGGTACAACACCCTGCTCCACAACCAGGTGGAGGAGCTGAGCGAACTGCAGCGCCGTCATTACGCGTCCGACCGCTACGCGTTGCTGGTGATCTTCCAGGCGATGGACGCCGCGGGCAAGGACGGGGCCATCCGTCACGTGATGTCGGGGGTCAATCCGCAGGGCTGCCAGGTGTTCAGTTTCAAGCACCCCAGCGCGACCGAACTCGACCACGACTTCCTGTGGCGGACGACCCGCAGCCTTCCTGAGCGAGGTCGCATCGGCATCTTCAACCGATCCTACTACGAGGAAGTGCTCATCGTTCGCGTCCACCCGCAGATCCTCCAGAGCGAACAGCTTCCCGACGCCGTGCTCAAGCACAAGGACATCTGGAAGGAGCGGTATCGCTCCATCGTCGACCTCGAGGCGCACCTGCACCGCAATGGCACGCGCGTGGTCAAGATCTTTCTGCACCTCTCCAAAGAGGAGCAGCGCAAGCGCTTCCTGGCCCGAATCGAAGAGCCCGACAAGAACTGGAAGTTCAGCGGCGACGACATCAAGGAACGCGGCTTCTGGCCTCAGTACATGGAGGCGTACGAAGAGTGCCTGAGCGCCACCAGCACCATCGACGCCCCTTGGTACATCGTCCCCGCCGACGACAAGGAGAATGCGCGGCTCATCGTCTCCGAGATCATTCTCCAGACGTTCCGCGGGCTCGACATGTCCTACCCCAAGCTCAGCCCGGACCGCCTCATCGAGCTGCAGGCGATCCGCAAGCAGTTGTTGAAAGAAGGTGAGGAGTGAGCGACCAGTCACACGCTGACCCGCCAGCACCCGGTCGCCGCGGAGAACACCCCATGCGTGTCGGCATCGCAGCGGATCACGGCGGCTTCGCACTCAAAACCCAGCTCGCCGCGGCGCTCACCGCCGCCGGACACATCGTGACTGATTTCGGCGCTCCTCGCCTCGCCCCCGGCGACGACTACCCCGACTACGTCGTGCCGCTCGCGAAAGCCATCGCCGGCGGCACCATCGACCGCGGCGTTGCCGTCTGCGGCAGCGGCGTCGGCGCGTGCATCGCCGCCAACAAAGTCCCCGGCGTGAGGGCGGCGCTCATCTCGGATTGCTACTCCGCTCGTCAAGGGGTGGAGGACGACGACATGAACGTGCTGTGCCTCGGCGGCCGCGTCGTCGGAGAAGCCTTGGGCTGGGAGCTGGTCCAAGCGTTCCTGAATGCTCGCTTCAAGGGCGATGAACGGTCAAGGCGGCGGCTCGCCAAGGTCGGCCGCTGAGACGCGCGAGCTCGGCGCGTCAAGGCCCATGCGATGACGTCGATTCGTGGACGCTTACGACCGGTGTTCACGCTCCTGCTCGCTTCGCTCGCGAGAGCGTGGCACCGAAGTTTTCGCGAGAGCGTGGCGCCCGAATTCTTCGAGGCTCAGCCTGCCGGCTTCGCCGGGACCTTCAACTTCGTCCCGACCTTGAGCGCCGCCGGGTCGCTGCCGATCTGGGCGCGGTTGGCTTCGTAGATCCGCTTCCAGTGCTCGACCGTGCCGTAGTACGAGCGGGCGATCGAGAAGAGCGTGTCGCCGGTCTTCACCTCATGCAGTCGCTCGCCGGCACCCAGCGCTGGCGAGGCGGGTGGTGTCTGCGGCGGGGTGCGCGGAGCCGACGGCGCCGCTCCTGCGCCAGCGACCGCGCTCTTCGCAGGCAGTCGGAGCGTCTGGCCGATTCGCAGCCGGGTCGGGTCGACCCCCGGGTTTGCCTTGGCGATGAGGTCCCACTTGTTGCGATCGTCAAACCACTCCTCGGCGATGGTGACCATGGTGTCGCCGTCGCGGACCGCGTACTCGGTGAACGCGGGAGCGCCGGATGGACCGCTCCCCGAGGGAGCCGCTGGTGTGGCCGCGGGCGGCGCGGGACGAACAGGCGGGTTCTGGTTTGGGCTTTGGTTTGGGCTTTGG
>CAYXKH010000018.1:3065-21272 GCA_964465255.1 uncultured Isosphaeraceae bacterium
TGGTTTGGGCTTTGGTTTGGGCTTTGGGCTGGGCGTGGGGTGGACGTCGGGGGAGTCACCGGCTCCGACACCTTGACCGGAGGCGCTGGCGGCGGACCATCGTCCTTGCCGCCGACCTCGGGAACGAGTCGTTCACCCGGCGTGGTCGGTGGAGTCGCTGCAGCGCCCGCCGCGCCCGGTCGTCCCGACGAGGCGCCGCCGGCACCTCCATCGAGGGGTGCACCCGGTGCGACCGGTCCGCCCTGCGAGAGCGGCCGTTCACCAGCGGTGGGCGAGGTGATCGCGGGCACCAGCGGCCGCGGGCCCGCAGGCGTGTTGGGCGCGAGCGAGCGCTCTCCGGTCGCGGAGCGGACGGGCGACGAGGCGCCTCCAGGCAGCGGAGTCGTTGGAGTCGCTCCCGATCGACCGCCACCCGAGGTCGGGGTGTTCACTCCCGGACTGCTCCCAGCCGGTTGCCGCGAGGCCGAGTCGGTCGCCGGTGTTCGGGCGCCGTCGAGCGAACCCCCGGCGCTGGGCAGCGCCGCGGGTGGAGTTGAGGCTGGGGCCGGGTTGTTCCCCGCCGTGAGCAGCCAGTAGAGCATCGTCGCCCCGACCAGCAGGACGGTGACGACCAACGCGATTCGAGTTCCCTGAGCCATGTGGGTACCACGCAGGAGAGAGGAGTGAGGCGTGTGCCGAAATGCGTGTCCGAACCGATCGTCCGATCCGTTCCCCCCGCGGGTCAGGTCGTGGCTCCCGCAGTGGTCGTGATTGCTCGCCGTCCGCCGAGCCGCGATGACGGCTCGGGGACGTTCTCCCCGGTCCACACCAGCGGGGCCGCGATGGCCACCGAGCTGTACGCGCCGGTGATCAATCCGACGAGGAGCACGAAGGCGAACGGTCGGATTCCGGTGCCGCCCTGCACATAGAGGATTCCGACGGCCATGAGCACCGTGAAGCCGGTCAGGATGGTGCGGCTCATGGTCTGGTTCAAGGACAGGTTGATCACCCGGGCGCTCGCCATCGGAAGCTTGCCGCGGTTCTCGCGGATGCGGTCCATGATCACGATCGTGTCGTTCAGCGAGTACCCGATCAGTGTCAGCAGTCCCGCGACGACGTTGAGGTCGATGCGGAACTCCTCGATCAGCAGCATCCGTCCGAGCGCCGTGTTGGCGAGATAGTGCGTGGCCGCCAGTGCGGCCAGAGCGACGATGACGTCGTGGGCCGTGGCCGTGAGCGAGGCGACCGAATAGCGCAGCGAAGAGAATCGGAACCAGACGTACGCCATGATGCCGAGCATGCTCAGCCCAACCGCAACCCACGCCTGAGCGGCGAGCGTGCGGGCAACCGCCGAGGAGAAGCTGCTGACCTGATCCAGGCTGCTCTCCTGACGGAACGCCTCCGACACCAGCTTCCACTCGGGTCCGGCGAGGCGCTGATCCCAGTACTCGAGATCGACCTTTCGGCCGTCGAGCTCCGGATCGCGCACCAGCACCGCGACCGAGGAGTATCCCGCGGACGGATCGCCGGGCGTGACCGGCACGAGACCGACCACCCGCGCCTGCCGTCCGACTGTCGCGACGAAGTCAGGCTGCTGACGCATGCGCTGAATCCGCTGGAGCGCCCCCCCTTCGGTGACCGGCGGAACGATGTCATCGACGACGATGCCCACGCCTCCGAGGAATCCAACCACCGCCTCGGCGATGTCCCGTCGACCGATGTTGTCGCCCAGCCGGTCCTTTTCGAGGGCGAAGGTGTAGGCGGCGTGAGCCACATCGTTCATTCCCCTGAAGCTGAGAGCGGGGACGGCATCGAGCTTGTCGTGAAGCAGGTCGACCACCGCCGTGGTGACGGTCCTCGAAATGTCGAGGTCGTCGGCCACGCCGCGCGGATTGGCAACCTTGATCTGGAACGTGGTGGCCTGGAAATCCGAAGTCACTCCGCCGACGGTGAGCACGGCGGCGGCCCGGAGCTGCGACAGGATCTGATCGTCCCGCTTTGCTTCGCCGATGGCCCGGATGTCGCGCTCGATCTCGGCCCGCGAGACCAGCAGCCGCCCGTTCGCGGCGTCGGCGAGTTCGCCCGGCTTGGCAACTCGCGTCGTCATCGTCAGCGAGACGCCACCGCGAAACTCGGTGTCGAGCATGTCCACACCCTGCGAGGCGACCAGGCCCAGGCCCGCCACGCAGACCACGATGCTGGCGATGTAGAAGATCTTGCGATTGCCCATCCAGTCGATCGACGGCTCGAGCAGGCGGTGGATCGCCGGGATGACCGTCGGAAGCATCGGCAGCGTGCGGAACTTGAAGATGTTGGTGTAGACGTGAAAGAGGATCGGGGTGATCACCAGGGCCATGAAGAGCGTCGCCAGCACGCCGATGATCATGGTCACGCCGAAGCCCTTCACCTCCGCGGTCGCCACCTTCACGAGCACCACGGAAACGATCAGATTGGTGAGCTGGCCGTCGACGATGGTGTTGAAGACGCGGCGGAAGGAGATGCGCAGGGCGCTGCGCAGGTCTTCGCCGTTGTTGACCATCTCTTCCCGCACGCGCTCGTAGATCAGCACGTTGCAGTCGACGGCCATGCCGATGGTCAAGGCGATGCCGGCCAGACCCGGCAGCGTGAAGGTGCTGTCGAGCATCGCCATCGTGCCGAAGATCATCACGCCGGTGCACGCCAGGGCGATGATGGCGATCACCCCCGCGAAGAAGTAGTACGCCACCATGAAGAGGCCCACCACGACCACCGAGAGCACGCAGGCCTGAAGGCCAAGCCGGAGATTCTCGCCACCGATTGAGGGGCCGAGGATGCTGGTTGAAATCGGTTCGGGGCTGAGCCTCGCCTCGAGGGCCCCGGCCGCGAGCACTCGGGTGAGGTACGACAGTTCGGCCTGGCTGAAGGAGCCGGTGATCTGACCGCTGCCGCTGATCTGGCTCTGAAGAACCGGCGCGGAGTAGACCTGACCGTCGAGGACGATGGCCATCTTCTCCTGCACGTTGGCCCCGGTCAGGCGGCCCATCTGGGTGCCGCCGGTCTGGTCGAGGCTGAAGGCCACGGCGGGTCGACCGATCTGATCGACCGTGCGGGTCACCCGCTCCATCGTCCACCGCTGCTCGGCGGAGTGCACCAGGCTCTTCGAGGGCGAGGTGTAGAGGAGCAGATAGATCGAGTCCTGCCACTCCGCGGCGACGAGATCCCGCCCGCGGAAGAAGGTCACTGGATCGGCCTCGAGAGCGAGGCGATCCTGGTCGTTGTCGTACCACTGCTTGAGATCGTTGATCCGGAACCAACTGGTGACCGTCGACTCCGCCGCCGTGGGGCCACCGGCGGAGAGCTGGGTGCGAAGCTGATCCGGATTCACGCCCTCGGGACGCGAATCCCGCACGGCGATGCGGAACTCGAGGACACCCGCGCCGCGCAGGAGCCGCTTCAGATCTTCCGGATCGTCAAGCGAGGTGCGCCTGACGGCGTAGGCGTCGTGGGCCGAGACGAGTGCGTCAATCGACTCCGCGACGTGCGGGAACTCGGTCTTGATCGCCGAGAGTTCGATGGTCCGGGCGCCCGGTCCGACCTTGGGCTTCTGATCGTCGCCGAGGATCTCCTTGCCGGCCTCGTCTCGCATCACCTGCGGCGAATCCGCAAGTCCGAGGGCCCGGATCAGGCGAGGTTGATCGATGCCCATCGCCAGGAGCTCGCCGCGGAGGCGCTCCTCGGCGATCTCGGTGTCGGCGATCTGCGACTCGAGGGCAGTGATCGCCTCGGGAGCGGCGGCTTCACCGATGGCCTGCTGAAGCTGGGCCCGAAGCTCGCGGGAGCGGGTGTAGGCCTCCTGGATCTGCTGACCACGGCCGCCGGCGCTGGCGAATCGAGTCGCCGCGGTCCCCGCACGCAGCGACTCCTCGATGTCGGCGGGCGTGATCTGGGCGCTGCGACTGAGGGCGTCGAGCTGGTTTCGGTACTCCACCTGGAGCGCCCGCACCTCGGGGCTCGGCAGCGGCATGACCACTTCGATGCGCTCCGCTCCCTGCGGCTGGATGGTGATGTCGAGGACGCCCGTCGGGTTGACGCGATCCTTCAGAACCTCGACCACCTGGGTCAGGATGGTGGTGCGGTCGGATCCGTCGGGAATGCGCACGGTGTAGACCATGCTCACGCCACCGCGGAGGTCCTTGCCAAGTCGCAGCCGCTCCTTCGGCGGGTAGAGATACCACGCGCAGAGCAGGATGACGAAGACGGCGATGACGGTTTTGAGCAGGGGATGACGCATCGAGGAATCGATTCGGAAATGGCACTGGCGTGCAGGCCCAGGCCCGCAGGGGAGCAATCAGGTGCGGACCGCGTCGTCGGAGACGCAACCGCAGGCGGAAATGCAGAGAGCGGTGGAAGTCACGTTGCTTCGGCCGACTCCGGCGCTTCCTTGAGAATCTGCTGGACGGCCGAACGGGCGAAGGTCATGCGGACGTTCGAGTTCTCGTCGACCTTCAGCACGACCGTGTCGGGCTTCACCTCGACGACCGAGCCGATGACGCCACCGATGGTCTGCACGCGGTCGTGCTTCTTGACGGCGCCGAGGAGGGCCTCGCGGCGCTTGCGCTCCTTGCGCTGACCCAGCATCGAGACCACCACCAGGACCGCCATCAGCCCCAGCGGGATGTAGAGCCACGAGGCATCCATCGCCGCGGCAGGAGGCGAGCTGGCGGGAGCGCCCGGCGCCGCGGTGGTGCCGGCGGGTGCCGGCCGGCCCGCGAGCGGCGGTGCCGCCGCCAGAAGAAGGCTTCCGTGGTCGAACAACAATCCGGAGGTGGTGTCACTCATGTAGGCGTTCGCAATCGGGGAGACGTCGGTCGGGTCCATTGGGTCAGTGGCGTTCAGTCGGGCAATCGCAGTCGAACTTCGGAAGGGTCACCGGTCCCAGCCGCCGCACCTCTCGCCGAAAGATCGCGGCGGGTCGGGTCCCCTTGCTGCCCGAGCCGTTCGAGCAACCTCGAGCTGTTGAGGCAGACTCGGTCTCGGCGGCGTCCGAGCCCCGGGAGCGGCGGGCGAACGAGAGCCGGCACAATGGGTTCCGGCATCAGTCAGACGGTGGCCCAGACGGTGGCCCAGACGGTGGCCCAGACGATGGCCCGGACGATGGCGAGCGAGCCGGCGCAGACGGCGATGCCGACGACGGCGCCGCGTCTCGCAGGACCGGCCAGTCCCGGTCGAGCAAAGACCACGCATCTTGTCGGATCGCCTTACGGATGTCCAGCAGGAGGGCTTGGAAGTGCCGGATGTTGTGGAGGCTGACCAGGGTGGGCCCAAGCATCTCGTCGGCCATGAACAGGTGCCGCAGATAGCCCCGGCTGAAGCCCCCCCGGCAGGTCTCGCAGTCGCAGTCGGGGTCGATGGGCTCCGAATCGAGCCGGAACCTGGCGTTCCGCAACCGGATCGGGCCCGTCCGGGTGAAGGCCAGGGCGTTGCGGCCGTTTCGAGTGGGCAGGACGCAGTCGAACATGTCAATCCCGGCCGCCACGGCCGAGACGATGTCCCGCTCGAAGCCGACCCCCATGAGATATCGCGGCTTGCCCTCGGGAAGGAGGGGCGCGGTGAACTCGACCACCCGGCGGATCTCCTGGGTGCCTTCCCCGACGGCAACACCACCGATTGCGTATCCGGGGAGATCGACCCCGCAGACCGCCTCGACCGAAGCCTTCCGCAAGGCCAGGTCGGTGCCGCCCTGCACGATCCCAAAGAGCGCCTGATCCTCCGGCCTGCGGTGGGCGGCCTTGCAGCGGACCAGCCAACGGGCCGTCCGCTCGTGGGCTTCGCGCAGCCGCGCCGCGTGATCGCGGATCACCGGGCGAGTTCGCGTGACCCCGCCGGTCACCTTCGAGCGCGGGACTGCTCCATCCTCGTCCGCCACACTCGGCGGACAATCGTCGAAGGCCATGATGATGTCCGCGCCGATTGCGTTCTGGATCTCAATCGAGCCTTCCGGGCTCAGCATGATCTTCGCGCCGTCGACGAAGGAGCGGAAAGTCACCCCCTCCTCGTTGATGGTGTTCACATCGGACATCGACCAGGCCTGGAAGCCACCCGAGTCGGTGAGGATCGGGCCGTCCCAGCGCATGAAGCGATGGGAGCCGCCGAAGTGCCGAAGCACCTCGGCGCCGGGCCGCACCAGCAGGTGGTAGGCGTTGTTGAGAATGATCTGCGAGCCGGTCGAGCGCACCTGCGCAGGCGAGAGCCCCTTCATCGTCGCCGCCGTCGCCACCGGCATGAAGGCGGGCGTGTCGAATCCGCCGTGCGGCGTCTCCACACGACCGAGGCGGGCGGCATTGGTGCTCGTTCGAGCGGAGATGGTGAAGGTGATGGCCATCAATTGGAAAAGGCGATCGGGCGCACGATGCCCGGAGGTGCGACCCACGCCGCGGCGCCATCGCTCGCTACTCGTAGCCGAGACGAGCGAGATCCTCCTCGTCGAGACCGAAGTGGTGCCCGATCTCGTGAAGAAGCGTGATGCGGATCTCGCGGGTCACCGACTCCTCGCCTCCCATCAGCTCGCCGTCGACATCCTGCTGATCCCAGCCGCCGGCCTGCTCGACGATTCCTTCGCGGAAGAGATGGATCGTCTCGGGAAGCTCCATGGTCTGGTCGATGCTTCGATGGGTGAGCGGCGTTCCGGAATGAAGACCGCAGAGGGTCTCGTCGCGCGGGTCCATCCCCAACTCCTGGAGCAGTCGCCGCGACGGCCGATCGTCGACGATCACCGGAGCCTCCTCGAGCAGGTGCCGGATCGCTTCGGGAAGCGACTCGACGATGGTCTCGAGGATGGAGTCGAAGCGCTCTCGCTCCCGGCGATTCATGCCTTGCCCCGCCCGGAGGACGCGACCGCCGCTGCCGCGGATGCCGATGCGGATGCAGATGCCGATGCGGATGCAGATGCCGATGCGGGCCTGCGGATGGCACCGACGAGTTCGGCAATCGAACGGCAGCCCTGCTCCTTCACCCATCGCTCGAGGCCGCGGACCACCGCCCGCGGCGCCCGCGGATCGACGAAGAGCGCCGTTCCCATGGCCACGCAGGTCGCACCCGCGAGGATGAGTTCCGCAGCATCCCGCCAGGAGGCCACGCCGCCGAGCCCGACGATTGGAACGCCGGCGTCGCGAGCGACCTGGTGATAGACGTCGTGGACCATGCGCACGGCAATCGGATGGACGCCTGGTCCGCTCAGGCCGCCACGCCCGTTGGAGAGCCGCGGCTCGCGCGAATCGACGTCGATGGCCATGGCCGAGATGGTGTTGATGAGGCTGAGCCCGTCCGCGCCGCCTTGGATTGCGGCGGCCGCCATGGCCACGATGTCGCTGACGTTGGGCGAGAGCTTGACCAGCATCTTCGTCTGCGTCAGCACCGGGCGCACTTCGGAGAGCAGCCCGAGAAGCGAGGCGGGATCCTCGCCGAACATGAGACCGTCGGCGGTGTTCGGGCACGACACGTTCAGCTCGACGATCGGGAGGGTCGGCTGGGCGTCGAAGGCCGCGGCGATGGCCACGTAATCCTCCACGCTGTGACCGGCGATCGACCCGATCAAGGTCGTGCCCAGCGACTGCGCGGCAGGGAGCTTCTCGTCCAGGAATCGAGCGAGCCCGACGTTCGCCAAACCGACCGCATTCAGCATGCCGGCGGGGAGCACGATCACCCGCCAGGGGGCGTTGCCCTCGCGCGGAAGGCGGGTGATCGACTTGGAGATGACGGCGCCGATCTCTCTGAGATCGAAGGCGTCGGCGAGCTCGTCGACGTAGCCGCAGGTGCCGGCCGCGGCAATGACCGGATTGCGCAGCGGCACGCCCGCGAGCGATGTGGCCAGCGGCGTGGCCAGGGTTGGAAGGGGGTGCGACACGTGATGCGATTCCGAACGGGTCGCAGTGTAAGGTCCGGCGCGGGGCGGTGAACCTACCTTCTCCCCCTATGACCGATCTCGCCACGCGCATCACCCAGTTCGAGAAGATGGCTTCGGCCGACCCCAGCAACGACATGGCCCACTTCAGCCTGGGCCGTGCCTATCTCGATGCCGGCCGACACGCCGAGGCTGCCGGCAGCCTCGAGACGTGCATCGGCCTGAATCCCGGAATGAGCAAGGCGTACGAACTCGCCGGTCGAGCCATGATCGGCGCCGGGTGGGCCGACAAAGCCGTCGTCGTCCTCTCCAGCGGGTACGAGATGGCCACCCGCAAGGGTGACCGCATGCCGCAGCAGGCAATCGTGGAACTGCTGCGATCGATTGGGCGCGAGCCACCGGCCGTCGCCGCCGCAGCGGCGTCGACCGGAGCGGGCGGCGACTTCCTCTGTGCCCGCAGCGGACGGCCGGGCACGAAACTCGACAAGCCCCCCTTCCGCGGTCCCGTCGGCCAGTGGGTCTTCGAGCACATCTCCGCCGAGACCTGGAAGACCTGGATCGGTCAGGGCACCAAGGTGATCAACGAGCTGCGGCTCGACTTCTCGAAGGACCGCGATCAGGAGGTCTACGACCAGCACATGCGCGAATACCTCGGTGTGCCGGCGGAGGTGGGGCGGAAGGAATAGGAAATGGGGAATGCGAACTCCAGAACGCAGCGAGGCGTGCACGGAACGTGCACGCCTCGCTGCGTTCTGGCAATCGCTCGGCGGGGTCTGCTTACTGACTCGCCGCGTCGCGCTTGGCCTTGCGGATGTCGGCCATCTGCTTGCCGAGATCCTTGAGGATGCGCTCGAGCTGATCCTTGTCGGGGACGCCGCCGGTCATCCGGGGAATCTCGTACATCATCCCGTTGGGGCAGCGGTCCCACCACTTGATGAGGTCGCGGACCAGGTTCATGCGCGTGCCGATCACCTCTTCGGCGTCGCCGCTGCTGGTGCCCTTGAAGTTGAATCGGGCCACGATCTTCGGCACTTCGCGACTGCAGTCCTTGAGGGCCTGCTGCCAGTCCTTGTGGATCTTGCGGCCGTAGTCGCTGATCTCGTACCACTCCGGAAGCTGCAGGAGCTTGGCAAGCTCGGCGGTGGTGTCGGCGGTTCCATCGCTGAAGCCGCTGTCGAGGGCGTTGCTGGCGTTGAAGACGAGATTGTCCCTTTCGTCCGACAGCACCACCTGGCCCTGCTTCGACTCCAACCATGTCACCTTTCCGGTGACCGGGTCCTTGTCGTAGGAGCAGAGGAGCGGGGCGTGGATCATGGCGCGCACCGGAATGCCGCTGCGGCCACCCATCTCGGCGACCTGGGTGCACTTCTCGAGCCAGGCCTGGAGCTGCACGCCCTTCGCAGCATCCTGACCCGAAAACATGGTGATGGCCCCCAGCGAGCCGAGCTTCATGAAGTAGATCTCGTCGCAGTGAAGGGCGGTGAAGGCAGCGCCGGAGATGGCCTCCTTGATCCACGCCACCAGACGATGACGCTTCTTCACTTCCTTGAGGCAGTCGTGGATCTTGTCACCTTCGATGACCAGGCCACCGGGGCTGTCGACGATGAAGACGATGATCTGACCGGGGCCGTACTTGTCGGCCTCCTTGGCGATCATGTCCATCTCCTGCCAGCGCAGGCCGATGCCGACGGTGCCTTCGATGGGGAGCACGAACACACCGGGCTTGGGTGACTTCAGGAGACCATCCGCGCCCTTCACCGAAGCCTGTGGCCCGGCGCTGGAGGACGCCTCCGAAGCGGAACCCGAGGCGGCGGTCGGAGCCCCTTCGATGGTCTTCACAGCGCGCAGGTCGGCGCGGAAGATCACCTTCTCGCCGACCTTGCCGGCGACCGGGGCGTTGATGACCACGTAGAGCTTCTCGACCTTGACGAGGGAGCCGACAAGCGTCTGGCTCACCCCGTTCTCGACGAAACTCAGCTCGACCTGCGAGCCGAGTTCGCCTCGCCAGGTCGATCCGTTGGTGAGGATCAGTTCGACCTCCGGCACGAACGCCGCCGCGGCCGACTGCGGAAGAACGCCAAAGGTCGCGGCGAGGGCCACCGCGCCCGCAGCCACCGCCAGAGCGGCACCGCGTGCGGCGCGGCGGGTCGAGGTCGAGAAGACTGCTGACAGGGATCCGAATGAAAAGTGCATGGGTAGGTGTCCTGCGTTCCTGTGAAGCGATCGACGAGGTCGCCGGATCGAGTGGATGGTCAATGCGGGGAAGACTGCTGCACGTGGCCGGAGTGCGGGAATCGGAAGGAATCCGGTGGACCGCACTGCGGAATGATCAACGCCGGCCGCCGCCACCACCGCTCAGCCCACCACCGCTGCCACCACCACTGCCTCTCGAGCCCCCGGGCTTCTGGCTCGACTTGATGCCGCGGATCTGCTCCTTGATCTGCTCGATCTTGATCTCGATGGAGACCTTCGATTCGCCAGTGGTCAGCCTCCAGCGGGTCTCGATCGCCTGGTACTTGTTCATCGCACCGATGATCTTTTCGAGCGCCGACTTGGCCTGGCCGAGGTACTTGACCGCGTCCTCGCCGTTGGCGTTCTTCATGGCGTCCTGATAGTCGAGCCCCCACTTGGTGGACTGCTCGAACAGCCGCCGCCAATCCTCGACGTACCGCTCGACCAGCTTCTCGCTGTCGGGAACCTTGCGGTACTCGCGGTAGCCGAGCAGGAAGGCCAGGTCGTCAGTCGTGTCGGCGAGGCCCTTGCAGAGGCCGATGTCTTCAGCGAGCTGCGCCGAGAACTGGGCCGTCGCCTTGTCGGAGCCGTCGATCACCCACTGACCGCCGGTGTCCTGCCGCCACTTGAGCGTGCGGCCTTCGAACTCCACGCTCAGCATCTTCTCGGGACGCATCATGGCCTCGCCGAGTTCCTGGGTGTAGCCGCCCTTTTCGAGGAAGCCCTTGGAGATGCCGGTCCACGCCGCGAGCATCTTGGCCCGCACGTCCGGATCGCGCCAGCTCAACACCGGCTGAAGCACCTTCTCGAGGCCCGCCAGTCGGGCGGTGCTGGTCATGTACATGTCGGGCCAGGCGAGGGCGAGGAGCGAGCCGAAGCCCACCGAGTCCTCCACCCACATCACCTGAGGGAACTCCTCGAGATCCTCGCGAAGAAGCTTCACGATCTCGCGGTACTCGCCGAGCATGTTGAGGCTCTGCTCGATGGGGTTGTCGTCACCGAGATAGAAGATCGTGTTGTAGTCGGCGCAGTTGAGGGTGAAGACCACCAGATCGGGCTTCACCCGCTTGATGTCCTTGACGACTTCCTCGTAGATGCTCTTGTGAACGTCGGTTCCCATCTGACCCTTGATGGGGCAGAAGTAGATGTCCGGGATCCCGTCGTCAGGCGTTCCCTGAGTGATCGCCGGCGCCTCTGCCGGCGCGGCAAAGGCGGGGCCGGTCCCACTGAGGAGAGCGGCAACGGCGACGGACGACAGACGGACGACGTGTGGAGTGATCGACTTCATGCTGATCCTCGGAAGTTGACGAACGGGACTGCCCAAAGGCCGGGAGGATACCCCCACCACTGCCTGTCAGTCCGAAAACCCAGACCCAAGCCCAAGCCCAGACCCAAGCCCAGACCCAAGCCGGGAGCGGGGCGTGGCGATGCCCCTCATCCTGAACCCGACTCGAATGTACCGGCCTCTGTTCGACGCGCCGAGGTCGGGTCGGTTCCCTCACCCGCGGCCAGAGGAGTCGGATTCGGTCAGTCGCCGCGCCAAGGCGGCTGCTTCCACGTGATTCACCACTCGACCCTCGAGCTGGGCGTCGTACACCGCATCGAGAATCCTCCGAAAGTCCGGCCCGGGAGTGAACCCGAGGGCCACGAGATCATCACCCGTCACCAGTGGCGGCGGCACCAGTCCGGTGGCCGCGAGCGCCTCCACTTCACGCCCGACGGTCGCGGCACGATTGGGATGGGTGGCGCCGACGATTGCCAGCGCAGCGGCGAAGCCCTCTTCGGCGGCGCTGCGCTTCCTGCCGGCGACGGGGAGCGTGCTCCATCCGCCGCGAAATCCTGCGGCCCGCTTGGAGCGCAGTTCAACCGGCGAGTCGAAGCCGGTCTCGACCGGGACGTCGAGCACTACGGCGAACTGGGTCAGGATGTTCGCAATCAGGGCACGCTCCGCATTGGAAAGCGAAAGCGCCGCGGACACCGCGTGGGCCCGTCCCGCGACCGCCGCGACCAGTTCCGCCGCTGAGACCGTCGCCGCGATCGTCGCTCCTGTCGACAGATCGCCCTCGGCGCGGTCGAGAAGCCACGCGACCAGGGCGGTTTCGAACGACGCCCCCGGCCCCAGGGCCGCGACGCGGCTCGGCGACGGCGCCGCCCGCCCGCCCCGCGTTCCAGAAGCGGAAGCACTCTCGTCGAGCACGTCGCCATCCAGACCGAGAGCTTCGAGTTCCATGACCGCTCGCGCGCGTCCCGGCGAACTCAGCATCTTCCGAAGCTCGATGCCGACCCGCTCGCGACTCACCCCGAGCAGCGGACGCGGCGTCGCGACGATGGCCAGACGTGTCGCCGGGTCGATTGCATGGTCGAACCGCGCCGCGAAGCGCACCGCCCGCAGCATGCGCAGACGATCCTCGGCGAATCGATCGGCGGGAACGCCGATGGCCCGGATCACTCCCGCGCTCAGGTCCGCCTGCCCACCGACGAAGTCGATGATCGCGCCACTCTCCGGATCCTCGAAGAGCCCGTTGATGGTGAAGTCGCGGCGCCGCGCATCGGCTTCGGGAGTGCCGAACTCCACCGACTCCGGTCGGCGACCGTCGCGGTAGGTTCCGTCGCTGCGAAAGGTGGCGACTTCGACCACATGCCGGCCGCGCCGCACGAGCATCACCCCGAACGCCTCGCCCACACCCTTGGCGTGACGAAAGAGCTCGCTGACCCGGGCGGGCGTTGCGTCGGTGGCGATGTCGTAGTCGGAGGGCTCTTCGCCGCGAAGCCGGTCGCGCACGCAGCCGCCCGCGAGCAGGGCGACGTGCCCATGCTGGCGGAGGCGCCGGGCGATCACCACCGCCGCCTCGCGAGCGGTCTCGGACGCGGCGGATGGTTCGATCGGATCGTTCATGCGGGATGCGGGCGTCGGAGCCGTAGCGGGTTGTGGTGGACGGATCACCGCCCCCGCCGGCGTTCACCTGTTCAGGAATGACCAGACTACTTCCCACGCAATCAGCAGGATGATGATCCACTCCAGCAGTTCCATTCTTCGATTGGACTGCTCGTCGCCGAGGGTCGACTCGATGCGCTCGACCGTCTCCAGCTTGCGCCGCACGCTCGCTTCCCAGTCGCCGATGTGCAGTCGACGCGCCGCCAGCCGATAGGCCCGAGCGAGGTATTCGTCGCCGAAGAGCTTGAGCGAGTTGTTGATCTGCTCGAAGAGGATGGCGCTTTCGATCTCGAGACGGGCCAGTCGCCGCCTCTCGTGTCGGGCAGGTCCGATGCCCAGGGCGTCGCGGACCGACCGACGGGAGAGCGACTCGTAGGCTCGGTCGACGAGGCGATCGAGCTGGCCGTCGAGGACCCGCATCTCCAGCAGTTCGACATTCGCGAAGATCAGCATGGTCGCAAGGGCCTCGAACTCGCGATCGACGACGAAGGCCGCATTCCAGTCGAGAACCAGGAGATCGTCGGGCCGATACGCCATCGACTGCGCAATCGCCTCCGAGACCTCCTGCGAAGCCAGCGGGTGGCGTTCGGCGCGGAGGATGGCGCTGAGGGTCGCGGCGTGCTCGCGAAGGAGCGCCTCCGAGGTGATCGGCTCCGCGAACGCCGAGACGTGATGGATGCAGTAGTCCTCGAGCGCGGGCGCAATCTCCGGACGATCGAGGGCGGGCCGCAATCGCTCGGCCAGCAAGGCAATCTGGGTCCGTGCCAGGGTCGAGAGGCTCTCGTTCTCGTAGAGCGCTTCGGAGAGTCCGATGAGTCGATTGAGCGGACCCGCAATTGGAATGCGGAAGAGAATGGCCACGCCGCCGAAATCGAAGAGGACCGCCTCGGCCCGCGGCTCCATGGCGAAACCGGCGATCTCGCGATCCTCGAGTGGAAGGGTGACGTGGAGGGGCGCGGGATCGAGCACGAGATGGCTCGGCGTGCGCCGCTCGCGAATGTTGGGACGACCCACGCCGCCCGGGAAGAGACCACTCGCGATCTCGAGGTCGAGCCCGAAGCCGATGTCTGCCGCGAAACAGACGATCGTGCTCCCGGCGGTGATGATCGGAGCGGCCGCGCTCATCGGGCAGGCTCGGCAGATCCCCGGACCAGCGCGGGCTGCAGGGCGCGGAGCAGCGCGACCGCTTCGTCGACGGCACGATCCGGGTCGGCCATGCGTCGCACGATCGCCGATCCGACGATCACCCCGTCGGCATGGGCGGCGACCTCGGCGACCTGCGTGGGCGATGCGATTCCGAAGCCGACGGCCAAGGGCAGCGTGGTCACCGTCCGCAGCTCGGCGATGCGGCGCGGCAGGCCTGCCGGAAGCGTCGAACGCTCGCCGGTGACGCCGACCTGCGCGAGGACGTAGACGAATCCGCTGCAGAGCGCAGTGATGCGGGCGACGCGTTGCGGAGAGGATGTGGGAGCAACGAGCAGGATGAGTGCCAGCCCTCGCGCCGCGCATCGACGGACCAGCGGCTCAGCGTCATCCAGATCAAGGTCGGGGACGATCAGTCCATCGAACCCGCTCTCGGCAGCCGCGTCGACGAACGGGTCGACACCCATGCGGGCCACGATCGAGACCGAGACCATCGCCACCAGTGCGACCGCAAGGCGCGGCCGCAGACGCCTGACCACTTCGAAGATCGTTTTCGGCGTGACGCCTGTGACCAGCACGGTGTGCATGGCCTCGGCAATGACCGGCCCGTCGGCAATCGGATCGGAGAAGGGAATCCCGATCTCGATGACATCCGCGCCCGCCCGGTCCATCTCGAGGAGGGTCGACTCGAACGCAGCCGCCGTCGGATACCCACCGGTGAGATAGGGAATGATCGCGGCCCGTCCCGCGGCTCGACACCGGGCAAACGCGGCATCGATGCGGTCAACTCGGCGAGGGACCGACTCGGCGGTGCTCGCCGCACCCGATGTGCCGCTCATTTGGTTCCTTTCGGCCCGCCGTCCTCGATGTACTTCCGTCGCATCGCCCGAGTCAGATCGACCTCGGCGATGTTGGCCAGAGTGGCAAGCCAGGCCAGCACATCGGCGAACTCCTCCTCGAGATTGTCGCGATCGACGTCTCCCCGACCGAGCTTCCCGAGCGCATGGGCCAGCTCGCCGACCTCTTCGGAGAACCAGAGGAAGGTCGCCGCCGCGCCCCGCGCCGAATCGGTGGCGTGGTAGCGGTCGCGGATGAGCTGCTGAAGTTCGGAGATGAGCAAACGTCCGCGGCGGGGATCGAACCTGCAACCTTCGCCTTCGGAGGGCGACGCTCTATCCAATTGAGCTACGCGGACAGTCGGGCGGATTGTAACGCCGACGCCGGAACTCGCGGCCCGGTCCCCGGCTCGTTGACCGATGCGTCCGCGTACGCTCGCAGCCATGTCCGCCGAGGGCCTTCGTCCATCGCACGCGCCCCCCGCTCCGCTCTGGAGCGTGCTGGCGATCTCCGCCCTGGGCTCGCTGGGCAGCGGCGTGATGTGGAACGGGATCGCCTTCGTCACCAAGCAGGACTTCGGGTACAGCGAACTCCAGAGCTTCGCCCTTCTGCTCGCCACCGGCCTCATCTATGTGGTCGGAGCGTTCGCCGCCGGGAAGATCACCCGCGCCGTCGAGCATCGCCTTTCGACGCGGGGAGTGCTCGGGGTCATCTTCCTGATCCAGGCCGCGGTCTCGTCGCTTCTGGTCATTCCCGGCACGCCGTGGCTGCTGTGGCTCGCGGCCTGCGTCGGCAGCGCCTGCGCCGCCATCCAGTGGCCCATCATCGAGAGCTACGTCGGTGGAGGACGACACGGCCCCGGACTTCGCTCCGCACTCGGTTGGTGGAACGTCACCTGGACGACGGCGGTCCCGGTGTCGTTGATCCTGATGGCCCCGCTCGTCGATCGCGACATGGCCCGTCTCGCGGTGGTGGCGCTGGCGCCTGCGAACCTTCTCTGCCTCGGCCTGCTCTGGTCGCTGCCGCGTCGCCCCGGCTCGCACGATCACACCGCAACCAGCGACTCGGTCGGTCGCGAGTATCCGCTCCTCCTGCGAAGCGCCCGGGTGCTCCTGCCCACCAGCTATCTGCTGGTGGGTGCGCTCTCGCCGCTCATGCCCTATCTGCTCCAGGAGCTCGGGGTCGCCGCTCGCTTGGGAACGCCGATCACCGCGATCTGGATGGTCGCCCGCATCGCCGTGCTCGTGCTGCTGTGGCGCTCGAAGTTCTGGCACGGTCGCTGGGGCACGCTGCTGGTGGCCGGCACGCTGCTCGTCAGCGGCTTCTCCTTCGCAATCGCCGCTCCGGGCGTCGTCATCCTCAGCATCGGGCTCGTCGCCTTCGGCCTTGGGCAGGGAATCGTCTACTACGCCGGGATCTACTACGCCCTCGCCGTGGGCCACTCCGAAGTCGATGCCGGTGGCACCCACGAGGGATTGATCGGGGTCGGATACGCGGTCGGACCCATGGCCGGCATCGCCGCCTTCGTGATTGCCGACGGGCGCCAGGGCGCGTTCCTGATGGGTGCGACGGTGCTGGTGATGGTGCTGCTGGCGTCGGTGATCGCCTTCGGGCCGTACCTCACGGCCCGCGCGCGGCGGGGCGCGGCGACGAGGGCGCCGTCGCAGTAGGTTGTGTGTGACGGATCCCCGTCGGCCCCACATTGATCATGGAGCGATCAAGCGAATGCTGCTCAAGGCCTCGAGGGCTCGGGCGCGGGCCATGGGGTGATCGACGATCGGCCTCGGATAGGTGCGCCCGAGGATGACACCGGCCTCTGCGAGGACTGCCGACGATGCCGCAGCGGGCTCGTGAATGTCGGCATCGGGAAGGGCCGCGAGCTCCGGAACGAAGCGGCGGATGTAGGCGCCGTGGGGATCGAACTTCTCGCTCTGCGTGGTGGGATTGAAGATCCGAAAGTAGGGCGCCGCATCGGCGCCGCATCCGGCGACCCACTGCCAGCCGAGAGTGTTGTTGGCGAGGTCCGCGTCGACGAGGGTGTCCCAGAACCAGGCGGCGCCATCCTGCCACGGAAGCAGGAGGTGCTTCACGAGAAATGACGCCACCACCATCCGCACGCGGTTGTGCATCCACCCCGTCTGCCAGAGCTCGCGCATGCCCGCATCGACCAGCGGATAGCCGGTTTCGCCGCGCTGCCAGGCGCGGAGCGCCGCGGGATCGCTCCGCCACGGGAAGCGCTCGAACTGTCGGCGCAGCGGTGTGGTGATCGTCTCGGGAGAGTGAAAGAGCAGGTGATGGGCGAACTCCCGCCAGCCGATCTCGGCCAGGAACTTGTCGACGTCGGCCACGGCTGTTCCACGGGCGCGGAACGACCGCAGGCGTTCCCAGATCCGTCGTGGGCTGATCTCGCCACAGTGCAGATGCGGCGAGAGTCGGGAGGTGTTGACCTCGCCGGGAATGTCCCGCCCCTCGCGATAGCGGGTGATCCCGCTCTCGAGGAAGCGATCGAGCTCGCGCTGCCCGCCCTCTTCACCCGGAGTCCACGCTCGAGCGAGGCCATCGGCCCAGCCGAGTTGCGGAAGCAGACCGAGCGACTCGATCGATTCGCTGGCAATCGCAGCGCCGGTTGCGGCCCGCGCCCGTGTGGGCGCCGCCCCGGGAGCACTTGGTTCACCGCTGGCAAGACACGCCTTCCAGAACGGCGTGAACACCTTGAAGGACGTTCCCGCGGCGCTCCGCACCCGCCACGGCTCGTAAAGAAGTGCTGCGTTGAAACTGTCGGCATCGATTGCCTGCGTGCGCAGCCCGCTCTTGATCTCGGCGTCGCGAGCGATTGCCAGCGGTTCGTAGCGCCGGTTCCAGAAGACGGCCCGGGCCTGCGTCTCGCGAATGATCGACTCGAGGGCAAGGCGCGACGGCCCGCAGCGGATCACCAGCGGCACTCCGAGTGCGCGGAGCGACTTCTCCAGCGCAACGAGCGAGTGGTGAAGCCACCAGCGCGACGCGGCCCCGGGGGCGAACTGCCCTTCTTCCTCGGGACTCCAGATGAACAGCGGGATGATCGGACCGGCGGCCGCGGCCTCGAGGAGCGCGGGGTTGTCATCGAGCCGCAGGTCCTGCCGGAACCAGACGATCGTGGGACCCCCGGCCCGACCTTCAGCCCGACCTTCAGCCCGACCTTCAGCCCGGCCTTCATCCAGAC